>JBEVFK010000041.1:0-43724 GCA_040512325.1 Mycobacterium sp. | reverse complement strand
CTCATCAGGATCGGCACCGGCGGCCGGGGCCAGGCTCAGCATCAACGCCAGCCCCGTCACCGCCGCAGCCACCCACCGAGTGATTTGTGGAGTATTGGCGGCGGTGGGCGCCGATGAGACTCCACAAATCCCGGTCATGACAGCACTTCCTGCGGTTGGCGCTGGACCGGCCAGGGCTGCGGCTTTGGGCGGGGTCGCACGTTCTGCGGCCACCAGAACCAGCGACCGAGCAACGCCGCGATGGCGGGCGTCATGAAGGATCTGATCACCAGGGTGTCGAACAGCAGGCCCAGTCCGATGGTGGTGCCCACCTGGCCCATGATGGTCAGGTCGCTGACGGCCATGGTCATCATGGTGAAGGCGAACACCATGCCTGCGGCGGTCACCACCGACCCACTGCCGCCCATGGTGCGGATCATGCCGGTGTTGAGCCCGGCGTGTATCTCTTCTTTGAGCCGGGCCACCACCAGCAGGTTGTAGTCGGCACCGACGGCCAACAGGATGATCACCGCCATCGGTAGCACCATCCAGTGCAGTTCGATACCGATCAGGTGCTGCCACAGCAGAACTGACAGGCCGAACGATGCACCCAGGGACAGGATCACGGTGCCCACGATCACCGCGGCAGCCACCACCGCTCGCGTGAGCAGCAGCATGATGATGAAAATCAGTCCGATGGCGGCGATTCCGGCGATCAACAGGTCGTATTGGGTGCCGTCAGCCATGTCCTTGAAGGTGGCGGCGGTGCCACCGAGGAAGATGGTCGAGCCTTCCAGCGGCGTGCCCTTGATGGCTTCTTTCGCTGCCGATTTGATCGCGTCGATCTTGGCGATGCCTTCGGCGGTCATCGGGTCACCCTCGTGGGCGATGATGAACCGCACGGCGTGCCCGTTCGGCGAGATGAACTGCTCCAGACCCTTTTTGAAGTCCGGGTTGTCGAGAGCTTCCTGCGGGAGGTAGAACGAGTCGTCGTTCTTCGCGGCGTTGAAGGCATCACCCATCGCGGTGCCGTTTTCCTGCATGATGCGCTGCTGTTCCTGCATACCCGACTGGGTCTGCTGCTGGGTCTGCATCATGGTCTTCATCGACTTCATCGTCTCGATCATCGACGGCATCAACGCGACCATCTGCGGCATCAGCTTGTCCAGCCGTTCCATCTGCGGCATCAACTGCTGTATGTCGTCGGTCATGATCTGGATGCCGTCGATGGTGTCGAAGATCGACCGGAAGGCCCAACAGATTGGGATGTCGTAGCAGTGCGGTTCCCAGTAGAAGTAGTTGCGCATCGGCCGGAAGAAGTCGTCGAAGGCGGCGATGTTGTCGCGCAACGCCCCGATGTCGACCACCATGTTCTTCATCTGGGTGACCATCTGATGCGTGGTATCGGCCATCTCGGTGGTGATCTCCGACATCCTGGTCGTGGTGTCGATATTGACCTGCATGTCTTCGGCCTGCTTGAGCATGTCGTCCATGCGGTCCTGGTTGTACTTCTGGTTCAGCGTCGACAGCACACCCTGCTGACTCATCTGGTACGGGATCGAGGTGTTCTCGATGGGCGTGCCCTCGGGGCGGGTGATCGTCTGCACCCGTCCGATCCCCTCGACCTGGAACACGGCTTTGGCGATCTTCTCGATCACCAGGAAGTCGGCCGGATTCCGCAGATCGCGTTCACTTTCGACCATCAACATCTCCGGGTTCAACCGGGCCGTGGAGAAATGTCGTTCGGCTGCGGCGTAGCCCAGGTTGGAACCGATGTCATCCGGCAGATAGTTGCGGTCGTTGTAGCTGGTCTGGTATCCCGGCAGGGCCAGCAGACCGACCAGTGACGCGGCGACGGACGCGATCAGAATGGGTCCCGGCCAGCGGACCACAGCGGCGCCGATCTTGCGCCAACCCCGCACGCGCATCGACCGTTTGGGTTCCAGCAGCCCGAACTTGCTGGCGACGGTGACCACGGCCGGCCCGAACGTCATGGCGGTGCAGATGAGCACCAGCATGCCGACGGCCAGCGGGACACCGAGGGTCTGGAAATACGGAAGCCGGGTCAGGCTCAGACAGAACGTCGCCCCGGCGATGGTGAGTCCGGAGCCGACGATGACGTGGGCGGTGCCACCGAACATCGTGTAGTACGCCGACTCTGGGTCCTCGCCCGCTCCGCGGGCCTCCTGATAACGGCCGATCAGGAAGATCGCGTAGTCGACGGCGATGGCTATCGCCAGAGTGACCAGGAGACCCGTGGCGAACGTCGACAGGCCGATCACGTCGTGATAGCCGAGGAAGGCCACGGCACCGCGCACCGTGACCAGGCTGATCACCACCATCACGAGAATGAGCACGGTGGTGATGATCGAGCGGAAGATCAGCAGCAGCATGATGATGATGACGGCGAACGTCAGCATCTCCACCGTGCGCAGACTGGTGTGGCTGGCTTCCATCTGTTCGGCCGACAGGGCCGCGGCGCCGGTCATGTGCGCTTCCACGCCGGCGGGCGCCGGGGTGTTGGCCAAGATGTCGCGGACCGAGGCCACCGACTCGTTGGCCAGCGCCTCACCCTGGTTGCCTGCCAGGTTCACCTGGACCTGCACGGCCTTGCCGTCGGCGCTTTGCACACCGGCCGCGGTCAGCGGGTCACTCCAGAGGTCCTGGACGTGTTCGACGTGGGTGGTGTCGGCCCGCAGCTTGTCGATCAGTTCTGAGTAGTACCGGCGGGTGTCGTCGCCGAGGGTCTGCTGGCCTTCCAGCACGATCATCACCGAGCTGTTCGATTTGAACTCGTCGAAAACCGAACCGATGCGCTGCATGGCGATGACGGCGGGCGCGTCCTCGGGGCTCATCGAGACCGACCGCTCCTCGCCGACGGCCTCCAACTGCGGTACCGAGATGTTGAGGAAGGCGGCGATGACGATCCAGCCGAGAATGATCGGGATCGATAGTGCGCGGATCACCCGCGCGGGTCCCTCGAAATGCCGGTGTGGGCGATCGGCGACCGTGATCGGACCGGTGGGCGCCTCGCTTCCGTGCTTGCTCACGCGGACTTCTCGATGCAGTAGGTCTGGACGTTCACGCCGGTCATGGTTCTTTCTTCTTTGAGCTCACCGTCGACCAGAATCCGGCACGTCAGGGTGTCCGTGTTGCCTTGCGCGACCACCTGGGCCATCGCCGAGGGTTCGGTGGTCTCCAGCCTGATGGTCCAGGGCAGCGCGGCGCCGTCGAGCCGCTGCGGCTTGCCCTCCAGATCGAGATAATTCACGTCGGCCGTTCCCCCGGCCGGGCCGTCGATCTCGTACTCGACGATCTTCGGGTCGAACGGCTCCGGGTCGTCGGCGAAGTTCACGGGCGTGACCAGCGGCGGTTCGGACGCGAAGAAGCCGCGGACCCGATCGACGGTGAACCCGGCGACCAGAACTACCAGCACGATGAGTATCGGCATCCACGCCCGTTTGAGCATCTTCATACGCCGGCTCCATCTGTGGTGGGAGTCGGCGCCCAGGCCGATGACGGCCGAGCGAGCCGAGCGACCCGATCATCTTGTCCTTAGTGCGGCTAAACGCTATCCAGTCGGCTATCTTTTGACAAGCCGATCGGCTAAGTGTTCGTGGTCACACAGCTCACGAGGTACAGTCGCGAAAATTGACTGGTGCGTTGAAGCGATGCCGCCACCAGGGAGGGGGTCGAGTGTCAAAGCCGTCAGCCAAGCCACCCACCACCAAGGGCTTTGCCCGCGAACGCGTCCTCGAGGCAGCCCTCGAGTTGTTCGCCAAACACGGCGTCCACGGCACCTCGCTGCAGATGATCGCCGATCGGCTCGGGGTGGGCAAAGGTGCGGTCTACTACCAGTTCCAGTCCAAAGACGAGATCGCGTTGGCCGTGGTGCTCCCGGTTTTCGAGGACATCGAACGCCTCACCAGGATCGCGGAGCTACTGCCCAGCCACGATGCGCAGCGCGATGTCGCGATCAGTGGCCTGGTCGAGCTGGCCATCCGGCACCGGCGGGTGTCCTCGTTGTTCTACGGCGATCCGACCATCCATCAGCTGGTCGAATCCGACGAGGCCATCCAGGTGATTTTTGATCGGTTCTCCGCATTGCTACATGGACCGGCACCCGACACCGCAACGCGCGTGGCGATCTCCATGACCACTGCCGGGATCTATGCCTGCGCCACCGACCCGGCACTCGCCGATATCTGCGATGCGGACCTGCGGCTGATTCTGCTCGACTGCTCCAAACGCTGCGTCCGGGAATCCACCGCGCCGCACTGAGCCGGACCTACGCGCGACTCACGGCAAAAGCTGCGCCCTGTCCGACCATGCCGTTCACCGGATACAGCGCATGGGCCACGGTCGGACCACCGCCGAAGATCCCTTCGCAGATCGTGTCCCCCGGGGCGCACAGCTCGAGCGTCTTGTCCGCGTACAGCGGACCGATGTTCGCCGCCGGTGCGCTGTAGCGCTGCAGGAACTCACCCGACGGCTTACCGAACAGCACGACCGCGGCCACGTTGTCGGCGACGTCGGCCGGCAGCGGTTCCGGAACCTGGTCTGCCGGCACACCAGCGGGAACGACGTCGGAGGTCACGAACCCCGTGACGACCGCGCCCTGAGAGTAGCCACCCAGCACCAGCTTGGTGTCAGGGCAGTTGGCGGCCATGAACTCGATGCGCGAACCTTCGTCGCCGACTCCCCCGACCACGGTCCGGGCGATCTCCATCCGGTCGGAAAAGTTGCCGCTGGCCGCATAGTTGACGGGGTAGACGCCGACTGACCTGCCGCCCGCCTGACCTCGCACCGCGTCGACAAATGCCTGGCCCACTCCGCCCACTCCGGCGGCCTCGCCGGTACCTCGGGCGAAGATGACCTCGATGTCGGGGCAGGGAGCGGGCGGTTCCGCCGCCGCAATCGGTGCCGCTGCACCGAGCAGCACCCCCCAGGCTCCGAGAGCTCCGACGACGACTGAGCGGACCAACTGGCGACCTACCACGGGAACTCCTTAGACCTACCGACCCAGGCGGGTGGGAAGCCGCCAGCAGGATCAATACCCCGCAGAGCGCCGGACAAACCGCGCGAACGGCGGAGCGGCATCGGTGAGAGGATGCCGAGGTGGACGACGACTCAGCCGACCTGGCGCAAGCGCGCGTGTTGTCGTCGGCGCTGCACGAGCAGATTGCTCACGTCTCTGCGTTGATCGAAGCGGCACAGCGGCGACGGCAAGGGTCCTTGCAACCGACCGCCGGCGAGAAGGCACTCAGGCGCGACCTCTATGAGGCACACCGGCACCTGGACCGTCTCCGTGAGCGGTTTCCGGAAACCTGCGCCGGGCCCGTCGCCGACTAGTCAGGCGGCGTTGTCCACGCGACGCTGCCATGCTCGAGGCTGAATGCGTCGTAGGCGGCGGAGATGAGGCCGCTCTCGGCCTCGGGATGCTGCCGGGCGATCGCGTCGATGGCCGTCCACGTGGCGTGACCGAAATATCCAGTGTGAGAGGGTATCTCGCCTTCGGTGATGGCACTCAAGAGAGCTTGATCGAAGGCAGTCCGTGCGTCACGGGAAAGCGGCATGGCTGTCATGGGCTCAGGATATGCAGCACATGGTGTTTTTACGCTCCGGCCAAGTTAACTCGCGGTAATCAAAATCTGTCGCGGAGGTGTTGTTGTTGTAGCCATGTTTCCTGTGGGAGAACGACGCGAAGGACGCGTAACTGCCCCGTTGTGGGTCGGGACCGGGAACGCGGGCAGACACTTCTGCATGGTTGAAGATCCCGGTGGCGTCATGGAACACGTTGCCGACGGCGACGCCGTGATCGACAGACTCGAGACGGGCGGCCTCGATATCACTGACGACGAGGTACAGACCCTGGGTGGAACCCGGTGTGGCCGAACTGACTCCGGTACCGAAGATGACCGACGTGACCGATCCGGGCGGCGTCACCTGCACCACCCGATAGCCTTCGCCCGGTCCTCGTCGGCGACAGGTACCACGACGACCTCGAGTTTCGAGTCCATGGCTCCTTCTCGGTGGGATCTCGAACCGGTTCGGAGACCGGAGTGCCGGCGACAACGTCTCTGCCCTCAGAGCTGATTCCTGTCGAGCGCGGGTTTCCGGTTATCCCTACCCCGGCCGTCGCGCCCTCCCCCAACGGCAATGGACGTCAGCGGCATCGACAGTCGTCGATCGAGGCCGCAGGATTGAACCGTTCACCACCACCCCGACGGGAGCCACAGATGGCCGCAGTGACGCAGCCCAAACAGATTGTTCTGGACCGACGTTCGCCGACTTACTGGCGGGTGACCTTCGACAACCCGCCACTGAACATCTTCGGCCCTGAGCAACTCCCGCAACTCGACCAGATCATCACCGCACTCGAGACCGACGACGACGTCAAGGTCGTCGTCTTCGACAGTTCCGTCGACGGTTTCTTCCTGACGCACTACGACTTCGTGTCCCCGCTCGAGGAGTCGACGCGCTATCCCGCAGGCGCGACCGGCCTGCAGGCGCTTCCGGATATGTTGGTCCGGTTGAGCCGCGCATCGGTGGTGTCGATCGCATCCATTCGCGGCCGCGCGACGGGAGTCGGCAGTGAGCTCGCGCTGGCCAGCGACATGCGCTTCGCCAGCCGGGAGAAGGCGATCCTGTCGCAGTGGGAGGTGGGCGCCGGCCTGGTACCCGGCGGCGGACCGATGGCGCGACTGCCCCGCCTGATCGGACGTGGCCGCGCACTCGAAGTCCTGCTGGGAGCCGACGATATCGACGGCGGCTTGGCGGAACTGTACGGATACGTCAATCGATCGTTGCCCGACGCCGAACTCGACGGCTTCGTCGACGCGCTGGCCACCAGGATCTCGTCCTTCGACAAGCAGGCGCTCGCCGAGACAAAGCGCTTGGTCAACGTCAACAGCCTGCCCCCCGACCACGAGATCGCACCCGAATGGGAGGCCTTTCTCGCCGCACTCGGACGCCCGGCGGCCCAGGCGCGGATCAAGAAGTTGTTCGACGGCGGCTTCCACCAGCCCGGTGACATCGAGACCCGCCTCGGGTACCACGTCGGCCTGCTGGGCTGAGGGCGAGTCTCATGGACACGATCAGCGCCGACCGGCACGGGTTCGCCATCGGCGTCGTCGGCGGACCGACCGTCGTCCTCGATTACGGCGGAACACGTTTCGTCACCGATCCCACGTTCGACGCTCCGCGCGACTACGGCGCCATGGCCAAGCTGATACCACCGGCCGTGGCGGCCGCAGACCTCGGCGACGTCGACGCGGTCCTCCTCAGTCATGACGATCACCGCGACAATCTCGACGTTGCGGGACGCGAGTGGGCGGTCTCCGCGGTACCTGTCATCCTCACCGGCCCCGGTGCCGCGCAACGACTGGGTACGCCGGCGCTGGGCCTGACCACCTGGGATTCCACCGACCTCGTTCGCGCCGACGGCGACGGCGCCGTCACCGTGACCGCGGTGCCTGCCGTGCACGGTCCCCTGGACGGCACGCGTGATGCCTCCGGCCACGTCAACGCCGAGGTCACCGGTTTCGTCCTGCAGGCCGCCGACCTGCCGACGGTGTATGTCAGCGGGGACAACGCCTCGCTGGTGCCCGTCGCGCAGATCGCCCGACGATTCCCGGTCATCGACGTCGCGGTGCTGTTCGCCGGCGCCTCGCGCCTACCCGCGAAGAATCAGGGCCGCCCGCTGACCCTGACCGGTCAGCGCGCCGCCGATGTCGCCGCGGTTCTGAGCGTCCCGCGTGTGGTGATCGCCCACATCGCGGGCTGGTCGATCTACAGCGAAACCCTCGACGACGTGCGGGCGGCGTTCGACGAGGCCGGCATCGCCGAGCGCCTCGTCGCCGCCGACGCCGGCGGCTGGGCACTGAGGGAGAACTGGCCGCGATAGGAGCCCGAACCTCCCAGCATCGAGGAAACCGGTCATACCCAGGCGGATGTTCCACGGCTCAGAATCGTTGCAACGAGGACAACCCGACTACCACACCGAGGAGCACCCCATGACATCAGCACTGGCGAATCTGGGTCTGCGTATCCCGGTCATCGCCGCACCCATGGCCGGGGGCGCCACCACCCCTGCGATGGTTCTCGCCGCTGCGCGCGCCGGCGGCCTTGGCCTGCTGGCCGCGGGTTACAAAACCGCCGAGGGTCTGCTCGCCGAGATCTCATCGGTACAGCAGGAGTCAATTCCGTTCGGCGTCAATGTCTTCGCGCCGAATCCCGTCCCCATCACGGTGGAGTCCTATGGTCGCTACGCGGCCGCGGTGCAGCGGGAGGCCGACCGCTTCGGGCTCACTCTGCCGACAGAACCGATCGAGGACGACGACGCGTTCAAAGCCAAGATCGACGTCTTGCTGTCCAACCCGGTACCGCTGGTGAGCTTCACCTTCGGCATCCCCGACGGGGACGTCATCCGGGCGCTGCAGAAGGCGGGCACCACCGTCGTCCAGACCGTCACCACCGACCACGAGGCTCAATCGGCCGCGGCGGCAGGGGTTGACATGCTCGCCGTCCAGGCCGTCGTGGCCGGTGGTCACTCGGGGACGCTGACCCCCGACCGCATGCCCGATCCGGTTCCGATCACCGATCTGATCACCCAGGTGGCGGGGAGCGTCCGGCTGCCCCTCATCGCCGCCGGCGGACTGTCCACCCCGGAAGACGTCGCCGGTGTGCTCCGGGCGGGTGCCGAGGCTGCGGCCGTGGGCACCGTGTTGTTGCTCGCCGACGAGAGCGGCGCCTCGGCGACCCACCGGGCCGCGCTGACGGACCCGGCGCGAACCGACACCGTCCTCACCCGCGCTTTCACCGGCCGGCCGGCCCGCGGACTCCGCAACAGATTCATCGACGACTTCGAATCGTCGGCACCGCTGGGCTATCCGGCGATTCACCATCTGACCGGTCCACTGCGCAAAGCCGCCGCGGCGGCGGGAGAGGCCGACCTCGTCCACCTCTGGGCCGGCACCGGCTACCGTCACGCCCGCCAGGAGTCCACCGTCGCGATCCTGACGCGCCTTGCCGGCGAGGCGTCGCCGCGGTCTTCCAGCTAGCAGGAATTTCCGCTCGTTCTGGACTGAACCGGCAGGCCGTGACGTTCTTTCCAATATCCCTGACACGGCAGAATCCGAGGAGTCACTCATGAACACCACACCCATCACCGCACTGGTCACCGGCGCCAACCGAGGACTCGGCCGACAGTTCGCCTCTGAGCTGGTGGCCCGCGGCGCCACCGTTTATGCCGGCGCCCGCCGGCCCGAAACCGTCGACATCCCCGGCGTCATTCCCATCCAGATCGACATCACCGATCCTGAATCAGTGCGTCGTGCAACAGAACTCGCAGGTGATGTCACCCTCGTGGTGAACAACGCAGGAGTCTCCACCCGCGCCACCCTGGTCGACGGTCCGATCGAGGACATCCGGCTCGAGATGGAAACTCATTACTTCGGCACACTCAACGTCATTCGCGCGTTCGCGCCGGTGATCGAGCACAACGGCGGCGGATCGATCCTGAACGTATTGTCGGTGCTGTCCTGGCTGCACCCGTCGAGCAGCGGCGCCTACTCGGCCGCCAAGGCTGCCACCTGGGCGCTGACGGATGCGGTGCGGGAAGAGTTGGCTCCCCAAGGTATTCACGTAGCAGCGCTGCATGTCGGCTACATGGACACCGACATGGTGTCCTACATTCCGGCGGAGCAGAAGACCGACCCCCGCATTGTCGCCAAACTGGCCCTCGACGGTCTGTTCGCCGGCGAGTCGGAGATTCTCGCCGACGCCCTGACCCGAAATGTCAAGGCGCAGCTGTCAACATCGACACGGTGAGGTAGTCGCAAACAGGCCTGGAAGTGTGACGTCAGGGCTCGATGGTGGTCTCGGCATCGATCACCGACATCGCCTTCATCAACGCCGGCTTCTGATCGGGCCTGCCCTGTGCGTCGAACGCCAGCAGATAGATCCCGTCCTGGCCGGGGATCACCACGGTCTTGCGGGCAACGAACTCCGGGCGCCCGTTCTGGTCGACGGTGCCGGCGATCTCGGCGGCGTCGAATCCGGAGAGCTGACCTGCCTGGCCGGTCTCGGGACCCTGGTACCCGGGCTGGTTCCGGATGGCATTCGGCGCGAGTTCGAGGAGCTTCGCCTGGTCGACCTCGCCAGAGAGCCGCGCCATTCTGGCGATGATCGCCGGCGGGTTGTCCGTCACCGCCGGGTCGGCGAGGTAGATCGCACCGTAGGCGTCTTTCGGCGTGTTCGCGCCCACGTCCTGCCAGCCGGCAGGCATCGGCAGGTTCAGGGTCGGAACGCCGGGCTCGCCCCTCTTGACCAAGGTCTGGGAGATCCCGGTGGCCTGCAGATATTCGGCGATCGTCTGGTCGGGCCGCGACGCGGCAGCAGTGGTTGCCGGTGCCGACGACGTGGCCTGCGAGGGGGGCGCGGTATCGGCTTCCTGGCCCGAGCCGGACCCACAACCCGGCACCACCAGGCCCAGCACAACAGCTGCGGTCGACAGGGCTGCTCTCGTCTTTCCCACGTGGTTCCCTTTCCTCCGATGCCTTTCGCCGGCCCGCCACACGCCGGTGCGGACTTTGCGAAATCACGGATAACCGCTCGACGGCACGCCAATCAGGCTTATTTCCAAGCGAAAACAGGTTGCTCGAGGCCGTCGACCGGATCGTGGCGACCTTCCAGACCCAGCCACCTCGTCTGCAGCAACACCGCACCGGTGGGTGCGTGGATGAGGTCGTTGCCCAGCGGTATCTGTACCACCGGACGTGGGCTCTCCGGGATGGTGATGAACCGGGGCGAGTCGTCGCGGAGAAGTTGGTGCAGACCAACGCGGTACACCGCCACCACCTCGGCCGGGGATGGATGCGGATCAAGCCGTCCGCCGCCCCAGATCACCACCGGGGTGATGACATACCCCGACCGGGTGGGGTAATCGTCGAGCAAACCCAGCACCGTCGACGCGGGCAGGTCGACACCCACCTCTTCGTCGAGTTCCCGCAACGCGGCTTCGACCACGGATTCACCCGGATCGAGGCGCCCACCGGGTAGCGCCCATTGGGCGGAATGAGACGACAGGCGAGAAGCTCGGCGGCACAGCAGAAATGCGGCGCCTCCGGAGACATCCACCATCCGGCCGTCGAGGTTGAAGTCCGGGATGGGCCGCCCTGCGTTCCAGTCGTCGACCGGCGCCGGATCCACCCTGTCCTCGCCGACGACGGAGTCCACCAGCACCACTGCCACGGCCGCATGCCGCTTCGTCGGGTCGGTGACAGTGCGGCGCTGATGGCCCGCCAGGTGGGTCTGGAACCGTTCGCGCAGCGCTTCGTCGTAAGGGATGGTCACCGCTCGACCATAGGCAAGGCGTGGAAGGCGGTCCTACTCGGTGAGCCCGTGCAGCCAGCGTTGGACGCTTCGGGACAACGAGGTGGGTACCCGATCGGGGTCCATCAGATCGTTTTCGGCCAGCGGGCTGGCTTCTGCGGCCACTGTCTTCTTGGTGAACCGTTGCAGCGTTCTGCCGTGGCCCCGCAGCGCTTCGATGGCGTGCAGGAACGACTCCGCTGCGGCCACGGCCCCCTCGAATTCTTCGACCGAGACATCGAGGTGCTCACTGATCAGGTCGTCTCGAACCGCGATGATCGCCCGCCGGATGTGCTCGTGCTCGGGGTTGTCCGGGTCGGCCTCGAGGGCCACATCGCACTCGCTGTCGAATCCCATGGACCGGTTGTTGAGGTTCGACGAGCCGATCCGCAGCAGTCGGTCATCGATCACCAGCACCTTGGCGTGGACGTAGATGGGGGTCCCCGCCGCGGTCACCGGCCAGTAGACACGGAACCGCCGGTGCACGTCTGCGGCCCACAGCAGGTGCAGCAGCCGATGCCGCGCGCTGTCCATGGCCTGCTCTTCAAGAGGACTCTCGGAGTTGCGAGGCATGACCACAACGACCTCCGGCCCGTCCCGCTCCTTGAGTCGGGCGGCGAGCGCGTCGGCCAGCGTCCGGGACGCCAGATATTGATTCTCGAGATAGATGGTGTGGCGTGCGGCCGCGATGGCCGCCAGGTTCAGTGCCTCGACCTCACGAATCTCGCGGCGGCCGCCGTGCGCAGGCAGGGTCCGGGCGATCGCGACGTCGACGTTGTGCAGGATCGGGTCCAGGTCCGCGGGCCACACCTCGTCTTCGCCGGCCGCCGACTCGACCGGAGCCAGGGACTGGCCGGTCGCGACGTCCCAACGGTCGCGCGCCTGATCACCGAGTGCGCGTGCGGCGGCACCATCGACGGCCACCGCGACCTCGTGCCGGGGGCCGTAGGTGCGCCCGAGGGCCCGACGGTAAGGATTGTCGTCCTTGTGTTCTCGGGTATCCCAGCGGTCGATGGTGAAGTCGATCCCGCCGCAGAGCGCGAAGGCGTCATCGATCACGGCGATCTTCTGGTGCGGGACGGCACCGATCGGATGTGCGCCGTCGATGGCGAATCGCAGCCGCTCGCTGTTGAGCCAGTTCAACAAGGCCAGCGGGGTCACTCTGCCCCAGAGGCCCTCGAAGGCCGGAAGCAGCCGCACGTTCGACCGCAGGAGGTACACCTCGAGACCGGGGCGGGTGCGCACGATCCACCGCAGAAATGCGGCCAGCACATTGGGCCCGTCGAGTGTCTTTCCGCCTCGTTCGAACAGAATTCTGGTGTCGAAATCCCATCCGATCAAGATGATGCGGTGCTGGGCCTGCAACATCGCGGCCTTGGCGTACCGAAAATAGTCGGCGCCGTCAATGATGCAGGCGAACTGGCCGGCACGCTGCACACGCCAGCAGGTCTCGCCCGGTTTCAGGATGCGATCGTCGGTCACAGCGGTCCGCGGGCTAGGTTTCTCGGCTCGATGCGGACATAGCGCTGTGTCTACCACATCCCTTGACGTGCGGTTACGGCCTCAGTCGAGCCCGCGGGCCACCAACGCTTCCGCGAACCCGTCCGCGGTCCGCAGGGCCGCCACCACCACCGGGGCGACCACGATCCGCGGTGAGAAGCGCAGGCCGCGAGCGCGGCGCGCCTCTTCGACCTGCCGCACGGTCTCGACCATCAACGGGATCGACCGCAGGGCCAGCGCGAGACCCATCGCCACCTGATCGACCGGGAAACCAACGCGGGCCAGCGGTCGCATGGCCCGGGTCATGGCCGCGAGCATGTCGGTGGTGCGGGTGCTCGACGTGACCACCGCGGCCAACGCCACCGACAGCACCAGGATCCCGCACACCACCAGCGCGCGCCGCCAGTCGGTGAGGAGGACCTGGAAGCCGAAGATGAACACCACCACCCAGAGCACCGGTTTCAGCTGCACGGCGACGGCGCGGGGGCCGAGGTGCGCCAGCGCGAACAACACCAGGACACCTGCGGCGGCCACTCCGAGACGGGCGGGCGAGTCGACCAGGACCGACATCAGCACGATCAGCAGGCCCAGCCCCAGCAGTTTGAGGCCCGCCGGTAACCGGTGCAGGACAGATGTGCCCGGCTGGTAGAGCCCGAAGGCACTCACGTCATGAGCTGTCGATAGGTGGCCAGTGCCACCGCCGGCACGTCGTCGGCGCGGACTTCGCCGTCGTCGAGGACGAGGACACGATCAAAATCGTCGATCAAGGCCAGGTCGTGGGTCACCACGATGAGCTGGTGGTCCAGCGTCGCGAAGGCCTCGCGCAACATCCGGGCGTTGCGCAGGTCGAGCAGCGTGGTCGGCTCGTCGGCCACCACGATGCGCGGTTCGGTGACCAGCACCGCGGCCAGGGCCAGGAGTTGCTTCTGCCCGCCGGACAGCAGGTGAGCGGGATGGTCGGCGTGGTCGGCCAGCCCGAACCGTTCGAGGATCGACCGGGTGCGGTCCGTGCGTTCGTCGCGGCTCAGGCCGTGGCGGGACAACGAGAGTTCGATGTCCTCGGCCACCGTGGGCATCAGGATCTGCCGGTCGGGGTCGGTGAACACGAACCCGACCTGACGTCGAACTCTGCGAGCGGCGCGCCGGGTGTCGAGACCGTCCACCCGGACCGTGCCGCGGTCGGGAAGCACCAGGCCGTTGATCATCCGCGCCAGCGTCGACTTGCCGCTGCCGTTCGCGCCCAGCACCCCGATCCGGCGCTCGCTGAGGGTCAGCGAGATTTCCCGCAGCACCCGGCGCTCTCCGAAGGAGTGCGTCACTCCTTCGAAAACGACGTCAGCCATCGGCGGCGTCGGCGCGGTGCCGTCGCCAGGGTGTGATGAGACCGGGCCGGGCGCGGTGCACCTGGGCGGCGACGAAGGCTGTCACCACCGCTTTCGCGACGTCGCCCGGAACATAGATGCCATTGGTGGTCAGCGCCGCCCACCAGGACAGATCCGTGCGGAGCATCAGACCTACGGTGCCGAACGCATAGATCACCACCATCCCGCCGAGGATGTTGATGACGATTCCCCAGACGACCCGGTAGCGCGGCATCATCACCGCGGTCAACACGCCGGTGACGATCACCGCCGGCAGCCAGCCCACGAAGAACCCGGCAGTGGGCGATGCCAGCGACACCAGGCCGGTGCGCGCCCCGGCCAGGATGGGGAGCCCGGCGATGGCCAGGATCGCGAACAGCCCGACGGCCAACGCGCCCTTCCGCGGGCCGAGAATCGATCCGGCCAGCATCACTCCGAGGGTCTGCAAGGTGATCGGTACCCCGCTGGGGCCGATGGTGAGGGTCCCGGGGAGCCCGAGCGCGGCGATCAGCGCAGCGAAGACCGCGGCCTGTGTCAGGTCGCCCGGGGTGACCGCCAGGCTGCGAAACCACGACCGCCCGGTCTGCTCAGCCGACGACATGGTCCGCCTTTCCTGGGTACTCGACGCGGCGCGCGCCGATCAGAATCTAGCGGGTCGCGCGGGATCATGGTCTACGCCGAAGGTGACTCAGGTCCACGATCGCGGCTCGAAGACGGCCGAAGGCACCGTTACTTACCGCGGAAACGGCTTCGCGCGGCGCACCCGCCAATCCACGATGCCGTCCGGGGCCGGATCGAGCCGGCCCGTCAGCTTACGGATCGTGTGGATCTCGTCGCTCCGATAAGGCCGTCCGCCGGGATGTACCAGGTCGTGGAACCATTCCTTGGGTGGTGTCAGGTAGGGGCGCTCCCAGGAATCCCACGGCAGGTACGTCTGCGTCTTCCCGGCAATCAGACCCCAGGTGTATGCACCGACATTCCGCCGCTTCGCAATTGGCAGAATTCCTGCCACCGTGCTGTCCAATGTGCGCGCCATGTACTCCGTGCACAGCATCGGCCTACCCCACGAAGTCAGCTCATCGATACGGGCCTCGAATTCGGCCGGATTTCCGTAGCTGTGAAAGCTGGTCACGTCGGAACTGTCCAGCTGAATGGAAGCAATTTCACTACGCCGCCTCGGATCGCCCCATTCGCCCTGCCAGACCCCACTGGTCAGTGGCTGAATGGCGTTGACCGAACGCGCCCATTGGAACACCTGCGGCAGCAGGGCGGTGACGAGTTCCACCTTGTCCCGGCGCTCCACATTCCGATAGGTGTCGGCAAGATTGTCTGGCTCATTCCACAGATCCCACCCCAGAACACGCGGGTCGTGACGGAACCGGGTCATGACACCGACAACATATTCGCGCAGGACTTCGTGGTAGCGGCGGTCACCGAGACGCTCGGCCCCTGGACTCTGCACCCAGCCCGAATTGTGGACACCGGGCCGGGGAGCACGCTGAGGCCCGAGCTGTGGCATCGGATCCCAACAGGAATCGAAGAACACGAACAGCGGTTTGATGCCGTTGCGGGCCGCCAGACCCACGAACTGCGTCAACCGGCGTTGAAATCCGCGCTGATCCTGCGTCCACAGTTGATCGTGGAGGAACACCCGGACCGTGTTGAGCCCGATCAGCCGGGCCACCCGCAGCTCGAGATCGATGCGTCGCGGGTCGAACATTCCCGGCTGGAACATCTCGAGCTGATTGATGGCGTTGGACGGGATGTAATTGGCCCCGACGAGCCATCCCTGCGCCTGGTACCAACGATGGGCATGTTCAGGTGACCAGCGGTCGCCCGGCGCGGCCAGCGCACGGGGCGCCGGGGACAACGCCGCGGCCGCAGGCACCAGCAGAGGCAGTGAGAGCACCGTTCGGCGGCGCAGGAATCGGCCGTGGCCCTCGACGGTGTTCTCCGTGCCCTCGCGTACCAAGTCACATCCTTCGAATCTCGCAGTCATCGCGGCCAGTTCCGGAGCCGTCGGGGCACGGTTCGGCACCGCCCGGTCGAACCGAGCGGTTGACGCGATACCGCTGTGTGGACACCCCCGACTGCGCCCGCCAACCCCCACTGCAGCAAAACACACACCGAGTCAGGTATCGACCCGGCGGGCCCGAACGTTACCGACGCCCGTACCGCGGCGGACGACCTGTGCGGCCCATCACAGGCTATCTGGTGCGGCCGTTTCCCGCAGCCGGTACCGACGGTCGGAGAGGCTCCGAGGAGCGTGCTAGGGACAAGTCGAGATGCGGGGCCAGTTGCGGCAACAGCAGTATGCGTATCCACTGTCCGCGGACCGCGCGGAATTCGAATTATCGTTTCTGTCAACAGGTTGCTCGTAAATGGTGTGCACCGAATACGGACGCCCGCCTGCGATACACCGCCGTCATCGCACATCGTGACCACACGTCGGGCAAGAAAATATCCGACCCCGGTTCTGGCCCTCATCGAAGACGGCCCAGCTACCGGCGGTATTGCCCATCACGACCGGTCGCACTGAGTCCACAACGTGCTGACCACCCACTCGTCCTGGGCCGTGAATCGTGGTCTGCACAACACCTCAGCAACCAGTTCGTGGTGTTGGTCGATTCCCGCTAGCCGGGGGTCCGGGTGGGGGTCAGCAGTGACGACATCCGGCGTCCCGATCGCCACGATGAACCTCATGACTGCAATCGACGACGCCAACCTACCCGTTGCGGAGAACCTCATGACAAGCATCGCCTTCGTCGGCCTCGGCGACATGGGCTCGCAGATGGTGCCCCACCTCGTGCGCGCCGGCCATCGGGTGACCGTGTTCGACATCGACAGCCACCGCATCGATGCCATGACAGACCTGGGCGCGCGAGCCGCCGAGAGCCCCGCCGCCGCAGCTCACGCCGCCGACGTGGTGATCAGCGCGGTGATGTCCGCCGATATCCCCGCGGCCCACCTCGGTCCTGACGGCATCCTGTCCGGCATGAGACCCGGCGCGGCCCTGGCTGTGGTGTCGACAACGACACCAGAGATGTTGCAGGCGATTGCCTCTCGACTTCCGCCCACCACCCATCTTGTCGACGCCCCGCTCGTCGGCGGCGTGCGCTACGCCGCCGAAGCCACCCTCACCGTCCTGTTGGCCGGCGACGACGCCGCCATCGCGTTGACCGAACCGATTCTGACCACATTCGGGACAGTGGTCAGAGTCGGGCCACTCGGTGCCGGCGTCGCTCAGAAACTCATCACCAACGTGGCGGTGATGGCCGCCGAGGCCGGCTTACGTGAGGCCCTGGATCTCGCAGACCTGCTCGGCCAGCGCTACGAAACCACACTGGATCTGCTCTTGCGTGGCCCCATGGCGGCCGTCACCAAGCGCGCGCTGGATCGGGACAACCCACGTGCGCTGCGGGATTCGGCGGTGGATTTCGACACCCTGCTGGCGGCCGGCGGCGAGGACCAGCTGCCGATCTCGGCGGCGGGCCGCCGCCGACTCTGGGCTGCCACCGAAGCCAGTCCACCACCGGTGTTCTTCGATCTGACCACCCACGCGACGGCGTTGCCGCAGTTCCGGACGAACGCGACCTAACGGCTGACGGCCTGGGCGCCTGCTCGACGGGTGAGGTGATCGATCTGCAGGTAGATCGCGAACAGGACGAAGAACGGCAGAATCATGAACGGCACGTTCTCGGCGATGAACTTGAACCAGAGACCGAAGGCACCCTGCCCGATGTCGCTGAACCCGGACCGCACCTCGGACAGGAAGTACACGCCGGTGCTGCTGAGCAGCATCGCGCAGCCGGTGAACGCCAGCCACAGGTAGCGGATCCGCGATTCCGCCGGGAGGTCCCGGCGCATCAGCCGGGTCCACACGAAGAACAGCGTGGCGCCGGTGATGACGCCGACGAGTTCGAGACCGAAGATCCAGTTGTTACCACTGGTGTAGCGGGTGTCGGCCAGCCCGTATTGCCACCACAGCCATTTCCAGCCCGGGTCGGTGGTCGGTGTCCACAGATCGAGGGGATGGCCCAGCAGGAAGATGGTTTCGTAGCCGAGCTGACTGCCCGCGGTATAGGGCAGGTAGATCATCGTCAGTTCCGCCGCGCGTTCCAGTCGCGGACGCTGCTCGCCTCGGCCGGTCCACAGGTAGACCAGCGGTAGCAGGATCACCGGAATCCCGAAGAGCAGATTGGCGATGACGTCGACGGTGAAGCTCGGCGGCAGCACCCGGGTGCCGACCCCGACGACCACCAGCACAAACGCGACGCCGGTGAACCCGGACAACAGCAGGTAAGCCGTTCGGCGGTGGGGCGCCCAGGGGCGGACCAGATTCGGCTCGCGGTCCGCGGCGGCCTTCGACTCGACGTCCGACGTCATCGCACCAAGACCCCTTGCTTCGTCGTTGCGTAGATCCCTTGAACGGACGATATGCGGCCGGCGCACAAATGTTGAGCGATCGCTCAACATTGGTGATTCAGGCAGGGTCGAACTCGATGTGCAGCTTGGTCAGCCCACGCAGGATGAACGTGGGCAGGTAGCGATAGCGCCGGTCGTCGCGCGGGCCATGACGGTCCTCGTTGATCCGGATGTCCGAGGTGCGATCGAGGAGCCGTTCCAGGCTCACCCTGGCCTCGGCCCGGGCCAATGGCGCGCCGGGACAGCTGTGCACTCCGCGGCCGAAGGCGATGTGAGTGCGGGCATTCTTGCGGTGGAGATCGAAGCTGTCCGGGTCGGGGAAGTTCCGCGGGTCGCGATTGGCGGCGGCGTTGACCAGCATCACGGTGCTACCCGCGGGGATGGCGACATCGCCGACGGTCACCGGAACCTTGCTCAGCCGGAAGTCACCGCGGACCGGACTCTCATACCTCAGCGTTTCTTCGATGAAGTTGGCGATGAGGTCTCGTTCGGCCCGCAGGCGGGCCTGCAGCTCGGGGTCTTCGGCGATGAGCATCACGGCAGCGCTCAACAACCGAACCGTGGTTTCCTGCCCGGCTGCGAAGAGGTTCGCCGCCACCCGTACTGCGTCGATCACCTCCGGGGTACTGCCGTCGGGGAAGGTCGCCGACGCGAGTCCGGTGAGCACGTCGTCCCGCGGCTCGGCACGGCGGTCCTCGATGTACCCGGCGAACTTCCCGTACAGGAATTCCAGCGGCGAATGATGAAGCGCATCGCCGTCGCTACTGCCGATCGTGCCCGTCTCGGTCAACAGCGCCTGCCGGAATTCGATGTGGTCCGATTCGGGCACACCCAGCAGGTCGGCGATCACCAGCATCGCAAACGGCGACGCAAAGCTGTCGATGAACTCGCAGCCCCCGCCCGAGAGCGCCGAGTCATACTGGCGGTCGGCCAACCGCCACATGAAATCCTCGTTCTCCTTCAATCGTTTCGGGGTGATCATCCGGGCCAGCAGCGCGCGGTGATCAGTGTGCAGCGGTGGGTCGAACGTGGGCAGCTGATCGCTGAACGGCAATTCGTCGCGGTGCGCGGCGATCGTGTCGGAGACGTCGTCGCCTTCGAGGGGAACCGGAAACCCCGGAAACGGCCCGGTGACCGCGATACACGACGAGAACCTCTCGGTGTCGTTGTAGATCTTGACCGCCTCGGGATAACCGGTGACCATCAGGACGTCACGGTGGGGCTCTCGCCGGATCGGGCAGTCGTCGCGCAGCGCCGCCAGGTAGCCGTAAGGGTCGCGGAGCAGTTCTCTGTCGGTGAAGAAATCCACAGCATCGATATCGGTCATGAGATGTCCACCCTCGCAGCGTCTTACGTCTACAGCCCTCCGGCTCCGGCCCGGACACTACCTCGCTGCGGTCGGCAGCCCCTCAGGAACGGAGAATCTCGCTCACAGACAGCAGACGGTGAGCACCGTCACCCCGGGTGTCCATGTTCTGAACACAATGCGCGCCCGGGGCGCACCACTGTGGGTGACATGAACCAACTCACTCTCCCCTCGACGTCCTCGACCTCCGAGTGGGAGGCGACCGCGCGTTTCGGTGTCCGCCCCGCACCCGATGGACTGGCCCTGGTGCAGGACTTCGTCAACACTCGAGCCGCTGGGACCCGATCGGACCTGCTGTGTGACGCAACTCATGCCACCGCATGGCAGGCGCACGCAGTGCGCTCCTGGTCGGTGCGCCGAGGGATTACATCGGAAGCACCGACACTGACCGACAACGACGCCGCCATACTGCGGCGGGTACGTGACAGTCTCGACGATGCCCTGGTCGGGAGGCCCGCTCAAACACCACCTCAGCTGCACGGTATCGCGGAGTTCACGACCACTGCGACCGGCACAATCCTTTGGCAGCCAACCGGTCTCGGGTGGCGCTGGCTCCAGAGCGTGTTGATGGGTGAAATCCTGTTGAGCCAACACACCATGACGTGGACGCGACTCAGGCAGTGCGGAAACCACAGCTGCCGCGCGACGTTCTACGACAGCTCCTGGGACATCAGCTCGGTCTGCCACCACCCGAGGACGTGATGATCTGGCGTTTCTCCACCCAATCTCCACGTCTTCTCCAGGAATAGCGGCTCCTGGGGAAGCGATACTGCTGAAGTGAAGCAGTTGGAAACCATAGCCACAGCGTGGCGGCGCGCGGAGATGACCGGGTTGGACCCGCGGGGGCCGCGTGACTACGCGGTGTCTCCCGTCGACCCCGCCAGTCGGTTACTGACGGCCACTCGGCCCGTCCTGGACCGGATGGAGTCGATCTTCTCGGGTTTGAACGTCTCCGTCGTTCTCGCCGACCGCCACGTGCGTCTCGTCGATCTTCGCCACGGGACCGACGAGATCCGTGATGCGTTGGGCGAGAACGGCGGAGTTCTGGGCCGGGACTTCACCGAGGAGACGTCGGGCACGAATTCGGTGGCGACGGTCCACGAACTGCGCGCGCCCCTCACCGTGCACGGCGACCAGCACTTCCTCGAATCGATGAAGAAGTTCAGTTGTCACGGATACCCCCTCATCCACCCGCTGACTCGCCGCATCGAAGGGGTGCTGGATCTGACTTTCTTTGTCGGCGAGGACAATCCGGTACTGCACCCGATCGTCAAGCACGCCGCCGCCGACATCGAAGCGCTACTGCTCGAGCAGTCTCCGCGAGACGAGCAGGCACTTGTCGGCGCGTTCCAACGGGCCGCGGTGCGCCGCCGCGGAGCGCCGCTCGTCGGTATCGCCGGCGATCTCGTCCTGGCGAACTCGACGGCCACCGCGTTACTGGACGCGGTGGATTTCGCCGTCCTCGGAACCCTCACCGACGCATCTCCCGTCCAGACACACACCCTGAACTCCGGCGCGCAGGTCACCTTGCGCCTCACCATGGCGACCGCCGGCGCCGGCGTCGTGATCGAGATCGATCCGCTTCTGCGGACCGCCGCATCGGGGATGCCCCGGACAGCCAGGTCGAGAGTGGAACGTATCCAGAGCCAGGTCGACGACGCGCGCGCCGCCCAGAAGACGATGTCGGTGGTGGGCGAACGTGGCACGGGTCGCACCACTGTGTTGACGAACCTCATGGCCGGTGCGCAACCGGCACTCTTCGATGCCGGCGACCTGGTCCACGAACCCGAGAGCGCGTGGCTCCGGCGGCTCACCCGGGCGTTGGACACCGCCGAGCATCCGGTGGTGATCGAGAATGTCCACCTGCTCTCACCACTGGCGGCGCACGCTGCACACACCGCACTCGCGCAGACCGAGGCATGGTTCGCGTTGTCCAGCGATCCGCTACATGTGCTGTCGCCTGCCGTCTTTGCGCTCGTCGACACCTGTACCACCCGGCTCGAACTACTGCCGCTGCGGCTACGCAAACACGAGATTCCCGCCTTGGTCGACGCGATGCTCACCGAACTGTCTTCCACTGTGCGGTTCACCCCGGCCGCCATCCGTACCCTGCTGGCCCACAACTGGCCCGGCAACGTCTCGGAACTGCGCGCAGAGGTCACTGCTGCCACTCGAAGTCGTTCTGCGGGAGACATAACCGAGCGCGACCTGGTCCGGCTCAACCACCGGGCCTGCGCCCCTGCGCTCAGTGCCAACGACGCCGCCTTGCGGGTCACCCTCGAGGAGGCACTGGCGAGCCACGGGGGCAACAAGCTGGCCGCGGCACGCAGCCTCGGCATCAGCCGCACCACCCTCTACAAGCGGATGCACGCCTACGGCCTCGACGCAGGGTGAGCACCGTCACCCACGGTGTCCACTTTCTGAACACTTCCGCAGACGCTGCCGGAACATCGTAGGGGTATGAATCAAATAGTCTCTGACACCACAACATTCGACTACATCGTGGTCGGGGCCGGCACTGCGGGAAGCGTCATCGCGGCTCGGCTCTCCGAGAACCCTGAGCGCAGTGTGCTCCTCATCGAAGCCGGCGCTCGCGACGCTCTGCCCGAAATGGCGATCCCGAGCGCCTGGCCCACCCTGTTCGGCTCCTCGGCCGACTGGGGCGACACCACCGTCGTGCAGGAGTTCTCCCGGACCGCACTGCCCGTGCCACGAGGCCGCACGCTCGGAGGCTCCTCCAGCACCAATGCCATGCTCTTTGCGCGCGGTCACCGCGCCAGCTACGACGCCTGGGTCGACCAGGGAGCCAAAGGATGGGGCTACGACGACCTGGTCCCCTACTTCCGCCGCAGCGAGACAACGCAGGGACGTGACGCGGCCGTCCGCGGCATCGATGGCCCGCTGACCGTCGGCCCCACCGCGGAGCCCTGCGCCGTCATCGGTGCCGGGCTCGCCGCGGCCGCCCAGGTCGGCTATGAGACGGCTCGCGACATCAGCAGCGGCCTGGAGACCGGCTTCGGCCTGGTCGACTGCAATGTCGAGAACGGCACGCGCCAAAGCGCCGCCGACGCTTATCTGCGACCGGTGCTCGACCGCGCGAACCTACACGTCGTCACCGATGCCCTGGTGCGCCGCATCATCGTGGCCGACGGCGTTGCCACCGGTGTCGAATACGCCCACACCGGCGTCGACTTGGAGGCAAGAGCGAGCCGCGAGGTGATCCTGACCGCGGGTGCCATCGGCTCCGCGCACCTGTTGCTGGCCTCCGGGATCGGACCGGCCGAACACCTCACCGACGTCGGCGTGGAGGTTGTCCTGGATCTGCCCGGTGTCGGAGCGAATCTGCACGACCACCCCATGTCGACGGTGGTCTACAGCGCAGAGGTCGACCTGTCCACCAACGCAGACAATATCGTCGGCCAGGCCATCGGGCTGGTCGAGACCGAACACGCCACCGACGGTCCCGATCTCCAGATCGTCCTGATCAACCTGCCCTACGCCTCCCCCGCACTGGCCGGCCCGGCCTCCGGTTTCGCGATCGGATTCTCCGCGATGACGCCACGAAGCCGCGGACAGGTCCGGCTCACCAGCCCCGACATCACTGTCGGCCCGTTGATCGATCCGAACTATCTCGGCGTCGAACACGACGTCGACGTGATGGCGGCCGGACTGGCCATCGCCCGCCAGATCGGAGAGGCAGAAGCGCTGTCAGGGTGGCGAGATGCCGAGGTGCAACCCGGACCTGACGTCGACGGCACCGACTCTGTGCGTGACTATCTCCAGCGGAGCCTGGTGGTCTACTTCCATTACGCGGGCACCTGCCGGGTCGGCACCGACGAGCTGGCGGTGGTGGACCTCGATCTCCGCGTCCACGGCATCGACGGGCTGCGAGTCGCCGACGCATCGATCATGCCGTCGAGCATCTCGGCCAATACCAACGCGACGGTCTACGCCATCGCCGAGCGGGCGGCCGAGCTCATCGCGGGCTGACGGTCGGTGTGTCGAAATCCAACTGAGGCAGACGGTTTGATTCCCCGACCAACGACTGGGTGCCGAGGACGCCGATCAGCGCGAGACGTTCGGCGTCCTGGGTTCCCGGCTCGGCGGTGTAGATCATGATGCACAGGTCGGGACCGGAGCCGGTCAGCACGTCGCAATCCAGCGTCAGCGCCCCGACCTGTGGGTGGTCGATGGTTTTCCGCGATCCCTCGGGGGGCCCACTGGTCGGCGGGGTACCGGTTGGCGGCGGCTCGCAGTTGGGCGACCTGCGCGGCCTTGAACGCAGCCGGCGATTCCGCCGTATGACGCACCCTGCTGCCGGAGCCGAGAAAATTTGCCCCACACCGCGTTGCGCTCATTGCCGCGGTGCTCGCCTATCGCCGCCTCGTACAGCGGATTTGCCACCAGCTGATTGCACGCCGCGTCGAAGACCGCGACCGGCGTACCGGTCAGCCGGTCCAGCATCCGTTACACGCCGGAGGCGGGGTCGACTGGCGGCCCGGTGACGCGAAGCCCTCGCCAGTGCGCAGTACGCAGTACGCAAAGGCTCTCCCGCACATCAGAATCAACGCCGTCGACCCCGGTTTCACCAAGACCGACTTCAATGACAACACCGGAACCCAGACCGTCGAACAGGGTGCCGAGATCATCGTGCGCATGGCACTGGTGGGCTCGGACGGACCCACGGGCGGCTTCGTCAACGCCGACGGCACCGTCGCGTGGTGAACCCGTACAGTCGCTGACATGGAGTACCGCAGCCTCGGACGAACCGGAATCCACGTCAGCCCACTGTGCCTGGGCGCGATGATGTTCGGCGGTTGGGGCGAACCCGACCACGACACGGCCATCGCGACCATCCACGCCGCACTGGATGCAGGTATCAACTTCATCGATACCGCCGACGTGTACTCGCAGGGCGAGTCGGAGGTCATCGTCGGCAAGGCGCTCGCCGGCGGCAAACGCGATGACGTGGTGCTGGCCACGAAGGTCAACCTCCAGATGGGTGTTCCGGTGGACGCACCGGCAGGCACCAAGGGCGATCCGAACAAGCGCGGCAACTCGCGGCGCTGGATCGTCCAGGAGGTCGAGAACAGCCTGCGTCGCCTGAACACCGACTGGATCGACCTCTATCAGATTCACCGGCCCGATCCGACGACGGATATCGAAGAGACGTTGGGAGCGCTCACCGAGTTGCAGCGACAGGGCAAGATTCGCGCCTTCGGCTCGTCGACGTTTCCCGCCCACCAGATGGTCCAGGCGCAGTGGGTCAGCGAGCGGCGCGGTCTCGGCCGGTTCGTCACCGAGCAGCCGCCGTATTCGTTGCTGGTGCGCGGTATCGAAGCGGATGTCCTGCCGGTGGCTCAGGAGTACGGGATGGGGGTGTTGCCGTGGAGTCCGCTGGCCGGCGGCTGGCTCTCCGGCGGTTATCGCAAAGACAAGGAATTACCGGAATCGCGGCGCCGCAACCGGATTCCGGGCCGCTATGACATGTCCAGCCCGGAGAACACCCGCAAACTCGATGCGGCCGACGCACTCGGACAGTTGGCCGATGATGCCGGCATCTCGCTGATACACCTCGCGCTGGCCTTCGTGATGCAGCATCCGGCGGTCACCGCACCCATCATCGGACCGCGCACCCTCGACCATCTGAAATCCCAGATCGGCGCGGCTGACGTCACGTTGTCGGTGGACATCCTCGACAAGATCGACCAGATCGTTCCTCCGGGGACGACGGTCTCCCGGGCCGACCAGGGCTACCAACCGCCGTCGTTGGCCGACCCGTTCTCGAGACGCCGCCGCACCAGCTAAGTTCCGACGACGCTGATGTCGGGAACGTAGGTGCGGCGCGCCCACTGGAAGGCCTGCCAGGCGGCGGGTTCGTCGAACTCGTCGTGTACCCGGCGCGCCATCTGTGCGTCGATCGGTTGTGCCGCAGGCGCTTTCACCTGGACCTCGGCGCAGCGCTCCATCATCAGGAAGTAACCCACCGCGGCATCGACGGTGGCACCGACGGTGAGGAGCCCGTGGTTGCGCAGGATCACCGCCCGGGTGCCTCCCATCGCTGCCGCGATGCGTTTCCCGCCGTCGGTCGAGGCGATGCTGACTTCATCGTCGTCGAAGATCTCGTGGTCGTCGAAAAACGCGCAGGACTCCTGCGAGATCGGTGCCAGCTTGGTGACAGTCGCCGAGAACGGCGTTCCGTAGGGCGTATGGCAGTGCGCCGCCGCCACGATGTCGGGACGGGCCTCGTGCACCGGGGCGTGAATGTAGTAGGCGGCCATGTTGATGTGGCCGCCTCCCTCGACGGTGCCGTCCGCGCGCACCAGTACCAGGTCATCGGTGGTCAGGTGCCGGAACGGCACACCGTAGCGTCCCAGCCAGAAGCAGTCCGTTCGTTCCGGGTCGCGCGCCGAGATGTGTCCGTCACCGAGCGATCCCCATCCGAGCGTGCCGAAGACGCGGTACGCCAACGCAAGTTGACGCTTGCGATGGGCGCGGAGCATCTCCGGATCGCCGAACTCCGGCTCGTAGTCGGCAGGGTCGAGAAAAGACGTCATCAGGTGAAGTATCGCCTACCCACCTCGGCGAAGGCAGCGTCGGTGGCTACCAGGACGCTGTCGATATCGGCTTCGCTCAACGCGGTGGACATGAACCAGTTGTGCTTGGGGTGGACATAGACGCCGCGGGCCGCGCACTCGCCCGCCCAGGCCAGGGTGAACTGGTGGTCGGTCTCACCGGCGAACGACAGGTACGGCATGGTCACGGGGCCGGTGATGTTCACCGCCAGGGAGTGCGACACGGCCTGCTCACGCAACCCCGACACCAGCTGGTCTCCGCGGGCGAACATGTGGGACACCCCGTCATTCTCTTCGAGCAGCATGATCGTTTCCAGCGCGGCCACCATCGGCACCGCCGAGTACCAGAATGTGCCCGTGACGAAGAACGATCCGGCGGCCTCCCGAAGTGCCTCGGCTCCCAGTACCGCCGCGACGGGGTAGCCGTTGCCGATGGCCTTGCTCCACGCCGAGAGGTCCGGACGGACACCGTACTGTTCCCAGCTTCCGCCGAACGACATCCGGAGTCCGGTGCGCACCTCATCGAGGATGAGCACCGCGTCGTTCTCGTCGCAGATCTTCCGAAGTCCCTGCGCGAAAGCCGGATTGACCATCTCGAGGTCGGACCCGGCCGGATCGTGCCGGAACGGCGCCGCGATGATGCCGGCCAGGTCACCCTTGTGCTCGGCAACGAGTTTCTCGACGCCTGCCAGGTCGTTGTAGGTGTAATAGGCCAGACCTGCGCGGTCCGAGGGCAGCACCCCGGTCTTGTCGGGGTTACACCACGGCAGCGCACCGTGATAGGTGTTCTCCTCCACCAGGATGGTGCCGCGGCCGGTGTGCGCTCGCGCGATCGTCAGGCACAGCGTGGTGACATCCGAACCGTTCTTGGCGAACATCGCCCAGTCGGCATGTTCCACGACGTCGACCAGTTTCTCGGCCAGCTGCACAAAATGCTCTGATGGGCCGTTGGCGGTATCGCAGAGCTGCCGTTGCCGGTTGACTGCTTCCTCGATCCGCGGGTGTTGGTAACCGTGGATGATCGGCCCCCAGGAGCACAGCAGGTCGAGGTATTCGTGGCCGTCGGCGTCCCAGATGCGCGAGCCCTGCGTACGCGAGACGAATTGTGGTGCACCCGGCCACAATCCGCGCGCGTCCTGATGGCCGTACATCGCGTTGGGGATGACTTGCCGCGCCCGGTGCAGCAGGGCATCCGAGCGTGGGTGGGTCGGGGCGTTCAGCAGAGAAGTCATGGTGCGCCTTCGAGCAGAGGGGCCACCGAGTCGGCGCCGTTGTCGTCGATGCTCCTTGAAGGCTCGCAGACACCTGATGCCGCGGCAACCCGGGCGCTCCGTCGTCGCCGATGGGAGACTCCTCTGGTGACCCGCCCACTCGACGTCGACGCGATCCGCGCGCACTTCCCGGCGCTGAGCGGCGGTACCGCCTTCTTCGACGGGCCCGGTGGCTCCCAGACCCCCATTGCCGTGGCCGATGCCATCCGCACGGCACTGCTGGGCCCGCTGGCCAACCGGGGAACCCTCACCGCCGCCGCCCGCAATGCCGAGGAGATCGTGGTGCGGTGCCGGGCAGCGCTCGGCGATCTCCTCAACGCAGATCCCGATGCGGTGATCTTCGGCCGGAGCATGACCGAGCTGACCTTCGGCCTGGCCCGCACGCTGTCGACGCAGTGGAGCTCCGGCGACGAGGTGGTGGTGACAAGCCTGGACCACGATGCCAACGTTCGGCCCTGGGTGGTTGCCGCCGCAGGCGCGGGTGCCGTGGTTCGGTGGGTGGAGTTCGACCCCGCCACCGGCGAACTACCCGTAGCGAACATCGAGGCACAGCTCAGCGAGCGCACCCGCCTGGTCGCCGTCACCGCCGCGTCCAACCTGATCGGCACCATGCCCGACATCGGGGCCATCGCCACGCGCGTCCACGCTGCCGGCGCCGTGCTGTACGTCGACGGTGTGCATTACACCGCCCACAGCGCAGTCGATTTCGCGGAGCTCGGTGCCGACTTCTTCGCCTGCTCGCCGTACAAATTCCTGGGACCGCACTGTGGTGTGGTCGCGGGCAAACCCGAGGTGCTGGAGTCGCTTCGACCCGACAAGCTGCTCCCGGCACCGGACCGGGTGCCGGAGCGCTTCGAGCTGGGCACCTTGCCGTATGAGCTGATGGCCGGTACCACCGCGGCTGTCGAATTCCTCGCCGGCCTGACCGGGCACTCCGGCAACCGTCGCGACCGTCTGGTCGCGGGCATGAGCGCCCTGGAGTTGCACGAGGACACCCTTCGGCGCCGAATCGAAGACGGTCTGCGACTGCTACCCGGCGTGACCGTCCATTCGCGCGCCGAGC
The DNA here is from genome assembly GCA_040512325.1 of Mycobacterium sp. Classification (GTDB taxonomy): domain Bacteria; phylum Actinomycetota; class Actinomycetes; order Mycobacteriales; family Mycobacteriaceae; genus Mycobacterium. Next base: position 14,811 of record JBEVFK010000041.1, on the reverse strand, counting down.
GCCGCACCCCCACCTTGCTGGTGACCTTCGCCGACCACGATGCCGCGGCGATCAGCGCGGTGCTCGCCCAGCACGACATCAATGCGCCCGCCGGCTCGTTCTACGCCTACGAGCCCGTACGCCGACTCGGAATCGGGGATGCAGGCGGCCTGCGAATCGGCCTGGCGCCGTACAACAATGACGAGGATGTCGACCGGCTCATCAGCACGCTGGCCGCGGCGTTGCGGGCGTGACCTACCAGGGGACCACACCGTTGCGGTCGAAGAATCCCCCGGTGGGGCCGTCGGACCCGATGGTGGCCAGCCGCACCATGGCGTCAGTGCCTTCGTCGAGGGTCTGTGGTCCGCTGTTGGCATTGATGTCGGTGGCGGTGTAGCCGGGGTCGACGGCGTTGATCCTGATCTGAGGCAGCGCTTTGGCGTACTGCACGGTGAGCGCCACGACGGCGGACTTGGATGAGCCATAGGCCAGCACCGGGAAACTGGATTCGAGCCGCTCCGGATCCGTGGTGACACCGATGGAGCCCAGGCCACTGGACACGTTGACGATCACCGGCGCCGCCGACCGTTGCAGCAGCGGCAGGGCGGCGTGGGTGACCCGAACCACCCCGAACACGTTGGTCTCATAAACGCGGCGAAGGTCGTCGGCGGTCACGTCGGCCGGGGCGGCGGGTTCTCCGGCGATGCCGGCGTTGTTGATCAGGACGTCGAGTCCCCCGCCTGCCTGGTCGATGGTTCTGATCGCCGTAGCGACGGAGTCGTCGTCGGTGACGTCCAGCTGGACGAAGGTGGCGCCGATGGCGCCGGCGGCCTCCGTGCCCCGCTCAGGATCGCGGGCTCCGAGAAAGACGGTGTGGCCGGCCTCGATGAGGCGCCGGGCAGTGTGATGGCCGAGGCCCTTGTTCGCACCGGTGATCAGGGTGGTTGTCATGTCCCCATCCTCCACGATCGAAATGTGCGGGTACCTGTTCGGTGAATGTCGGGGTCACCGGCGTTGTTCGACAACAGCATTGGCGTGTTCGAGACATTTTCTCACCGGTTCCACCGGTCCCGTCACACGCGCGGGGGGATCGTGGCACCCTCGCATCATGGCATTCAAACTCACGTATACCGACGGACAAGAGGCAGAGTACGACGATGACACGGCATGGGAGGTCGACGACGGCGTTCTGAAGTTGGGTCGATCGGAAGGCAACTGGTCGGTGCTGGTGTCACCGAGCCACTGGGCGGTGATCGAGGTCGGCACTGCGGCGTCACGGGCCGAGGACGACGAGAAGTCCCGCGGCGACGAGAAATCTGAAGACGACAACGCCGACGAGGATTCGGATGATGCCGATTCCGACGATGATTCCGATGACAAGAAGAAGAAGAAGGAGGACGACTGACGACCTCCGTGCCCTGATTCCTCTTGCGGCTCAACGGTTCTCGGCAGCCGCCCTCGCCCGCTCCGTCACCGAGGCGACAACTCCGCCGTCATTCAAGATGTCGGTCCCGGTGAGGTAACCGGCTTTGTCACTCACGCAGAAAGCCAGTAACTCGGCCATCTCTTCGGCCTTGCCCCAGCGCGGGACGGCAGCGTCGGCCACCATCGCACCGGCCCCGGCCTGCTCCTCGAGCCTGCCCATCTCGGTGTCGACGGAGCCTGGGGATATCGAGAGGATGCGCAGACCCCGGCCGTTGAACCGTTCGGCCTGGGAGGTGCTGTACCACCGCACGAAGCTCTTGCTCACCGCGTAGGCCATGCCGGATCGCGCGTCCTCGGGGGCGATGCTGCACGCCGACAGCATGTGTTCGGTGAAGAGGGCGGCGTCATGCAGTGCGAGCGGAAAATGCGCGACCGGAATCAGCCCCGCCGGCAGCAGGTAGGCCGCCATCGAGGCCACGTTGGCGATTGCCGCGCCCTGGCCGGCGGTTGCATAGAAGGCTTCGTTGACATGGAGTGTGCCGAGCGCGTTGGTGCTCATCACGTAGTCGGCGCTGCCCATGCTGGGGCTGACCCCGGCGGTATGGATCACCGCGGCAATGGTGCCGAGACCGGCCGCGGTGTCGAACAGTCCGGCCACCGCACGCTGATCGGTGACGTCGCAGTTGACGACCGTGGGCGTCAACCCCAGGTCCGTCAGCGTCTCGGCCGCGGTGTCCAGGCGGTCCTGCCTGATGTCGCAGAGAACAAGCGTGTGGTCTCGGCCGACGATCTTGGCCGTCGCCAGGCCCATGCCTCCCGCACCACCGGTGATCAGCGCTACTCGACTCATACCGTGACCGTATACAGGCGGTGCCGCCGCACGCGGTGCGGGCATCGTGATCGGCGGCGGTGCCCTCGGAAACGGTACTGCCGCAGGTGGTTACTGCGCGACGCAGTTCGTGGGGTGACCGAGCTGCCGGAAGTGCTCGAAGAACTGATGCACCCAGTCCTCGGCGGCGAACTCGCCGAATCTCCTGGGATCGTCGATGACAGTCGCACTCGAATGTCCGTCATGGGATCTGGTCACCAGGAGTACCGGTCCGACGAACATGTTGCCGCTGAACTCGAAGTGCTGCACGGAATCATTCGGGGCCTCGACGTCCACGTCGTAGGTGACGTGCCCACCCTCGCCGGCAGTACGCCTGACCTTCCGAACCGTGGCACCCATCGACGTCCTTCCCCAGACGCTGACGCGGCAGCGCGCCACTCGTGGGGCATGTCGTCGCGCCGCTGAGGGTCTGTTGCCGGTACTACAAAGTGCCGAGTAAGCGGTGACCCCTCGGCACCGATTACTCGAAGCAAATCATAAACGATTGCGTACACAAAGGCATCCCCAATTGTCACCTGCGGCATCATTGGCTCTGAGCTGGCTGTTTTCGGAATCTTCGACCCGTTGAACCTGCCCATTCGAGGGATTCGTCCAGTTCCGTGCACTCGGCTGGGGCAATCACGACGGGTAGTCTTCCAACCGCGCCGCAACTGAACGGGAGAGCGCAGTGCCCAGTAAATTGCCGCCGGGTCGGCACCGCCTGACCCGGGCAGAGGTCGCGGCCGACCAGCGCGGACGAATGGTCGCGGGGCTGGGCGAGGCGATGTCGGTAAAAGGCTTCGCGGGAACCACCGTCGCCGACATCATCGAGCGCGCGAAAGTTTCCAAGCAGACTTTCTACGAGCATTACGACAGCAAGCAGGCTTGCTTCATGGATGCCTTCACCCGCATCCACGAGAAGCTCGACGAATCGTCATCGTCCGTGTCGCCGGGGGCCACGCCGATGGAGGCACTGGATTCCATCTTGACGAAGTATCTGGATGTGATCGCGCGGAACGCGACCATGGCGCGGCTGTACCTCATCGAGGTCTACGCCGCCGGGCCGGACGCACTACGCATCAGAATGGAGTTGCAACAGCACACCGCCGAGCAGATGGTCATGCTGTTCGGCTTGTACTCAGACGACGGCAGATTTGCCTGCCGGGCTGTGGTTGCCGCGATATCGGCACTGGTAACCCATGAATTGATCATCGGAGGGGCGGACGGCGTTCGGGATCTGCACGCGCCCCTGATGGTGCTGACCGGACATCTGATCGGCGCCTTGTCCGGCGACTGAGGATACCGAGCGATCTCCGCTTACGTATTCTCGAACCAGTCCCGACGACGAAAGAACCAGAACTATGCAGGCAACGGTGACACCCGAAGCCGAGAACGCCCTCGCCGACATCGCCCGGCGCCACGGGATCTCGCCGGAGGCTGCCCTGGCGATGCTGTTCGCCGTGCACGCCGGCGGCGGCACCATGGCCCAGTTCTCCATCCCTGAGCTCGGCGGCTCCGGGCAGTGGATGCGGGGCGGAATGACCATGGTGGGCAACATGTTCGACAACGCGCTCAAAGCGCGGGTCGACGCACTGTGCAACGAGCTGGCGCAGCTGCTCGCCGGCACGACAGTCTTTCCCGCGTCGACTTCTGCGTCCCAGGGCGGGTTAACCTCGGGCAACTGGTGGCCGGCCGACCTCGGCGTTCCCAGCTCATCCGGCGGGCAGAACGATGCGCGCTACGCGATCTTCCCCGGCACCAGCCGCTTGGCCATCCAGATCAACGGCACCACACGGGTTTTCGATACCGGTGAGCACCGCATCGGCGGTGTGCAACAGCAGCAGGGTGGCGGATCCGGCTCGGTCAGCTTCACCAGCCAGTTCGGCACGTTCGACGTATCGAGTCTGCGCGAGCTCGACACCCAGCAGGTGACCCAGACTCCGTCCGCCGCACCGGCAGCCGCACCTGCACCACAGCCCCCACCGGCATCGCCGCCCGCTCCGCAACCGCAGGCTCCCGCTCCCGTATCCGGGGACCCGGCCACCATCATCGCAGCCATCGAGTCCTTGGCTGGGCTGCACGAGCGCGGCATCCTCTCCGATGAGGAGTTCACCGCCAAGAAAACCGAACTACTGGCCCGACTCTGAGGCGTTCGGGCCTCAGCCATGGGGGGTGATGACGGCCCGTCCGGCGACCTTGCCGTCGTGCAGCAGCTGGTAGGCGTGCTCGGCCCCATCCAGGGTGAAGTGCTCGACGAGCATGGTGATCTTTCCCGCCTGGGCCAACGAGATGACCTCGATCAGCTCCGGGATCGACCCCCAGAACGGTGCTGCCACCGAGCACTCCTGTGCCGGGCTGTGAAAGTTGACCGGCAGCGCGGCATTGCCCAGCCCGACGATGGTGAGATGGCCCAGCACACGGGATACCTGCGCCGCCATCGTCAGGGTGGAGTCGACCCCGACAAGATCCAGGACCAGCTCGGCGCCATGACCTTTGGTGATGTCCTTGATCCGGGTCACCGCGTCCGCACCCGAAATCAGTGCCTCGTCGGCGCCGAACCCGGTGGCGATCTCCAACTTGTCGGCTGCGGTGTCCACGGCCACCACCGTGGTCGCCGAGGCCAGTGCCTTGAGCACCTGGATCGCCATCTGTCCGAGCCCGCCTGCGCCGATCACCACCGCAGTGGAGCCCGGTCCCAGCAGAGGCAGTGAACGCTTCACCGCGTGATAGCTCGTCAGGCCGGCGTCGGTCAGCGGAGCCGCTTCCCGCGGATCGAGATCACCCAGCGGGATGAGGTGACGCGTAGACGGGACCAGGAGGTATTCGGCCATGCCGCCATCGGTGCCGCCGAGCCCGCCCGGACTGGGCTTGCCGGGGGTCTGACAGTAGTTCTCCATGCCCACCCGGCAGTTCACGCACAGACCGCATCCCCACGGGCCGTAGACGATGACGGGATCGCCGTGGGTGAAGCCGGTGGCGCCCGGTCCCATCGTCTCGACCCAGCCGGCGTTCTCGTGTCCCAGGGTGAACGGCAACGTGAAAGCCTGGCTTCCCGCCGGCGCTTCCAGCAGATGTAAGTCCGAGTGACACGCGCCGGCGCCGCCGACCTTGATGAGCACCTCCCCGGGCCCGGGTTCGGGGACCGCGACATCCCGAAGTCGGCCCGGCTGTTGCCATTCGACGAACTGGAAAGCTTTGATGGGGTGGCCTCAGTCCGTGATCCGGTCGAATTCGACCTCGAGATGTATCGGGCCGCGGAACACCTGGTTCACCCGGTACGGCGGCGGGTCGACCACCAGCCGCGGATTGTCGACCCGACGCAAGAACGTCTCCAACGCGATGTTGACCTCCAGTCGTGCCAGCGGACCGCCGACGCAGCTGTGCACCCCTCGGCCCCACCCCACGTGTTGGTTGTCCTTGCGCCGGATGTCGAACTTCTCGGGGTCGGGGAACCGCTTCGGGTCGCGATTGGCCGCGCCGTAGAGCAGGTGCACCGCGGAGCCTGCCGGGATGACGGTGCCTCCCACTTCGACATCGGCGGTGACGCTGCGGCTGGGGAAGAACTGGACAGCGGACTGCAGACGCAGCACCTCTTCGATCGCCGCGGGAATCAGCACCGGCTCCTGATGAAGCAGCTCCAGCGACTCCGGGTTGCGCAGCAGCGTCAGTACGCAGTGCGCGATGGTGTTCACCGTCGAGTCGTGGCCCGCGATCAACAGCAGCAAAGCGTTGGCCGCGGCCTCTTTTGGGGTCATCGGCCCATCCGGGCCGTCTTTGTCGTTGACCAGCTTGGACAACACGTTGTCTTTGGGCTCCTTCAGGAACCCCTGGATCAGCTCTGCCATGTACGCAGTGAGCTCCGCCGTGCTCTGTTTGCCCTTCTCCTTGCGCGCCCGCCCTTCCTCGGTGGCGGCGTCCGGGCCCATGTCCGCACCCACCATGAAGTCGAAGATCCACCCGTGGAAGACGGGCTCGTCCTCCAGCGGCACCCCGAGGATCTGGCAGATGACCGCCACCGGCACCGGATAGGCATAGTCGTCCACCACATCGAAGGTGTTGCCGCCCTTGGCTTTGATCCGGTCCAGGGAGTCATCACACAACTTCTGGATGTCAGCCGCCATGTCGGGGATGACGTTCGGTGAGTGCGGCGGAGCGAAGTGCCGCATCACCTGTCGACGTTGTTTGTCATGCCGGGCCGGATCGGACACGATCAGGCTGGGTTCCCGACCGTAGGCCTGCATGTGCTCAGCACCGGCATCCGTTGTGGGCGTTGCCGGCTGGGCCGAGATCGGGCTCCTGGCGATGTCGGAGCTGACGTGCGGGTCATGCGCGAGCTGCAACAGCTCGCGGTACCCGGTGACGACATAAACCTTGTCGGCCACCTGCACCACGGGGGTCTGGCGGAGCTGGTCGAAGAATCTGTACGGGTCGTGGCGATTCTCGTACTTCATCGCCTCGGTCCAGGCGGTGGCCGCGGTGGTCTCTACGGTGGTCATCGGTGGGCTCCTTGCCGGCAGGGGTCAGCGGGCTCTGGGGCGGTATTCGGCGCCCCGCGAGGTCGGATCATGGCCGGTGAGAACAACATCCGGAATCCCCGTCGGAGCCCGCGGATCTCCGAAGCGGGCCGACATCACCTCGGTGTTCTCCGGCACGTCGTAGCCGGGTGGTGGGGGCGGGAACGGAGCCGACGCTTCGATGAGCCGGCCGTAATACTCCAGCCACTTGCCGTGGTTGAAAGTGATGGCGCCGACGATACGGCCGTTCTTGCCGAACGCTGCGGCAAACCGACGGTCCTTCACCGAGCCTTGGGTGAAGACGATCTCGTCGCCGAAGGAACACACGCCACACCCTTTGATGTTGACGCCGAACTGACCGGACCAGAACTGCGGCAGTGGTAGATGCGGACGGCGTTGCATCTCGAGGTTGACCATGTTGTGCGCCGCGGTCTGCGCGCCCAGCACCGCGGCGTCCACATGCTCGATGGACATGAACTGGTACTCGTAGAGCACGTGCGGTGCCCGCGCGATATCGCCGGCAACGAAGATGTTGTCGGTCACCACACCGTTGATGTCGAACGCCCGGCAGCCCGCATCACAGGCCACCCCCCAGAAACCCGCAGCCAGATCGGCGCCCTCGAGCCACTCGATATTACGAACGGAGCCCAGGGACGCCACCACGACGTCGACGTCGAGAATGGTGCCATCGGACAGATGTGCTTGGCGGACATGGCCGTCGGCATCACCTTTGAGTGCCTCGACTGCCACTCCGGTGCGCAGGTCGACGCCGGCGTCACGCTGCATCTGCGCCGCGATGTCGCCGATGACTCCGCCGAGCGCACCCACCAACGGGGCGCTGGAGCGCTCTGCGACCGTCACCTCCAGGCCGAGGTCTCGGCACACCGACGCCATCTCGGACCCGATGAATCCGGCGCCGACGATCAGCACCCGGCTCGGCCGCGCTTTGAACGCCGCTTGGATCTTGGCCGCGTCCTCACTGGTGCGCAACGTGAACAAGCCTTTGAGCTTGGCTTCCTCGGGATTGAACCAGGCCCTGGACCGGACACCGGTGGCGATCAACAGCCGGTCATAGGGAACCTTGTCGCCGTTGGCCAGCAACACTTCCCGGTTCGCGCGGTCCAGTCCGGTGGCCGCGACCCCGAGTCGCCAGTCGGCGTCGACCTCGCGCAGCCGGGGCAGTTTCGTGTTGCCGGCCGGCACCCACCCTTTGAGCACCTGCTTCGACAACGGCGGGCGGTCATACGGCTCGTGGACTTCGTCGCCGATGATGGTCAGTGAGCCGGTGAATCCCTCATCGCGCAGGGCCTCCGCCGCACGCAGACCCGCCAGCGACGCACCGACGATGACAATGCGGCCATTGGCCTTGAAACTCGCCACCAGGTCGGAAACCAGGGACGCCGTGGTCATTTGGTGCTCCGGTCGGCCGGCGGGTCGAGCTCCATGATGATCGCCTGCACCGGGCACGACGCCACTGCCCGCGCCACCTGTTGACGTTGGGAGTCGTCGGGATTCGGGTCATAGGCCAGGGCCTCTTCCCCTTGCAACTGCAGCACCTTCGGCGCCAACGGAACGCACTGCGCGTATCCGAGGCACCGATTCAGATCAACCACAATTCGCATCGCTTCGGCTCCCATTCCACCGGCGTCGAAGGGGCTGCTCCAACGCATGAGGTCATCGCGTGGGATCCGTTCGGGTTCCCGCTTTGGTGAGGCACCGACCGTACCGCCAAAATTGACGGTCGGCCGATGTTTCACCATTTCTCATCCGCCCTGCATCGATACCCTGGCGAGACTGCCTGGCCAGCGGTTTCGTTCTGACCATTCATTAGTTGAACTCCACGGAGTCGATTCGCGAAAAGTGTCGATGAAGTGCACCGCGAAACTCTTGTCGTGCTGAATTCCCGTGCCATTTTCGGTTGGTCTTGAATTCATGTGTTTCCTTCCTCGAGCCTCGGCGGACGTCGAATTGGACTGCGGGCCAACACCAGAACGCGGCGCGGATTCAGCCCTACCCGTCGATGGCCTACTGCCGGGCGATCACCCCTGCGCGCGATCACCCGGGCAGTGGTGGCGAAGGGTGGCTGCCCGCAGCGTCAGGTGATTACGCTCGGCGAGGTTCTGTGCCCGTGCGGCTGCAGTCACGTAAAGTTCTGCAGCCGTGGTGATGTCACCGGCACGCTCATGGAGGTAGGCAGCTGAGGCGGTGTGGCGCGGCAGCGTCGAATCCAGCTCGGCGAGGGCAGCGAGACCAGCCTGCGGCCCGTCTGCCTCACCGACGGCGACGGCACGATTGAGCCGCACCACCGGGCTGTCGGTGAGCTGAACCAGTTCGTCATACCATTCGACGATCTGCACCCAGTCGGTCTCGTCGGCGGTCTGTGCGTCCGCGTGCAGGGCTGCGATCGCGGCCTGGGCCTGATACTCCCCCAGCCGATCCCGTGCCAGGGCCGCCTGCAACACCGCCACCCCCTCCGCGATCAGGTCGCGACGCCACGATCCGCGGTCTTGCTCGGCCAGCGGCACCAGGCTGCCGTCGGCGCGGGTCCGGGACGGGCGTCGTGCGTGGTGAAGCAAGAAGAGAGCAAGTAGCCCTGCGACCTCTTCCTCGTCAGTGGCGGCATCGAGCTGCCGGGCGAGCCGGATCGCCTCGGCCGCGAGGTCGACATCACCGCTGTAGCCCTCGTTGAACACCAGGTACAGCACCCGGAGCACCGTGCGCAGATCGCCGGGCACATCGAGCCGGACCTCGCTCACCGTGCGTTTGGCCCGGCTGATCCGCTGCGCCATCGTCGCTTCTGGAACCAGATACGCCTGCGCGATCTGGCCGGTGGTGAGGCCGCCGACGGCCCGCAACGTCAGAGCGACGGCTGAAGCAGAGGTGAGACTCGGATGCGCGCACAGAAAGTACAGCTGCAACGTGTCATCCGCGGGGACGGCCGGTCCGGGTTCGGGCTCTTCGGACAGCCGGAGTTCGCGGTGCTGCCGCGCGGTGTCGGACCGGGCGAGATCGACGAAGCAACGCCAGGCGGTGGTGATCAGCCAGCCTTTGGGATCGTCGGGAGTGCGGCCCGGCCAGGATTGGACGGCCCTGATCAGTGCTTCCTGAACGGCGTCCTCCGCGGTGGCGAAATCCGCCCCACGGCGGACGAGGGCCGCCAGGACGCCGGGGATCAACTCCCGGAGCCGACCCTCGTCCACCGCGTCGACAGTCATCTACTCGGTGACAGTCGTCGGCGCACCCATGAATGGCCGGACCTCGAGCCACTCGTGGATGGGCCTGCCGCCGGCGCCGGGCGCCGCCGACAACTCACCGGCCAATTGCACGGCGCGCTCATAGGAGTCGACGTCGACGACCATGAAGCCGGCGATCAGGTCTTTGGTCTCGGCGAACGGCCCGTCGGTCACGGGCGGCTTGCCCTCGCCGTCATGGCGTACCCAGGCGCCCTGGTCCGACAATGCCTGACTGTCGACGTACTCGCCCGTGTCCTTCAGACGGGCTGCGAAGTCCTCCATGTACTGCAGGTGCGCCTCGATCTCGGCGGGTGTCCACTCGTCCATCGGCACGTCGTTGACGGCCGCGGGCGCACCGCGATAATGCTTGAGGAACAGGTACTTCGCCACGTTTGTCTCCCTTCCAATTGGCGACCCGTCTTGGTCGCTCTACCCCTGGGACGGAGCCGATACGCCATTCTCGACATCCCGCGGCGGATTTCCAGCGTCCGTTTCCAGCGGGCCGACGTACTCGCGGTCAGCCGGACCCTCCATTGCCGGCGCCCACCGCTCGCTCCGTGTCCGCGCCGTTATCCGAGTTTGCCTCAATTGCAACACGGGTAACTCCAGTAACAGCGTTGGGACGCCGGCGCTGTCGTCACTCCCGCAGAAAGAACCGAATGGATCACTGAATGAACACCGTCCTGTATTTCAGCGCCAATGGCGCCGTGTACGAAACCCGCGCTTACAGCACGGCCGATATCCGGCAGCTGGTCCAGGATCAAGGGCTGCAATGCCTGACCAGCGCCGACCGGCAGTTCGATTTCTGGTTCAGCCCATCCACCTCTCGGTGCCAACGCCGGGTCAACCAGAGCGCCACGGAGATCCTGCTGGCAACAACTTCGTTCACCGCCGAGTCCGTCCCTCTGCTGCGTGGCTGCGTCGTCGTGGCCACCCATGACGCGGACGGCGACCTCGACGGCCTCAGCTGGCAACAGCTTGATCGGCTGGCACTGAGTGCCCGGTCGCTGACCACACGCGACGAGCGGGTACTGAGCCGGCGGATCACCCGCGACGAGCGCCGACCGCGGCGCACGCCCGCAGCTCCTGCGCCTATTCGCGCCCGCCGCAGGGACGCGCGCATGCCGGCCTGACAACGATTGCGGCATTGTGATATACGTCGCCTGACAGGCGCAGAACTGGCGGCTGGGTGCTCCCGCTGTCAGCATGTTAAGGGTGTTTGCGGAAACTGCAGGACGTCCTGGTAGGCCCACGGTGATGGGCATCACCTCCTTTGCTCTGCGGTTGCGTTGGCAACTGCGTGCGCTGGGGCGCAACCCGCTGGTCCGTGCCAGTGACCGGCTCGAAGCACTCGCCGTCCTCGGTGTCCTCGTCATCGCGATTCTCGCCGCCCCGTTCGCGATGCAGGTCGGCGATTTCGTCTACGAGGCCAGCATGCGCACCGTCGACGAGCAGTCCCAGGATCGGCACCCGGTCCAGGTCGCCGTGGTCGAGGGCAGCGCAGGGATGCCGGCGGATTACGAGAGTTCCAGTCTGGTGAGTGTGCAGTGGCGAGAAGGTTCACAACTGCGTACCGCGCGGGTATCCAGTCCGACGACCGTGGCAGCCGGCGCGTCGATGACGATCTGGCTGGATACCACCGGCAAGGTGGTCGCAGCACCCATGACGGTCTTCGACGCCAAGCTCAACGCGGCGGGCGTCTCGTGGACAGTGTGGGTCGCGGCCGTGGCTGCCGGCGCGCTGGCAGCATTTTTGCTCCGCAGAGGCCTCGACCGCTCCCGCGCCCGGGCCTGGGAACAGGAACTGCAATTGATGGCCCACAATGACGACGGTTGGGCCAACCGGCACACCTGAGCACCGTCAGCGGGAATACTCAGCCTGCACAAAATCGCTGTTGCTCGGAGTGTGCTGTCCGCAAGCGAACAGGAGATCGAGTTCATGTCTGAGGCCATCGACTTCGACGCGATGAATCGCCAGGTCATCACCGAGTTCCGTGAGACGGGCGGCACCGCGGGCGGAGTGTTCGAAGGCAAGCCGCTGGTACTGGTTCACCACGTAGGCGCCAAATCGGGGGTGGAACGGATTGCCCCGCTGGTGGCCTACCACGACGGCAGCCGCATCTTCATCTTCGCGAGCAAGGGTGGTTCGGACACCAATCCCGACTGGTACCACAACCTGGTGGCCAATCCGGAGACCGTCATCGAATTGGGCTCCGAGACGTTTCCCGTGACGGTTCGCGTACTCACCGGCGCCGAGCGCGATGACATCTACGCCAAGCAGTCCGCCGTGGAGCCCCAGTTCGCCGACTATCAGCGCAAGACCACCCGCGTGATCCCCGTCCTGGAATTGCAACGCGCCGCCGGCTGACCGATCGGATCGAGTTGTGACGATCGACGCCCTGTTCCAACCGCTGACGGTCCGTTCACTGACGGTGCCGAACCGCTTCGCGATGGCGCCCATGACCCGCCAGGCCTCCCCCGGTGGCATTCCCGGCGCCGACGTCGCCGAGTACTACCGGCGTCGCGCCGCCGGCGGCGTGGGCCTGATCATCACCGAGGGAGTCCGGTTGCCCGACCCCGCGGCGGGTTATCCGTACGCCATCCCCACCCTCGCCGGCGACGACGTGCTCGCAGGCTGGCGGCGGGTGGTGGACGCGGTCCATGCGGAAGGCGCCACGATCGCAGCCCAGCTGTGGCATCAGGGTGTTCAGCGCGACGACGCCGACGGTGTGGTGCCGGTGGGCCCGTCGGCGGTAGACGGACTCGGGGCAGCGCGCGGCCGAGCGCTGACCGCCCACGAACTCGCCCAGATCGCGGACCTGTTCGCGCAGAGCGCTGCGACTGCGCGGCAGGTCGGCTTCGACGCCGTGGAACTGCACGGCGCCCACGGCTATCTGTTGGACGAATTTCTATGGCAGCGAACGAATTTACGTACCGATGCCTATGGTGGGACGCTGACCGCACGCACCCGGTTCCCAGCGGCGGTGGTCCGCGCGGTGCGCGACGCCGTCGGTCCCGATTACCCGATCATCTTCCGTTTTTCACAGTGGAAGGGCACCGACTACACCGCCTCGATTGCCGACACCCCGACGCAGCTGCAGGAGTTGCTGGCACCGCTGGTCGAGGCCGGAATCGACATGCTTCACCCCTCGACGCGCAGGCATTACGCGCCCGCGTTCCCCGACGTCGATCCCCAACTCAGCCTGGCGGGGTGGACCACGAAGGTCGCCGGGCTGCCGGTGATCGCGGTGGGCTCCGTCGGATTGGACACTCAGTTCCGCAGCGAGAAGCAAGGCCAGGTGATCGCGCCGGCACCCGTCGATCGCCTGGTCGAGCAGTTCGATGCCGGTGAATTCGACGTCGTCGCGGTCGGCCGCGCTCTGCTGGCAGACCCGGGGTGGGTGAACCGACTGCGTCGCGGCGATCTGGCCGGGTTCGGCGGCTACAGCGCAGAGACGGCGCTGTCGGCGCTCCGCTGAGATCCGCCCTCTGTGGGGCCCTAGTGCCGCGCCCGCTTTGCCAGAGTGGTCCCGACGCCCGCCAGAATCTGACCGGGACGCTGCTGTTCTCCCTGCTGGGCACCGAGCACCACGAGTGCACCGGTCAGCACCGGCAATGCCCATTGCAGGTAGCGGAGCTGCTGCTGTGCGGTGGCCACATCCGGGGGTGTGGACGCGGCCGGATCGGTAGCTCCCGCTACTGAACGTCCGTCCGCCTGAGCGACTTTGGTGCCGAGTGCCCCGCTGTAGGCGGTGGCGGCCAGGGCCGCACCGGTGATGACGATCTTGGTGACTGTATTCGCGGTGACGCCGGACTGATGTTTGGCGCGATCGCGGTTGCTGTAGAGGATCACACCACCACCGAGCAGGTGTGCGCCGATGGCAACCGCATTGGCCGGACTCCACTTGGCCCAGCCGGCCGCCGCCACCTGGGCACGGTCCCGCGGGTCGCGGACGGCATCGGCTGCGCCGTTGACGCCGAGGGCACCCATCAGGGAACCGCCGAACCAGGCGGCAGCGCCGAGGTCGTGCAGGGAACGGGCGACGGTGTTTCGTGATGACATGAAAATCCTTTGGGTTCTGTGCCGGTGAGTCAGGTGCCCACGCACCGGGAATACACCGAATGAACCACTTGAAACCGGTCAACTCCTTACGGATTCCGGCCAGCTGCAATCTCCCGCACGAACCGGACTCACCACTAAAGCCAGGACGTTGCTCCTGGTGAGCGCAGTCACCTGGAGAGGGAGCGGACCGATGAGCCTGGTCGGGTTGGTGTTCGTAGCCATCTCAATACGGGCCGCGGCTATCGCCGCGTCGGCCGACCTGCGCAACCGGGCCGCTCAAACGTTGAGCATCTTCGGCTCACTCCTGGTCGTCGCGGTTCTGCTTTCCATTCCAGCGCAACCGAATCGGGTGCTCGGAGCCGAACTGCTGACGCTGGCCGCACTCCTGACGGCCTCACTTGTGCTGCTGGACCGGCGTAGGGACCGCAGCAGCGGGAGCACTCCTGATCTGCGGGATCCCTTGGGGGATATACCTTCTCGCCCCGCCATCGGGTATCGCGCTTGTCGGAGGACTGACCAGCGCCTGGCTGTTCCTCACCAAGGCCGAGTAACGAGCAGCTACACCAGGGAGGCAACCGGCAAGGGTAGACCGGGGTGGCCGCGCAGTGTCGTGGCCTCGTATTCCCTACGGAGGATGCCACGGCGCGCTAGTCGGCCTTGAGGAAGCGCTCCGAGACCGCTAACAGCACCCGCCTGGGCGCGATCCGATACCCGTTGGCCAGGACCATGT
>JBEVFK010000040.1:0-62655 GCA_040512325.1 Mycobacterium sp. | reverse complement strand
CGAAGCCGGGCAGACGTTTGATCCGCACCAGCACCTCGCGGCCATCGGGGTTGCCCTGGGTCCAGATCTCGGCCGCGTCGCCGTCGTACTCGTCGACAATGATCTGCGCCAGCGCCTGCACCCGCTTGGCCATCGATCCCGGAAACCGGTGTATGGCAGGGGTTTCCGAGCACAGAGCGATGAACTTGTCCGGGTCGTAACCCGCGATCAGCCCCGCGTCCACGTCACCGATACGGTCGGCGATCTTCTTGGGACCGGCGAAGGCGGCCTCCATGGGGTACTGCTGATCGAGCAGCATCCCGACCAGCAGTGCCATCGGATTGGCCGCGAGCAGCGCATCGGCGGCGGGGTCTTGGACCAGCTGCAGGTTCGGCATGGCGCTCATTCTAAGACTCGAGGCCTATGCGCCGAACCCCACGAGTACCAGCACCGCCCCGAGCAGTGTGACGCGCAGCCAGTGGAACGCGTCCCATCGTCGCGTCAGCGCACGGTCGACGTCGGCGTCCGACTCCCACCGGCCCACCCGGGTGTTGATCGGCACCAGGATCGTCACGGTCAGGACCACGGCCAGCCCCAGCACCACGGTCGCGGCGATCGCGGCAGCGCCACCGGATGTCACGACCAGCGCGAGAAGCAGCACCAGCGTGGCGAGATACCAGACCGGCATCAGCCTGCCGAGCCAGCGGCTGCCACCGCTGCGAACCACCCGAAAGCCGCTGTCGGGGAGTTGGGCGGCCAGCGGGTTGACCACCGCGGCCACCCCGAGCTCGAGTCCCACCAGCGGGCCGGTGACCATCAGCGCCACAATCCAGATCACGTGTTCCATGCCATCGAGCCTGGTGGCTATGCTGACCCAAAACAAGGTACTGACAAATTTGGCAGCATAAACGGGACGGAGCCTGCGATGGCGGTATCCAAGAAGGGCCTCAACGAGTGCCCCATCGACACGGCCCTCACGGTGATCGACGGCCGGTGGAAAGGCACCATCATGTGGCGGCTGCTCGACGGCCCGATGCGCACCGCCGAACTGCGTCGGAGCATCCCCGACATCACCGAACGCATGCTGATCCGGCATCTCCGCGAGATGGTGGACGACGGCATCCTCGATCGTCATGATGCGCGCACCGTTCCCCCGTGTGTGCACTACTCGATTTCGGAGTACGGCATGACCTTGGCGCCGGTGCTGACCAGCTTGTGCGATTGGGGCCGTATTCACCTGAACCGCAAGACGACACCCTCACGGGGTTAGCCTCACACTCATGTCGGGCGAGTTCGCAGTGGTGCTGGCCGGGGTGCTGCTCATCGGCGCACTGGTGGCGGCCGTGCTGGTGGTGCGCACCCGCCGCGTGGTGGCCACCCCGACCGAACGCGCCGTGCACGCGGCGTTGCACACCGCCTCGCTGGCAGCACGCGCCTTGCGCAAGGGTCTGGATGCCGATTCCGCGCAGACCGCCATTCCCCACCTGCGCGACCTCACCGGCGCCGACGGTGTCGCGCTCTACGACGGCCACGGCCAATTGCTCGCGCACGACCCGCCCGACGGTGCCCGGTGGAACCCGGAGTTGGCGCTGCGCTGCGACCGGGCCGCCGAAGCGTCGATCGCCGGGCAACGCCGCGTGCTCGCCGGCAGCGAACTCCCGGCGCTCATCGCGCAGCCACTGTCGCCGGAAGACCGCGGCGTCGTGGGCGTCCTGGTGGTCGTCACCGCCGCACAGCCGGGGCCCGGAATGCTCGGCGCCGTCAGCGAAGTCGCGCGCTACGCCGCCAGCCAACTCGAACTCGCCGAACTCGACGCCTCCCGGGCCCGCCTCGACCGTGCCGAGGTGCTCGCGCTGCGGGCCCAGATCAGCCCCCACTTCGTCTACAACGCCCTCAACACCATTGCCTCGTTCGTGCGCACCGACCCTGACCGCGCCCGCGAATTGATCCTCGACTTCGCCGATTTCACCCGCTACTCCTTCCGCGCTGCCGGGCCCTACACACTGCTGGCCGACGAACTGAACAACATCGACCGCTACGTCACGCTGGAACGGGCCCGCTTCGGCGCCGCACTCGACGTCAAGTTGCAGGTGGCGCCCGAGGTGCTCAACGTCGTGGTGCCGTTCCTCGCGCTACAACCGTTGGTGGAGAATGCCGTTCGGCACGGGCTGGCCGGCAGAGCCGGCGGCACCATCACCTTGATCGCGCGGGACGAGGGCGCCGATACGGTGATCACCGTCGAAGACGACGGGGTCGGGATGGACCCTGACGTGCTGCGGTCCACCCACGCCGACGCCCTCGGCCCCGATGCCTCCGGGGACCAGAACGCGCACGTCGGACTCACCAATGTCGACCATCGGCTGCGGGCCGCGTTCGGCAACGATTACGGTCTGGTGGTCGAAACCGCCCTGGGCGCAGGCACCAAGGTCATCATGCGGGTGCCGAAGTTCGCGCCGGGCGTGCACGTCTGATGGTCGAGGAAGCGCGGAGGGACATCGGGTGACACGGATGATCGACGTGCTCGCCGTCGACGACGAGGCGCCGGCGCTCGACGAGCTGACCTATCTGCTGGGTCGCCATCCCTGTATCGGCACCGTCTACGGCGTCGGCGACGCGAACGCCGCTCTACGCGAACTCTCCGAGCACTCCCCCGACGCCATCTTCCTCGACATCAACATGCCCGGCCTGTCCGGCCTGGAACTCGCCGCGGTGCTGGCGAACTTCTCTCATCCGCCCGCGGTGGTGTTCGTGACCGCCCACGAGGACAAGGCGCTGGCGGCATTCGAAGTGGGCGCCACCGACTACTTGCTCAAACCCCTGCGCATCGAACGCCTCGACGAAGCGGTGCGACGGGTGCTGGCCGTGCGCAGCGCCGACCCGGTGGTCGCCGATGATGCCGACGAAGTGCTGCCCGTGGAACTCGGTGGCATCACCCGGCTGGTCCGCCGCGACAGCATCGGGTGGGTCGAAGCCGAGGGTGACTACGCGCGGCTGCACTCCACCTCCGGCGCACATCTGGTCCGGATACCGCTGTCGACCCTGGAAACCCGTTGGCGCAACGTCGGTTTCCAGCGCGTGCACCGCTCGTATCTGGTGTCGCTTCCGCTGGTGACCGGGTTGCGCACCATCGACAGCGGGGTGCTGGTGCGGGTCAGGAAGAACGGCGAGTCGCCCAGCGTGGAGCTCCCGGTGAGCCGGCGCCAGACCCGCGAACTGCGCGACCGGTTGGTCCGCGAGCCGATGCGCAGCTACCGGCCCGGCGGCGATGACTAACCCGCACGGCGCGCACGGCACGCCTGCGCGCCAGAGAGTAGTGCTGGCGCACCGTCGCGGCGCACGGATCATCCGGACCCGTGTCGAAGTGCAGGAGCAGACCGAGATCGGCGACGCGCTGGTGCGCGGACTGGTGCGCGCTCAGCTCGGGCTCGCGCTGCGGCTGGCCGCAGTAGTGGTCTGCCTCATCGTCGCGATCCCACTGCTGGGCAATGCCTTTCCCGCGTTCCAACAGCTGACCGTGTTCGGCATCCGGGTCAACTGGCTGATCCTCGGCGTACTGCTCTACCCGTTGTTCTACGGCGTGGGCCGGCTCTACATCAGGCTTGCCGAACAGAGCGAACGCGACTTCATCGGCATCGTCAACGAAGGCCCCGAAGGCGCTGACGAACCATGAGTCCGGACGCGTTGTCTCCCCTGACGGCCTTTGCGCTGGCGCTCGCAGCACTGGCCACCGTGCTGGTGGGCGCCTACGGCGGCAGGCTCTCGCGCACCACCTCGGATTTCCTGGTGGCGTCGCGCACCGTGGGACCCCGGTGGAACGCCGCCGCCATCTCCGGTGAATATCTCTCGGCTGCTTCCTTTCTCGGCGTTGCCGGACTGGTGGCCAAGTACGGTGCGGACGCGCTGTGGTATCCGATCGGTTTCACCGCGGGCTACCTGGGATTGTTGCTGTTCGTCGCGGCTCCGTTGCGACGCAGCGGGGCGTACACCGTGCCGGACTTCGCTGAATTCCGGTTGGGGTCACCACGGTTGCGCACCGTGGCCATGCTCGTCGTCGTGGTGATCTGCGTGTTCTATCTGGTGCCGCAGTATCAGGGCGCGGGGTTGACGCTGAAGATCCTGCTGGGTCTTCCGGTGTGGATCGGCCCGGTTGCCGTGGGCGCCATCGTGATCGCCAACGTCGTCGGCGGCGGCATGCGCTCGATCACCTTTGTCCAGGCCTTCCAGTACTGGCTCAAGCTCACCGCGATCGCCGTACCGGCACTGGCCCTGCTGGCGCTGTTCTTCTCGGACCGGGCCGAGTTGGGCGGGCCCATGCCGCCCACCGTCCAGCAGCAGACGACGGTCACCGTCGACACCGACGTGGTGGTGCAGGTCGCCGAACCCGCGGGCATCACCGTCACCGGTCAGGTCGACGATCGTGCCGTCGACTCCGCGGCGCTGCCTGCGCCCGGCCGGTACACACTGGGCGAAGGCACCACCTTGACCCTGGCCTCCGGCGCGGCGACGCCGGTGGTGGCCGGCGCACCGAACACCGGGGCTGAATGGATCTCCTCCGGCGGCGGGCTGGGCGGCGAACATCCGCTGTACCAAGTCCTTTCGATCATCATCGCGACGTTCCTCGGCACCATGGGCCTACCCCACGTCCTGGTGCGCTTCTACACCAATCCCGACGGCCGGGCCGCGCGCCGGACGGCGCTGGCGGTGATCGCGCTGCTGTCGGTGTTCTACCTGTTCCCCACCTTGCTGGGCGTTTTCGCGCGCCTGTACGTGCCGCAGCTGCTGATCACCGGCACCGCCGATGCCGCGGTGTTGCTGCTGCCCAGCGCGGCCATCGGCGGCGTGGTCGGCGCCGGGCTGGCCGCCCTGGTGGCCGCGGGCGCCATCGCCGCGTTCCTGGCGACGTCCTCGGGATTGTTGGTGAGCATCGCCGGCGCGCTGGCCACCGACGTGCTGCGCGGCCGGATCCGCGATTTCCGGCTCGCCGCCGTCGTCGGCGGCCTGGTGCCGATTCCCTTGGCGCTGGCGGCCTCCTCGCTGGAGTTGTCCCGCAGTGTGGGGCTGGCGTTCGCCGTCGCCGCCTCCACGCTGTGCCCGCTGCTGGTGCTGGGCATCTGGTGGCGCGGGCTCACCAGCACCGGCGCCATCACCGGCCTTCTGGTGGGCGGCGTGCTCTCCGGTGCCGCAACCACACTCGCCGTCATCGGCGGTATCGACGACGGCACGCTGGCAGGCTGGCCGGCGGCGCTGATCGGCTACCCGGCCGCCATCACGGTGCCGCTCGCCTTCCTGACGATGATCGTGGTCAGCCGGCTCACCGCATCCACCGCGCCCCCCGACGTGGCGCGCATCTTCGCGCGGATGCACGTGCCGGAACGGCTCGGCATGGGCGTGGAGCGGTTGCCGCGCCCGGACCCGCACTGACCGCTACCCGGCGAACTACCCTTCACAGCACCTGAAGTTCTACGCGGCCTGGAGGACGACGAATGCCGGCACGGCAGCGCAACGCTCGTGGCGAAGGCGCCCGACTGCGCGACGACCTCCTCGCCGGCGCCCAGCGCATCCTGGAACGGACGGGAAACGAGGATGACGTCACCCTGCGTGCGGTGGCCCGGGAGGCCGGGGTGTCTGCCCCGTCGATCTACGCCCATTTCGCCGACAGCACGGCGATCGTCGATGCGCTGGTGCACCAAGCGTTCGAGGAGTTCTCGCTGCTGCTGCACCGGGCGCACGATCAAGCGCCACCGGCAGAGCGCCTGCTGGCGATCTGTCGGGCCTATGTCGGTTTCGGCATCGACCATCCGGAGCGGTACCTGACGTTGTTCGGGCGTCGCCACAGCACCGACCGCGAGCCCATGAGCGCCCGGGCGTTCGCGGGGACCAAGGGCGCCGAGGCGTTCGCAGTCCTGTCCGACACCATCGCGGAGGCCTACGGCGGCACCCCCGAGTCGGCGATCCAGGACGCCACTCTGATGTGGGCGGCGCTGCACGGATATGTGACGCTGCGCGCCGGGGCGCCGAAGTTTCCGTGGTTCGCCGACGATGACGACATCTGCCGGGCCCTGGTAGATCGGGTGGCACTCGTGGCCCGCCGGCATCACCAAGAGTAAGGAAAACCCCCCTGGTCAAATATGTTTACAGCCGTATAGTTACGAGCGTAAACATGTGGTTGACGGGGGCACCGGAGGCCATCGGACCTTCAGGAGAGGAGCGCGCCCATGGCCGCGCCCACCGCACCACCTGCCGTCGGCCGTCGTGCACGGCACCTCCCCTGGCTGGCGGTACTGCTGACCAGCCTCGTGATCGCGGTCTACGCGCCGGGTCAGTATCTGTTCGCGTCGCTGACCGACCTCGCGGAGAGTGAAACGGGCCTGGCGTCGACGTACGCCGCCCGCCCCGCCGCGATCCAGCTCGCGTTCTATGTCCACATCGTGTTCGCCGGCCTGGCGCTCCTGGTCGGCGGCTTCCAGTTCTCCGGCACCGTGCGCCGGCGCTCGCCACGACTACACCGCCTACTCGGCCGCACCTACGTCGCCTCGGTGTTCGTGGGCGGTGTCGCGGCCTTGGTCATGTCGTTCTACAGCTCCGTGGCCCTGCTGGGCCTGTTCGGCTTCGGAACCCTTGCCGTCTTGTGGATCTGGACGACCCACCGCGGTTTACAGAGCGCTCGCGATGGCGATTTCGCAGCGCACCAGGCCTGGATGATTCGCAGCTACGCCCTGACCTACGCGGCGCCGACACTGCGGATGTGGCTGTTCGTCCTGCTGCTCGTCCAGCTGCCGTTCGGCGTCGATCCCGGCCTGGCATTCGTCAACGCCTATGCCCCCGTGCCGTTCCTGTGCTGGCTGCCGAACATCGTCGTGGCCGAATACATCGTGTACCGACGTGGGTTGCCGTCGCTGAATCTCGGGGCGTTGCAGAGGAACCGCTGACCGCTCGTCGCCGGGGACGGACCGCTCACCGCATCAGGTGCCTGTTTCACCAGGTTCACCAGCGGAAACCCTTCGATTGTGACGTGAGTCTCAATACTCTCACCAGTACATACGGTTCACATTCGATCAGTCAGGAGCAACTGCGGTGTCCACCACCGAAAGTCGGCCGGCCCCCACCAGCCAAGAGTTCATCGCCATGCAGGCGAGCCCGGAGTTCCAAGAACTCAAGAGCCGCCTGCGCCGCTTCGTCTTTCCCATGACGGCGTTCTTCCTCATCTGGTACGGCGTCTACGTCCTGCTCGGTGCCTTCGCCCATGACTTCATGGCCACCCCGGTCTGGGGCAACATCAACGTCGGCCTGATCATCGGGCTGGGCCAGTTCCTCACCACCTTCATCATCACCGCGATCTACGTCCGCTTCGCCAACCGTGAACTGGACCCGCGCTCCGCGGCCATCCGCGAAGAGCTGGAAGGACCGCTGCCGTGACAACACTTCTCGCCGCAACCGAAACCGTCGGAAATCCGGCGGCCAACATCGGCATCTTCGCGCTGTTCGTCGTCGTCACCATGATCGTGGTGATCCGGGCCAGCAAGAAGAACGCCACCGCCGACGAGTTCTTCACCGGCGGCCGGGCCTTCTCCGGCCCGCAGAACGGCATCGCGATCGCGGGCGACTACCTGTCGGCCGCCAGCTTCCTCGGCATCGCCGGGGCCATCGCCGTCTACGGTTACGACGGCTTCCTGTACTCCATCGGCTTCCTGGTGGCCTGGCTGGTGGCCCTGCTGCTGGTGGCCGAATTGCTGCGCAACACAGGCAGATTCACCATGGCCGACGTACTGAGCTTCCGCCTCACGCAGAAGCCGGTGCGGCTGGCCGCGGCCACCACGACGATGGCGGTGTCACTGTTCTATCTGCTGGCGCAGATGGCAGGCGCCGGCGGGCTGGTGGCACTGCTGCTCAACATCAACAGCCGCAGCGGACAGTCGATCGTGATCGCCGTGGTCGGTGTCCTGATGATCGTCTACGTCCTCGTCGGCGGCATGAAGGGCACCACCTGGGTGCAGATCATCAAGGCGGTGCTGCTGATCGCCGGCGCCGGGCTGATGACGGTGATGGTGCTGGCCAAGTTCGGGCTGAACTTCTCCGAGATCCTGGGAGCGGCCCAGACCGCGATCTCCGGCGCCACCACCGAAGGTGTCGCCAGCCGCGACGTGCTGGCCCCCGGCGCACAGTATGGCGGCTCGCTCACCTCGCAGATCAACTTCATCTCGCTGGCGCTGGCGCTGGTGCTGGGCACGGCGGGCCTGCCCCACGTGCTGATGCGCTTCTACACCGTGCCGACGGCCAAAGAGGCCCGCAAGTCCGTGGTGTGGGCCATCGCGTTGATCGGCTCGTTCTACCTGTTCACCCTGGTGCTGGGATACGGCGCGGCCGCCCTCGTCGGCCCGGACCGGATCCTCGGCGCGGCGGGCGGCGTCAACTCGGCGGCTCCGCTGCTGGCGCTCGAACTCGGCGGCGTCGTCCTGCTGGGCGTCATCTCGGCGGTGGCCTTCGCGACCATCCTCGCGGTCGTGGCCGGCCTGACCATCACCGCGTCGGCGTCATTCGCCCACGATGTCTATGCCAACCTGGTGCGCCACGGCGACCGGGAAGTCACCGAGCAGGAGCAGGTCAAGGTCTCCCGCATCACCGCGGTGGTGCTGGGCATCATCTCCATCGGTCTGGGCATCCTGGCCAACGGACAGAACATCGCGTTCCTGGTGGCGCTGGCCTTCGCGATTGCCGCGGCCGCCAACCTGCCGACCATCATCTACTCGCTGTACTGGAAGCGGTTCAACACCCGCGGCGCGCTGTGGAGTATGTACGGCGGCCTGATCTCGACCCTGGTGTTGATCGTCTTCTCCCCGGCGGTGTCAGGGACCAAGACCTCGATGATCCCTGGTGCGGATTTCGCCTGGTTCCCGCTGGCCAACCCCGGCATCGTGTCGATTCCCCTGGCCTTCATCCTGGGCATCGTCGGTACGCTGAGCACCAAGGACAGCAGCACCGAGGCGATTGCCGCCGAGATGGAGGTCCGTTCCCTGACCGGTGTGGGTGCCGAGAAGGCAACGGTGCACTAGTCATCTGACGCAAGTCTGGCGGCGGCGGACCCCTCGGGTCCGTCGCCGCCAGTCTGTGTATGTTCTGTCAGCGGGAAGTACCAGGCGCGACGCCGCGTTGACTGCACCGTGCCCGCACTTCAGGAAGTGAACCCCGCCGTTACACCACAGAGACCGGGTAACCGTTACGGTTTCGCCCTGCTGACCTATGCGTTGACCGTGGTCATGCTGGGTGCGACGCTGCCCACCCCGATGTACGAGTTGTACGGCGAGGAGATGAACTTCTCGGTCCTGACCACCACCGTCATCTTCGCGACGTACGCCGGTGCGGTGTTGTCGGCGCTGCTGGTGTTCGGCCGCTGGTCCGACGTCATCGGCCGTCGGCCGATGTTGTTGGCCGGCGCTGTCCTGGCCATCGCCAGCTCGGTGGTGTTCCTGGCCGCCGACTCGGTGCCGGTGCTGCTGATCGGCCGGGTGCTGTCGGGGCTGTCGGCGGGCATCTTCACCGGCACCGCCACCGCCGCAATCATCGAAGCGGCCTCGCCCACCTGGCGCACGCGTGCTGCTGCCGTGGCCACCATCGCCAACCTGGGCGGCCTGGGTCTGGGCCCGTTGGTCGCCGGAATCCTGGTCGAATACGCGCCGGCCCCGCTGGACCTGAGCTTTGCGCTTCATGCCGGCCTGGTGGTGCTCGCCGTCGGCGCGGTACTGCTCGCCCCGGAGACCT
Source organism: Mycobacterium sp. (assembly GCA_040512325.1). GTDB lineage: Bacteria > Actinomycetota > Actinomycetes > Mycobacteriales > Mycobacteriaceae > Mycobacterium. The sequence goes on along the minus strand of JBEVFK010000040.1, from coordinate 52,920 downwards.
CAGAGCGGCAGGGCCGCCTCGGTATTCAGCGGCTCTCGGTCCCGCCGCAGACCCGCGCGGTCTTCATCGTCGCGGCCACCGCAGCCTTCGCCGCCTTCGCGGTCAATGCGATCTTCGCGTCCGTCGTGCCGTCATTTGTGTCCACACTCATGGGCGTGCACAACCATGCGATCGCCGGGGCGGTGGCCGGGCTCATGGTCCTCACCGCCGCCGCGACACAACCGGCCGCGATTCTCGTGCCGCCGGCGCGGGCGATCGCCGTGGGCAGCGCCATCCTGGTGGTCGCGATGGTGATGTTGAGTGCGGCCCTTCGCTTCTCGTCACTGTGGGGCCTCATTGCCGCGGCTGTCATCGCCGGCATCGGGCAGGGGTTGAGCTTCGGGCGGGGCCTGGCAGCCGTCTCCGAGGCCACCCCACCCGAGCGCCGGGCCGAGGTCAGCTCGGCCTATTTCCTGGTCGCCTACGTCGCGTTGTCACTGCCGGTGATCGGCTTCGGGGCCGCCGCCCAGCACTGGGGTCTGCAAGTCACCGGTGAGGTGTTCGCGGGCATCGTCGGAACGCTCGCCGTGGTGTGCCTGGTGGCGATCCTGCTTCAGGAACGTCGCGCTTCCGACCAGTGAGTTGTGGAGTCTTGGCGGCGCTGAGCGCCGACCAGACTCCACAGATCGCGGAACTAGATGCTCTTGCGGCGGAACTCGCGTCGGTTGTCGACGGCACCGTGCTGCTTGGTCTGCTTGGCTCCGCCGTCGCGGTGCTCGGTGCCGGTTCCGGCCTTGGCCTTCTTCCGGTCGAGCGCCTCGCGGAACTTACGCTTGGTGTCGTCCTCGGGCGAGGCTGCTTCATCCTTGGGATCGACCATGTCCGACAGCCTAGCGCGCTTTGTCACCAGTGCGAACGTGCTCAAACAACTATCAGCGCATGCCGGGCGGCACCCCGTAGAGGTGTGAGATGGGCAGCGTCAGCAACACCCGGCGATCGGTGACCATCGCCTCCCGATACTCATCCCAATCCGGGTGTTCGCCGGCGATGTTGCGGTACAGGGCAATCAGCGCCTCCACCGTGTCGTCGTCCGGGCGGGCGGCAGGCGGGGTGAGGACGGCGTCACCCTCGGCCACCGCGTAGGCCCACCCGTCGTCAGAACTCACCTGGATCGAGGCCCGCGCGTCCCGACGCAGATTGCGGGTCTTGGCCCGTGGCTCGGTGACAGATACTTCGAGCGCCACCGCGCGCGGGTCGAAGTGATACGACACATTCGACAACTGCGGCCGGCCGTCCCGCTTGATGGTTGCCAGCACCCCCAGGGAATTGCCGCTGATCACAGCCAGGAGCTTGTCATCGAATACCTGTCGGGCCATCTCGAAAGCCTACTCAAGAACTGTGCCGCGGCACCCTGGTACTTCACCGATTTCCCACCTGCCGGATCCAGGCTTTCCACTGACCCCGCGCTACCGGCCGAGCATGACCGTGCCGGAGTTCGGCCGATGCCGTCGCCGGGAACGCGCCGGTACCCTCGGAATCGATGACTGAGACAGCGAAGCACAAGGCAGAACTGAGTGGGGTCTCGGAGACCGCACTGTTGACGCTGAAGGTGCGCGCCGACGAAGCGCGACGCCCCGACGCACTCATCGACGACCCGGTGGCCGTGCGCCTCGCGGATTCGATCGACTTCGATTTCGCCAAGTTCGGGCAGACACACCGCCAGGACATGGCGCTGCGCTCGAAGGCCTTCGACCTGGCGACCCGCGACTACCTGTCCACCCATCCCGACGCCACGGTGGTTGCGCTCGCCGAAGGGTTGCAGACCAGCTTCTGGCGGCTCGATGCCGCCCTGCCCGAGAGTCGGTTCCATTGGCTGTCAGTCGATTTGGCGCCCATCGTGCAGATCCGAGAACGGCTGCTGCCGCCGTCGCCACGCGTGGTGTCCGTCGCGCAGTCAGCGCTGGACTACAGCTGGATGGACCTGGTGAGCACCGACGCCGCCACCGAGGGTGTGTTCATCACCGCCGAAGGGCTGCTGATGTACCTGCAGCCCGAAGAGTCGCTCGGCCTCATCGCCGAGTGTGCGAAGCGCTTCCCCGGCGGTCGGATGGTGTTCGATCTGGCGCCGGCCTGGTTCACGGGTCTGGCCCGCAAGGGCTGGCTGCGGCCCTCACGGCACTACGCCGTGCCGGCGATGCCGTTCTCGCGGACGGCCTCGGAGTTGGCCGATCTGGTGCACACCATGCCCGGGGTGCGGGCCGTTCACGACCTGCCGCTGCCGGCAGGCCGCGGCCGGGTGATGAACGCCGTGATCAAGAACGTGGTCAACAGCGGTCACCTACATGCGCTGCGCCCCACCTTCACGCTGCTCGAGTTCGGCTGACCGCGGCTAGTCGAACGCGATCTCGAGGTAACGCAGCGCCGCGCCTTTGTCGAGTCCGAGTGCGCGGGCCTTTTGCACATAGGTGTTGGCCGCAGCCGCCATGGCCGCGTCGGCCGGGTCGGCATGTGCCACGAAACTGCCGAAGCGTCCGCGGGTTTCGAGAATGCCCGCGGTCTCCAGTTCCCGGTACGCCCTGGCCACCGTATTGACGGCCAGACCCAGTTCGCCGGCTAACTCACGCACGGTGGGCAGCCGGGTGCCGGGCGGCAGGCGCCCGTCCCGGATCCCTTCGATCAACTGCGATCTCAGTTGATCGAACAACGGTTTCGCCGCTTTCGGATCGACCAGCAGCCACTCCCCCAAGTCCACAACACTCAGTATCCAACAGGGCGGCTATTTTGGTTGGGTGCGCATTGCAGTACTCAGCGGCGCCGGCATCTCCGCCGAGAGCGGCGTGCCGACCTTCCGCGACGACAAGAACGGCCTGTGGGCGAAGTTCGACCCCTACGAACTGTCCTCCACGCAGGGCTGGGAGCAACACCCGGAGCGGGTGTGGGCGTGGTACCTGTGGCGCCATCACCTGGTCAAAGCCGTCGAACCCAATGCCGGACACCGAGCCGTGGCGGACTGGCAGGCGCACGCCGACGTGCACGTCGTCACCCAGAACGTCGACAACCTGCATGAGCGGGCGGGTAGCACCCCGGTGCACCACCTGCACGGAAGCCTGTTCGACTTCCGTTGCGACAGTTGCAATTCGGTGTACACCGGGCCGCTCGCCGACGTGCCGGAGCCGGTCCTGGAATTGACGCCGCCCACCTGCGGCTGCGGCGGGTTGATCCGTCCGGACATCGTATGGTTCGGCGAAGGCCTGCCCGACGGGCCCTGGCAGGCTGCGGTCGAGGCCATGAGCACCGCAGAGTTGGTGGTCGTCGTCGGCACGTCCGCGGTGGTCTATCCCGCCGCCGGACTGCCGGAGCTGGCGTTGGCTCGCGGCGCCGTGGTGGTCGAGGTCAACCCCGAACCCACCCAGCTGTCGGCCGGCGCGACGCTCACCATCCGCGAAAGTGCCAGCACCGCGTTGCCCGGCCTGCTGCAGCGCCTGCCTACCCTGCTGAAACAGGCCTGACGGCGCGGCCGAGGGCGAACTCCGAGACCGGCATCGGCACCCAGTTCGGCAGTGTGAACTCACGCCTCGAGGTCTGGACGGCGAAGCCGGCGGTGCGGATGGACAGCTCGGTGTCGCGGTGGGTGTGGCAGTTACCCAGCAGGCGCGGCCACACCGTGGCATCGGCGACACGCTGCAATCTGCCGCGTATCCCGCCGCTGGCGACGTGCTCGAGGTAGCGCAGTTCACCGCCGGGCCGAAGACGCGAAAACAACTGGTGTAGAACAGTTTCCGGGTCGTCGACCGAGCAGAGCACCAGCGAGCACACCACCGCGTCGAAGGGTTCGACGTCGGCCATGGCTTCGGCCGTCTCACCGGTGACGTCGACGGGCACGGCGGCGGTGACCGCGGCGGTGCGGGCCTGCGCCGCGAGGCGGCGCTCCGGCTCGATGGCCACCACCTGTGTGACGGTGGGAGGGTAGTGATCGAAGTTGGTGCCGGTGCCCGCACCGACTTCCAGGACCCGACCGGTGAGGCCGACGAGGTTTTCTCGCCGTAGGTTCTTGACCGCCTCGGGTTCATTGGCCGACAACGTGGTCCAGAGTCGGGCGAAGAAGGGGTTGTCCACCGGTGAGCTACTCATCAGCACCTCCTCGAACGGTCGGGCGGCCGAACAACCAGTCGACGGTCTCGGTGGGTGTCGCGTCCGGACCGACGATACCGGCGACGATGCGGCCGGCACACACCGCCGAGAACACCCGGTCGGCGAAACTGTCGAGGTCTCCGAACGGCAGATACGGCTTGGCGATCAGCAGGGCGGCCACACCGTGCGCGGCGGTCCACAACTCCAGGGCGACCGTCATCGGGTCTTCGCGGGCATACACACCCTGGTCCATCAGCGTCTGCACCGAGTCGCGGATGTGGCCGAACGCGGCGCTGGCCAGGGTGGCGTCCACGTCGCTACCGGCGCGGCCCTCCCCCATGGTCGCGATGCGGTACAACTCGGGCGTCTGGGTGGCGAAGCGCACGTAGGCCAGGCCCTGGGCCCGCAGGGTGTCCAGGGTGGTCGACGTGCCGGCGGCGGCTCGCTGCATCTCTTCGTCGAACTTCTCGAAGTACCGCGCACAGACCGCATCCAGCAGCGCGTCCTTGTCGGCGAAGTGCAGATAGATCGACGGCGAGGTGACACCCGCCCGTTCGGCCACGCCCCGGATCGAAACCTCGCGGGCGTGGCCGGTACTGAGCAGCAGGTCGGTGGCCGCGTCGAGGATCTCGTCGCGGAGCAGCTCACCTGATCCGCGGGGAGCGCGGCGTCGTCTGGTCAACGGACTGGCTGCCACCTAGACCCGGTCCGCCCCTGCGGCGGCGGACGACTTCGCAGGCGGTGGTCCCGATTCGCTGATCCCGATCTTCTCGTGAAGTTTGACCAGCGGATTCGGTGCCCACCAGTTCCATTTGCCGAGCACGTGCATGAACGCCGGCACCAACATCATCCGCACCAGCGTGGCGTCCACCAGCACCGCCAGCGTCAACCCGAGCCCGAACATGCGCATGAACGAGACCTCGGCGGCGATCAAGGCCGCGAAGGAAATCGACATCACCACCGCCGCCGCGGTGATCACCCTGCCGGTGCGGGCCAGACCGAGCGCCACACTCTCGTCGACGTCCGCGGGCGTCTGTCCGCTCTCCAGCCAGAACTCCCGGATCCGGGACACCAGAAACACCTCGTAGTCCATGGACAGACCGAAGGCGATACAGAACAACAACACCGGCATGTTCGCCACCAGGGTGCCCGTCGAAGTGGTCCCCAGCGCTCCCAGATGGCCGTCCTGGAAGATCCAGACCAACGCACCGAAGGCCGCCGTCAGCGAAATGACATTCAGGACAAGGGCTTTCAGCGGCAGTACCACACTGCCGCTGAGCAGGAACAGCAACGCGAAGGTGATGACGGCGATGATCCCGAGCACCAGCGGCAGCCGCTCCAGGATGGCGTCCACACTGTCCTGGTTCACCTGCGCGATGCCGGTGAACTCGACCACCCGGTCATCCGGCGGCGCGATCTCATGGAGGCGCTCGAGCTGGCTCTTGGACGCATCGGAGAACAACGTCGCCGAACTGCCGACGGTCAGAAACGCGCTGCCGTCCGCGAATCCGGCGGCCGTCGCGGGCGGGCCCACCTTGTCGCCTGCGACGAACGTGCCGGTCGGGACCGTCACCGACGTGACATCGGCAACCCGGGACAGCTCGGCGGCGTAGGCCTCCAGGTCCGGCGGCGCGAGACCGGCGGCATCAGGCAGCACGACGGTGAGGGCGGTGTCGGCGTTGTTGGCGAAGTCGTTGCGCAGCTGGTCGCCCACCTGATGCGCCGACGCCGAGGCGGGCAGCACCCGGTCATCGGGCATGCCCCACTTGACGCCCAGGAATGGCACCCCCAGCAGCAACAGGACCGTGACGCCGGCCAGGCCGATAAGCAGGGCCCGCTTCATCACGAACTTCGTGGAGCGGTACCAGAACTGCTGCTCCACCGGTTTCGGTGTCGGCTCGGGGCGGCGCAGGATCCGGCGCACCAGGTGGCGCACGTCGAGTGAGTTGAGTCGGTCGCCCAGCAGCACGATGGCTGCCGGGGTGACGACGATCGCGGCGAAGGCGGCGAAGGCCACCGTCGCGATGCCGGCGTAGGCGAACGACTTCAGGAAGTACATCGGGAACAGCACCATCGCCGCCATCGACAGCGCGACGGTGACCGCGGAGAACAGCACGGTCCGGCCGGCGGTGGCCATGGTCCGGATCAGCGCCTGGTGGGGTTCGACGCCGTCGGCCAGCTCGTCGCGGTACCGGCTGATGATCAGCAAGGTGTAGTCGATGGCCAACGCCAGGCCCAGGGCGATGGACAGGTTGAGCGCAAAGATCGACACATCGGTGAGGAACGTGATGCCGCGCAGCACGGCCATGGAGCCGACGATGGCCAGCGCTCCGACGGCCATGGGCAGCGCCGCGGCCAGCAGGCCGCCGAACACCCACACCAGCACCAGGAAGCTCAGCGGGATCGCGATGGACTCCATGCGCAGCAGATCGTGTTCGGTCTGGGTGTTGATCTGGGAGTAGACCATCGCCGCACCGCCGGGTGTCACCTCGGCGTCGGGGTGGTTGGGCAGCACCTCGGTATTGATGGTCTCCAGCAGGGCTTCGGCGTATTTCTGGGCGTCGTTCTCGCCGCCGGTCAGCCCCGCGACGATGAGCCCCGATTGCCCGTCCCTGCTGGTGAGATCTTTGGCGACCGGCGGCGGCGACGTCCAGGTCGACGCGATGTCGGCGGCGTGCGGCGAGGCCTCGATGACTTTCACGATGTCGGTGCCGGCCGCCCGGGCTGCCGGACTGTTGGCCCCGTCCGGCGCGGTCACCGTGAAGACGAGCTGCATGTCGCCTAGACCGAACTTCTCGGTCAGGACCTGGGTCGCCCGGGCGGATTCGGACGTCGGATCCTGGAAGCCGCCCGCCGAGAGGCTCTTGGTGACCGGAATGCCGAACACCGCGGCACCGATCATCAGCAACACGGCAACGGCGATGGTGCGCCGAGGGGCGGCGATCGCCATCAGTGCGATTCGGTGCAACACGGGATTTTCCCTTCCCGGCACCTCGCGGCGCCGAACTTATCAGCGATAAGTTAACGGCGTGAATATAGCCGAGCCGTCCGCGCCGTGGCGGGCTACAGTCGGCCGTCGCGCTGTGGTGGGACATCCAGAGCGGTGGCGTGTCGACACACCCGGTCAAGCCTGACAAAAAACCGGGCCCGCCAATAGGCTTACGTGACATGACAGCCGACGTTGACCTCCGCACCAGCCCGGCCACCAGCGATTTCGGCCTTCTGGTCTTGCGCGTAGCCGCCGGCGCCACGATGATCCAGGCCGGTCTGATCAAGGCGCTCGATTTCGGCACGGTCACCGGATTCATGGAAGCCGCCGGCTGGCAACCCGCCACCGCCGCCGGCCTGATGGTCACCCTCACCGAAATCATCGGCGGCATCGCGCTGATGCTCGGGGTTCTCACTCCGCTGGCGGCCTGCGCCATCACCGCCGCGATGATGGACGCCTGGGCCGCTGACGCCGCCGGGGCGGCGTTCTGGTCAGATCCCTTCACCGTGCCGTTCCTGGTGGCCTTCGCCGCCATTGCACTCTTGTTCACCGGAGCGGGCCGGTTCTCGCTGGATCAACTCCTGTGGGGGCGCGCCCAGTGGCCGACGCTCGTCTCGGTGACGTTGTTCGTGGTGGCAATCGCGGCCGCGGTGGCCACCTGGGTGCTCCTCAACGGCACCAATCCGCTGCACCTGAGCACGCCCCCGGGTTGATCACGTAGCTACCACGGACGCTCGCCTCTCGTTGCATCTTCAACAACAGCCAAACCCGTTTGGACTGTGATCCCGATCACAATAGGGGTCAAAATCCGGGCAGACCCTACCCGGGAGTAACAATTGCCACCATTTTCAGAATCGTGACTCAAAGTCCTCTTAATAGAGACCCATAGATTGAGTGTCATGTGGATCGACGACAACAACGCTGATGTCATCAAGATTGACTTCGATGCGCTTTACCACGGTGATTTCCTGGTAGAGGGCGATTGCTCGGAGCAGCTCTTCGAGGATCATCTGCTAGCCAGCTAGCCTTCCCAAACCATACGGGCGCGCCATCACATTCAGGTGTGTGAGCGCGCCCGACCTATCTGATGGGTTTGCCCGGCGCCGTCGCGCGCCGGACGCACCGCCCGTCCGTCTAGGCAGGCACCCGGTCTTCTTCGCTGGCCACCATGCCCGCCAAGCGGCCCGAGATCAGCTCCGCAGCTTCCGTCACCATCCGTGACACCAACTCGGCCACGGTCGGGATGTCGTTGATCAGGCCCATGGCCGTGCCGACCGTCCAGATCCCGGCGTCGATGTCGCCGTCATCGAACACCTTGCGGCCACGCACGCCCGCGACCAGATCCTTGACGTCCTCGAACTGGCCGCCCTTCTTGAGGATGTCGACCACCTCGCGCGACACCTCGTTGGAGGCCACCCGCGCGGTGTTGTGCAGAGACCGGAAGATCAGCTCGGTGCCGCGCTCGTCGCCGGCGACGATCGCTTCCTTGACGTTCTGGTGGATGCACGACTCCACGGTGCACATGAACCGCGAGCCCATGTTCACCCCGTCGGCACCCAGGGCCAGCGCGGCCACCAGACCGCGGGCGTCGGCGAACCCGCCGGAGGCGATCATCGGGATCTCGATCTTGTCCGCCGCGGCCGGAATCAGCACCAGGCCCGGGATGTCGTCCTCGCCGGGATGGCCGGCGCATTCGAACCCGTCGATGCTGATGCCGTCCACACCCAGGCTCTGGGCCTTCACGCCGTGGCGCACCGACGTGCACTTGTGCAGCACTTTGATGCCGTTGTCGTGGAACATCGGCAGATGCGGCGCCGGGTTGGAACCCGCGGTCTCCACGATCTTGATGCCTTCGTTGACGATCACCTGGCGGTACTCGTCATAGGGCGGCGGGTTGATCGACGGCAGGATCGTCAGGTTCACCCCGAACGGCTTGTCGGTGAGCTCCCGGGTCTTGGCGATTTCGCGAGCCAGATCCGCCGGGGTCGGCTGCGTCAGCGCGGTCAGGAACCCCAGCGCACCCGCATTCGCCACGGCCGCAACCAGTTCCGCGCGCCCCACCCACTGCATACCGCCCTGGGCGATGGGATGCTCGACCCCGAACGCCTCGGTGAACTTCGTCTTCAACGCCATCAGAGGATCCCCTTGCTGTGATTTCTGCTCTTCGCGCCGGCGCTCATCGAGGAGCCATGCGGATCGCGCCGTCGAGGCGGATGACCTCGCCGTTGAGCATCGGATTTTCCACGATATGGGTTGCCAGGGCGCCGTACTCGTCCGGATCACCGAGCCGGGCCGGGTGGGGCACCTGCTTGCCGAGCGAAGCCTGGGCCTCTTCGGGCAGCGAACCCAGCAACGGCGTCTTGAACAGCCCGGGCGCAATGGTGACCACGCGGATCAGGTCGCGGGACAGGTCGCGGGCGATCGGCAGGGTCATGCCGACGACGCCACCCTTGGACGCCGAGTAGGCAGCCTGGCCGATCTGGCCGTCGAAGGCAGCCACGGAGGCGGTGTTGATGATGACGCCGCGCTCTTCGCCGAGCGGTTCGGTCTTCGCGATGCGCTCGGCCGAGAGCCGCAACACGTTGAACGTGCCGATCAGGTTCACCTCGACGACCTTGCGGAAGCCGTCCAGCGGGAACGGGCCATCCTTGCCCAGGGTCTTGATGGCATTACCGATGCCGGCGCAGTTGACGTTGATGCGCACCGGGCCCAACGACTCCGTGATGTCCAGGGCGGCCGACACCTGGTCGGGGTCGGTGACGTTGGCCTGCACGAAGCGGGCCCGCGGGCCGAGTTCGGCGACCACCTCTTCACCCTTGAGGTCGATCACCACTACCGAGGCCCCGCGATCCAGCAGGCGCTTGGCGGTCGCCAAGCCCAAGCCGGAAGCGCCTCCGGTGATCACTGCTACCGCGTCTTTGATTTCCACTGGCGAGTTCCTTCCCGGCCGGCCATGCCGACCTACTGGTTGGTTGGTTCTTTTCTAGCTGGTCGGTGCCGGTTACGTCCAGTCGGCGAGCACGGCCTCGGTGTCCTCGCCCGGGGTGCGGGGCGAGGTCGGCGTGCCGGGCTCACTGCGGGAGAACCGCGGTGCCGGCGCCGGTTGCAGACCATCGGGGCCCGCGTCGTAGAACGTGTCACGCTCGGCGATGTGAGGCTCGTCGAGCACCTCGCCGAACGACAGCACCGGTGTCACACACGCGTCGGTGCCGGCGAACACCTTGGCCCAGTGGTCACGATCGTGCTTGAGGAAGGCCTCGGTGAAGATGGCCTTGAGCTCCGGCCAGCGGGCCATGTCGTTCTGGCCCGGCAGGTCCGCCGGATCCAGCTCCAGTCCGGCCAGCATCGCGGCGTAGAACTGCGGCTCGATGGCACCCGCGGCGACGTAGAGGCCGTCGGCGGTTTCGTAGGTGTCGTAGTAGGGCGCACCGGTATCGAGCATGTTGGTGCCGCGGACATCCGACCACAAGCCGGACGCGCGGAACGCCCACATCATCTGGATCAGCACACTGGAACCGTCGACCATGGCCGCGTCGATCACCTGCCCCTTGCCGGAGGCCTGGCGCTCCCACAGCGCCGACAGGATGCCCAGCAGCAGGAACATCGATCCGCCGCCGAAATCACCGGCCAGGTTCAGCGGCGGCACGGGCCGCTCGCCGGCCCGCCCGATCGCGTTCAGCACCCCGTTCAGTGAGATGTAGTTGATGTCGTGGCCGGCCTGCAGCGCCCGCGGCCCCGTCTGCCCCCACCCCGTCATCCGGGCGTACACCAGACGTTCGTTGACCGCTGCGCAGTCATCCGGCCCGAGGCCCAGGCGCTCGGTCACACCGGGACGGAACCCCTCGATCAGCACGTCGGCCTTGGCGATCAGCTTCAACAGCAGTTCGCGACCCTCGTCGGACTTCAGATCCGCGGTCACCGAGCGGCGGTTGCGCAGCATCGCGTCCCGGGTGGGACTCTTTCCTGCGCCGGGGCGTTCGACGCGCACGACGTCGGCGCCCAAGTCGCCGAGAATCATCGCGGCGTGGGGGCCCGGTCCGATTCCGGCCAACTCGACGACGCGCAATCCCTGTAGTGGTCCGGCCACGATGTCCCGCCCTTTCGGTGGTGATTCCTGACAGTCCTGTCCTTGCATCTTGTCAACCGCTCCCAACCAACTGACGGGTGGGCTGCACTTGCGCCGCTCGAGCTTTCTAAGGTGAGTGGCATGACAACGCACGATGCCGGCTTGGATGCCTTGCCCGCGGTCGACGGGCTCCTCGTCGATCTCACCGACGGCGTCCTGTCGGTGACCATCGACCGGCCGGACAGTCTCAACTCTGTGAACAGTCCGGTGCTCTCCGGGATCGCCGACACCTTCGAGGCCGCCGCCTGCGACAGCCGCGTGAAGGTGGCGCGCATCGGCGGCACCGGCCGCGGATTCAGCTCCGGTGCCGGCATCGGCGCCGACGACGCAGGCAGCAGCGAAGCAGGCGGCGATCCCGTCGACGTCCTGCACCTGGCCAACCGGGCGATCTTGTCGATCGTGGCCCTGCCCCAACCGGTGGTGTCGGTGGTGCAGGGTGCCGCGGCCGGGGTCGGAGTATCGCTGGCGCTGGCCGCCGATCTCGTGCTGGCCTCCGACAAGGCCTTCTTCATGCTCGCGTTCACCAAGATCGGGCTCATGCCCGACGGCGGCGCCTCAGCTCTGGTGGCCGCCTCGGTGGGGCGGGCCCGGGCCATGCGGATGGCGCTGCTGGCCGAGCGCATCTCCGCCGCCGAGGCGCTGTCATGGGGTCTGGTCAGCTCGGTCTACCCCGTGGATTCGTTCGAAGCCGAGGTCGACAAGGTGATCGCCACCCTGCGCGTCGGCCCGGCGGTGTCGCTGGCCAAGACCAAGCACGCCGTCAATGCCGCGACGCTGACCGAACTGGACGCCGCCCTGACTCGCGAGACCGACGGCCAGATCGCGCTGCTGCACGGCACCGACTTCAAAGAGGGCATCAAGGCGTTTCAGCAGCGCCGCACCCCCACCTTCACCGACACCTGAGTGATTTGTGGAGTCCGCGCGGCGCCGGCCGCCGCTCAGACTCCACAAACCCCGCCGAAAATCGTTGGACGCCAATGCGACCATCGATACATGGGTATCGAGACCGACCACTACGCCGAGGCGCGCGAAGCCCGCGGTGGGTGGCGTGTGCTCGCGCCCTTCCGCCTGCGGGAGTACCGGCTGCTGATCGCCGCGGTGTCGCTGTCGATCTTCGCCGAGGGCATGTGGACCGTCGTGATGGCACTGCAGGTCATGGAACTCGACCACGACCCCAATGCCCTGTCGCTGGTGGCGGCGTGCCTCGGCGGCGGGTTGGTGGCCTTCGTTCTGGTCGGTGGAATTGCCGCCGACCGCTTCCCCCAACGCACCATCATCCTCATCGTCGAGGCGGTGAACTTCGTCGCCGTCACCGCGATTGCCGTGCTGGGTTTCCTTGGGGTACTGGAGATTTGGCACATGGCTGTGGCGGCCGCGACGCTCGGTGTCGCGGCGGCGTTCTTCTTTCCCGCCTACAGCGCCTACCTTCCGCGGATCCTGCCTGCGGAGCAGCTGCTGGCCGCCAACGGGGTCGAGGGAATCATGCGTCCGGTGTTGCAGCGGGCGGCAGGGCCGGCGGTCGCCGGTGTGCTGATCGGCGCGACGTTCCCCTCATTGGGGGCGGCGACGGTGGCGGCACTGTTCGGCGTCGGCCTGGTGCTCCTGGTCGCCACCCGGCCGGTCCACACCGCCGGCTCGGAGAAGCCGAAGCGCCAGCACGTGTTGGCGGATCTGCGCGAGGGCTGCGTGTTCATGGTGCGCACCCCGTGGCTGTTCGCCACCTTGCTGTTCGCCAGCATGTTCGTGTTGGTGGCGCTGGGGCCTATCGAGGTGCTGTTGCCGTTCATCACCACCGAGCGGTTCGACGATGGTGCGCGTACCTACGGTCTGGTGTTGGCGGCGTTCGGAATCGGCGGCGCACTGGGCGCGCTGGGCGTCTCGTCGGGTCGGCTGCCGCGACGGTATCTGACCGTGCTGATGCTGTTGTGGGGACTCGGCGCACTGCCGCTGGTCGTGATGGGCTGGACCCACTCGTTCGCGCTGATGACGCTGTCCGCCTTCGTCTTCGGGATCGCCGACGGTGCGGGCATGGTCATCTGGGGCACGCTGCTACAGCGCCGAGTGCCGCCGGAGATGCTGGGCCGGGTGTCGAGTCTGGACTTCTTTGTCTCGCTGGCGTTCCTGCCGGTGTCGTTCGCCATCGCCGGTCCGCTGTCGAAGGTGGTGTCGATGGAGACGATCTTCTTGGTGGCAGGCGTCGCGCCGGTGATCGTCGCCGGCATCGCGCTGTGGTTGGCGCGGATGCCCAGAGATGAGATCGCGCACCCGCTGAGGTGATGTCTCTTTCCCGCCCGAACGTGAGTTCGGGTGGGAAAGGGCGGGTGGCTCAGGCTATTTCGTCGATCTCGGCTCAGACCCCGAACAGCGGCGGCAGGGCCAGCACCATGATCAGGCCCCACACCAGGTGCGTCAGCATCGGAGCCAGCACTCCCCCGGTGGCACGCCGTTCGAGCGCGCACACGGTGCCCAGGATGATGGCCGCGAATCCGAGCATCGGGTTGCCGCTGGCCGAGGTCGCGATGATGTACATGATGGTCGAGATCACCACCGGGGCGTGCCGGCCCAGGGCGGAGTACAGCGCGCCGCGGAAGAACATCTCCTCGGCGACGCCGTTGATCAGGGTGATCACCACCACCAGCCACAGCGCGCCCTGGTTGGCGAATATCAGTACCCGCGTGATGTATTCGGCGATGGGGTCGATCTCGCGCGCAATCAACGCCCCCACCACGAAGGCACCGCCGACCAGCGCTCCGATACCGAGTCCGGTGAGCACGGGCCGCCGCGCCGTGCCCTGCCAGCTGACGCAACCCAGATGCAGCGGCCCGGACAACAGCGCACCTCCGGCCCAGATCGCGGCCAGCAGGAACGTCATCCAGTAGAACGCCGGGTCACCGGGTTCCTGATTCAGCGACACCGCGAGCGTGGCGGCACCGAGCACCAGCACCACGGCCACCACGATGCGGCGCCGACGCACTACCGCGGGCGGCTCAGACCGGGGATCGGCGACATTGGTGAGGACACTGAGGATGTCGTTTCGTACAGTTTGGGTTTCGGTCACGCCGGATCCACCTTCGCTGCAAGGCCAGCCAGTATGTCGAGCCCGGTCCGCGCCACCGCGGCCAACGGTTTGGGCACCGCGTTGATCAGATGCCCTGCTGCCGGACGCGCGGCCGATGGCGTGACCGCGCGCATCCACCGTCTCAGACGGAGCGCGTCACCGCCAGCCCAGTCCGGATCGGTATCGGCGAGGTCATGCGGGTCGGCCAGCTGGTCTACCGGTCGCGGCGCGGGTGAGGCCACGGCCGCGGCGATGGCGTCGTCGATGGGGGTGAGGCCACCCGGCGGGTCGGGGACGATGTCGCTCAAACGGCTCGCCGAGGCGGTCATCGGGTGGTCCAACGACCCGATCAGATCCACCGCGAGTCCGGTGGGCACCGGAACGACGTTGCCCGCCACCCAGGCCGTCAGCGCTTTGGGCACCAGCGCCTCGGGCCACCCGTTGAAGGGCAGCCCTGCCCGGCGATTGCCTGCGGCGTGGACGTAGCCGCCGATCAGCCCCCGGTACGTCGTCGAATCGGGGCCGGTGATGTCGTAGGCACCGGCCGGAACGGCCTCGGTGTCGGCGGCGGCCTGCAGGTAGTACAGCGCGTCGCTGATCGAGATGGGGTCGATCGCGTTGTCCGCCCACGACGGCAGCGGAATGAGTGGCAGCCGGTCGCCGACGTACCGCACCATCTCGAACGACGTCGAACCCGCGCCGACGATGATGGCGGCGCCCAGCCACACCACTTCTGGTCCGCCGTCGATCTGGAGGGCTTCGGCTACCTCGGCGCGGCCGGCGAGGTGTTCGGACAGGGTGTCGTCGTCGGGGACAAAGCCGCCGAGGTAGACGATGCGGCCGACGCCGGCCTTCTTGGCCGCCTGCGCGACGTTGGTGGCTCCCTGGGTGTCGCGTTCGCGGAATCCGGCCTGCCCGATGCCGTGCACCAGGTAGTAGATGACGTCGACGGAACCTGCTTCGGCCAGCGCCAGGGCGGCCGAATCGGAGGATCCGGCGTCGAGGGTGACCGCGCGCACCTTGTCGCGCCAGCCGAACGCGGCCAGTTTGTCGGTGTTGCGGGACGCGACCACAACCTCGTGGCCGTCAGCCAGCAGCGCCGTGACCAGGCGAGATCCGATATAACCTGTGGCGCCGGTGACCAGGATGCGCATCGTTTTCACTTATAGGGTCTACCCGCCATGCGGCCGGTTACGACGGTGACTTAGGACACCGCGGTCGGCCGACCTAGGACACCGCGTCCCGATACAGGTCGATCCGCCGCTGATAGGTGGTGGCGCTGTGCCAGTTGTTGGCGATCTCGGCCTGGCTGAGTTCCCGGATGATCCGGCCCGGCACGCCGGCCACCAGCGAACGCTGGGGTACCACCATGCCCTGGGGAATCACCGCGCCGGCCGCCACGAGCGAGCCGCCGCCGATGACGGCGCCGTTGAGAATGATCGCGCCCATCCCGATCAGCGAGTGGTCCTCGACGGTGCAGCCGTGCAACACCACGTTGTGGCCGACGGTGACGCCGGTGCCGATGCAGACCGGGAATTCCGGGTCGACGTGCACGGTGGCACCGTCTTGGATATTGCTGCCGAAGCCGATCTCGATGGGTTCGGTCTCGGCGCGTAAGGTTGCCGAGTACCAGATGCTCACCCGGGCAGCGAGTTTCACGTTTCCGATCAGGCTCGCGTTGGGCGCGACCCAGGATTCCGGGTGTAGCTGCGGGGTTCTGCCACCAACGGTGACGATGAGTGGCTCAGGCATGGCCGTCATCGTAGGGGCCGAGCAGGCCCGCCACGTCGGGTTTGACGTCACCCGCCGCGGCGGAATACCCCCGCCTGCGCGGCTGCGAGCGCGGCGTCGACGCTGCGTTCGGCGTCTTGCCGGGTCAACCTCGTCGTGCTGGTGAGGAACTGGTAGTACAACGGCGCCGAGACGTACCGGATGACCTCGCCTGCGTCGGTGCCGTCCGGCACTTCACCGCGGCTGATGCCGTCGTCCACCATCGGGGCGAGCTCACGTAGCCGCGCTTCGTAGAACTCCGCCAACGCCGTCGCCGTGTCGGGGTTGCAGGTGGCCGCCGCGATGATCGCCTTGAACAGCCGGCCCTGCCGCGGATCGGCGAAGGTACGGCGGATCAGGTTCGCGCTGGTGAGCAGGTCACCGCGCAACGTCCCGGTGTGCGACCTGGGCATCGAGGTCTCGGCCATCTCGGTCAGCAGGTCGGCCACCAGCGCGGGCACGGTCCCCCATCGTCGGTACACGGTGGACTTGCCGACCCCGGCGCGCTCCGCGACGGCGCTCAACTCCACCCCGGCCAGCCCGCATTCCACCAGCAGGTCGCCGGTGGCGGCCAGCACCGCGGTTCGCACGGCGGCGGTTCTGCCGCCGGGACGGGAAATGGGCACGGTCTCATCTTAACGGGAGTCCGGTGTCATTAGTGACCGACCGGTGGTAGTGTCGCAAACAGGAATAGAGTCCCGTTAAGGAGTGGTGATGGATTATCGTCGAGTCGGCAATTCCGGCCTCGTGGTCTCCGAATTGAGCTTTGGTGCAGCAACATTCGGTGGTGTCGGGGACTTCTTCGGCGCCTGGGGAGATACCGGTGTCACCGAGGCCCGCGCCATGGTCGACCTGTGCCTGGAGGCCGGGATCACGCTGTTCGACACCGCCGACGTGTACTCCGACGGCGCCTCCGAGGAAGTGCTCGGGGCCGCGCTGCAGGGCCGCCGCGACGACGTGCTGATCTCCACCAAGGCCGGCCTTCCGGTCGGTGACGGCCCGAGCGACTGGGGCACCTCGCGGGCGCGGCTCATCGGTTCCGTGGACAAGGCGCTGACCCGGTTGCGCACCGACCGCATCGATCTGTTCCAGCTGCACGCCTACGACGCGCACACCCCGATCGACGAAGTGCTCGACACCCTCGACGTGCTGGTCACCCAGGGCAAGCTCCGCTATATCGGCGTCTCCAACTTCAGTGGCTGGCAGCTGGCCAAGTCGCTGGCCTATTCCGACTCGGCCCACCGCACCCGCTACATCGCCCACCAGGTCTACTACTCGCTGATCGGCCGCGACTACGAGTGGGAACTGCTGCCGCTCGGCGTCGAAGAAGGGGTGGGCGCGCTGGTGTGGAGCCCGCTGGGCTGGGGTCGTCTCACCGGCCGGATCCGTCGTGGCGCGCCACTGCCCGAGCGCACCCGGCTGCACACCACCGCTGATGCCGGCCCCCCGGTCGACGACGCCGTGCTCTACGACGTGGTCGACGTGCTCGACGCCCTCGCTGCCGAGACCGGGAAGACGGTGCCGCAGGTCGCGTTGAACTGGTTGCTGCGGCGGCCCACGGTGTCGTCGGTGATCATCGGCGCCCGCAACGCAGCACAGCTGCGCGACAACCTCGGTGCGGTCGGCTGGCGGCTGGACGATGAACAGGTCGCTCGGCTGGATGCGGCCAGTCGCCGGGATGCGCCCTACCCGTACTTCCCCTACTTCCGTCAGGAGGGCATGGCGCTGCTCAACCCGCCGCTGGTGCCCTGAAATACCTTGCGGTAGCTCGACGGTGACATACCCAGCCCGCGGCGCAGGTGATGCCGCAGGTTGGCGCCGGTGCCCAGCCCGGACAGCCGCGCGATCTCGTCGATCGGCAGGTCGCGTTGCTCGAGGAGCTCACGGGCCCGATCGACCCGCCGCGCACGCACCCACCCGCCGGGTGACTCCCCCGTCTCCTCCCGGAACCTGCGGTTGAACGTCCGCGGACTCATCCCGGCCTGGCGGGCGAGCTGGTCGATGGTCAGCGGCTCGTCGAGATTCCGGCAGGCCCAGGCCCGCGCGCGGGCGGTCGACGCTTCGTCCTGCTCCGGCAGATGACTCTCGATGAACTGCGCCTGGCCCCCTTCCCGCCAGGGCGGCACCACGCAGTAGCGGGCGACCGTGTTGGCCACCTGCGCGCCATGATCGTTGCGAATGATGTGCAGGCACAAGTCGATTCCCGCAGCCAGTCCAGCGGAGGTCAGGATGTCGCCGTCATCGACGAACAGCACGTTCTCATCGACGCGCACCTGCGGATGCAGCTCCCGCAGATGCTCGGCGTGCTGCCAATGGGTGGCGGCGGGCCGTCCGTCGAGCAGACCCGCCGCCGCAAGCACGAACGCCCCGGTGCAGATGGACACCAGCCGCGTACCCGAACGACGAGAACTCAATGCCGCCAACAACTCTGGAGGCAGCACACCGTCGATCCTGGCAGCCGGGTAGCGCGTGCCGGGGATGACGATGGTGTCGGCCGTGGCGAGGGCGTCGATGCCGGCCTGCGGGAGCACGTCGAATCCAGTGGTCGACGGGACCAATTCACGTTGCAGCGCGCAGGTCACCACGTCGTAGAGGGGTGCCCCGTCGGCGTCGACGGCGGCGCCGAACAGCGTGGGCGCGATGGCGGCGTCGAACCCGATCACCGGCGGCAGGAGCAGCACCGCAATGTTGTGCATGGCTCGATAATGGCATGTTTTTGACGACTATCGGCATTTATGCCACTAGTCGGAAGTGGTCCGGCTGGGCGATAGTCATCCGGTGACTGTCACCGACCGCACCCGCACCGGCCCGCGCCTGCACTGGGCCTGGGTGGTGGCCGCCGTCAGCTTCGTGGCGCTGCTGGGTGCGG
The DNA here is from genome assembly GCA_040512325.1 of Mycobacterium sp. Lineage (GTDB taxonomy): Bacteria > Actinomycetota > Actinomycetes > Mycobacteriales > Mycobacteriaceae > Mycobacterium. The sequence continues at coordinate 33,998 of JBEVFK010000040.1, read as the reverse complement.
CGGGGTTCCGCTCGGTGCCCGGCGTGATGATGCACCCGCTCAATGACGAGTTCGGCTGGTCACACGGCGTCATCGGGCTGGCGATGTCGGTGAACATGACATTGTTCGGGCTCACCGCCCCCTTCGCCGCCGCACTGATGGACCGGTTCGGCATCCGCCCGGTGCTGACCGCGGCGCTGGCGATGATCGCGGCGGGCAGCGCGCTGAGCGTCACGATGACCACCAGCTGGCAGCTGGTCCTGCTCTGGGGTGTGCTGGTGGGCACCGGCACCGGGGCGATCTCGATGGGGTTCGTGGCCACCATCGCCACCCGCTGGTTCGAGGCCCAGCGCGGGCTGGTCACCGGGGTGCTGACCGCGGCCAGCGCCACCGGTCAACTGATCTTCCTGCCGCTGGTCGCCGTCATCACCACCGACCACGGCTGGCGCTGGGCGTCGCTGCTGGTGGCCGTCGCCGCACTGGCCGTCATCCCCCTGGTGCTGGTGTTCATGCGAAACTGGCCGCAGGACAAGGGACTTGCGGCGTACGGCGCGCCGGAAGGAGTCGACACCGGCCCCGCTCCCCGGCCGCCCGGCAGCAGTTTCGGCGCGGCCTTCTCCGGTCTGCTGATCGGTGCGCGGGTGCCGGCGTTCTGGCTGCTGGCCGGCAGTTTCGCGATCTGCGGTATGACCACCAACGGACTCATCGGCACCCACTTCATTCCGGCGGCCAATGACCACGGCATGCCGACCACGGTCGCCGCCGGCCTGCTGGCCACCGTCGGCGTACTCGACGTCGCGGGCACCGTGTTCTCCGGCTGGCTGACCGACCGCGTCGACGCGCGGGTACTGCTGGTCATCTACTACCTCGGGCGCGGGCTGTCGCTGGTCGCGCTGCCGGCACTGCTCTCACCGCACGCCGAGGCCGGTACCTGGGTGTTCATCCTCTTCTACGGCCTGGACTGGGTGGCCACCGTGCCGCCGACGATTGCGCTGTGCCGCAGCTACTTCGGCGCGCAGGCCCCGATCGTGTTCGGCTGGGTGTTCGCCGCTCACCAGCTCGGTGCGGCCGTCGCGGCAGCCGGTGCAGGCTGGCTGCGTGACCTGCAGGGAGATTACGACCTGGCGTTCTATCTGGCCGCCGGGCTGTGCGTGGTGGCGGCGCTGCTGTGCCTGTCGGTACGCCGCGCCCCGGTCAGTCCGGTGATTTCGGCGCGCTCCTGACCGCTCACCGACCACCAGCGCGCCGAAATCCCTACTTGCGGTAAACGACCATCTCCCGGGACAGCACCCGGCGCAGCCGGGGTTCTCGGCTGCAGGCCACGGCGAACACCGTCAGCAGAATCCAGGACAGCACCGCGCTGGCGAGCACCAACGCGAACGCCGCCCACATGCCGCCCGCAATCTCCTCCGACGCTGTCTGCCGCGCCCACAGCCGCCAGTAGATCATCAGGTTCACCGTCAGCCCCACGCCGTAGGAGACGGCGAAGGTGACCAGGTACGGCTTCCAGGTGCCGTCGGCAAACCGTGCCGAAACCGGTTCGTGCCGAAGCGGATACACCACCGACAGCACGTTGCCGACCCCCAGCCAGATGAACACCATGGTGATCAACTGGTCGATCAGCGCCACCGGATTGGCCCCGTCGGCGACGGTCAGGAACACGATCACCGGCAGCGCCGCCACGGTGATCAGCGCCGCCATTGCCAGGTTCTTGGCCACCAGGATCCGCCACAGCCGCTCACCGTCGGCCAACTGAGCACGCACCCGTTGCGCCTCGAAACACAGCGCATTGGTGCACACCACGCTGCCGACCACCGCGGAGAACAGATACAGCGTCAACCTGCTCACGTCGTCGTACTGCGACCAGCCGCTGAAGTGATAGACCGCCGCCAGCGACAGGCTGATGCCGAGCGTGATGACCAGTCGCGCCAGAATCGAACGCGGTTTGTCCGCCACCACGTGGCGCGCTTCCTGGCCCACCCGTCGGCTCAGATCGGTGATCGCCGCGCCTGTCCCGGTCAGGGCGCTGCGGCGGGTCGGGACCCGCCGGCGGTCGTCTGCAGCCAGGCGCCACGCATCCCAGACCGCCACCACCGCCTCGGCCGTCGCGGCTCTGGCGATCTCGACGGCCACCACGGCGTCGGCGCCGGCGTGTCCTGGTGAGGTGGGCTCGGGCGCCGGTGCCTCACGGCGGAAGTCGGCAGCTCTGGCCAGCCATTCGGGCGACGCGCCGGCGGCCGCGAGATCGGAGCCGCCCGCCAGCGAGGTCAACTGCCGGCGGGCGGTGACGACGGCGGCACGCAGGGCGCTGGGGTCGTCCCATTCGGCTGCCGCGGCGGCGCGGTCGAGGTGGCGCAGGATGGTGACGAGCGACCGGAGTTCGTCGACGGCCATCCGGGCAGACGCGGTGGGTTCGGCATCATCCGAGGTCACAGTGTTACTGAACCACTCAGGTGCCGCTGGGCTCCGGCAAGGGCGCACTTCGGGCCCATCGACGTGGGCTGACCTGGCCCTTTTGGGCGCTCGCGCCGCAGTGCTTACGATCTGACCAGGCTTGATGCGTTTCTAGCCGCGTCTCGCCGACCGGATGACCACAGTTTCTGTGCGTAACGGCCGACGATGGCCCGACGACGTATGGGACGAGAGGAGCCCCCCCACGTGACGACTCGTACCAAGACCATGGGCGTAGCTGCAGCCATTGCCGCCATCGCCTTTTCCATCCCCACCGCGGTGACCGCGCTCGCTGAGCCGACGCCCACCCCCACCACTCCGGTGACACCGATTCCCGATGTCCAGGGACCCGACTGCGGCACCTACAAGGAGACCCTCACCGGTGCCGGCAGCTCCGCGGCCACCCTCGCTGCGCAGAACGCCTCGGCGGCCATTGCCAGCATCCCGGAGCTGAGCACCTTCAGCCGGGCCATCTCCGGTCAGGTGAACCCCGAGGTGAACATCGTGGGTGTGCTCGACGGCGGCCCCTACAACGTCTTCGCCCCCACCGACGCCGCGTTCGCGAAGCTCGAGCCGGGTGCGCTCGAGGCGCTCAAGGCCGATCCCGCCGCGCTGACCAGCGTGTTGTACTACCACATGGCGCTGGGCTACCTGACTGCCGACGACATCGAGGGCAAGCTGACTTCGCAGCAGGGCGCGCAGCTGACCATCACCGGCAGCGGCGGCGACATCAAGGTCGACGACCTCGCCGAGGTCACCTGCGGCAACATCACCGCCAAGAGCGCCAAGATCTATCTGATCGACACGGTGCTGGATCCGGCCAACGCGCTGGCGGCCACGGCCACCACCACCACGTCGCCCACGGAAACCTCGAGCACGGAAACCTCGAGCACAGAGACCTCCAGCACTGAGACGACGTCACCGACGGAGACCACTTCCCCGGCGCCCACCGAGAGCCTGCCCGCCGAGGTTCCGCCGGCCACGCCGACGACGATCGCGCCGGCACCCCCGGCGTAGTTTCACCACGCTGAGCAGTCACAAAAGCGGGTCAATCCAGAGGGATTGACCCGCTTTTGTGTCTGGTCGGGCACCTCCCGCTTGCGGGAGACTGCTCGCGCCGGAGCTAGCGCGCTTTCCAGACCGGCTGACGCTTCTCGGCGAAGGCCAACGGCCCTTCCTTGGCGTCCTCGGAGCGGAAGACCACGGCCATCTCCCGCATGGTGCGAGCCCAGCCGCCCTGGTCGCCGGTCACCACGCCGTCGTCGACGCCGTAGGCCACCCGCTTGCTGGCCTGCACGGCCAGCGGTGCGTTGCCCGCGATGCGCTCCGCCAGGGCAACCGCGGCATCCACCACGGTGCCGTCGGGCACCACCTGATTGATCAGGCCCCATTTCAGCGCGTCAGCGGCCGCCATCGGCTCCCCGGTGAGGATCAACTCCAGCCCCACCTTGCGCGGCAACTGATCGACGATGCGGAACACCCCGCCCGCAGCGGCGAAGAGACCCCGCTTCACTTCGGGCAGCCCGAACTTCGCCCGCTCCTCGGCGATCACCAGGTCACTGGCCAACGCCAACTCGGTGCCGCCCCCGAGTGCGGTGCCGTTGACGGCCGCAATGGTGGGTTTGTCGATGAAATGGCTGACGTAGCCGGCGAACCCGTATTCGGGATGTTCGGGGTGCCCGAGGTTCTCGCGCCGCGAGATTGCCTTCAGGTCGGCACCGGCGCAGAACGACTTGTCGCCGGCGCCGGTGATCACCACCACCCGGACGTCCGGGTCGGCCTGCGCGGCCGCCAAGGCGTCGCCGACGGCGGTGCTGACGGCGGCGTTGATCGCGTTGCGGGCCTCCGGACGGTTGATCGTGATGATCAGGACGTTGCCCCGGCGCTCAGTCAGGGCGCCGGGTGTGTCCGCGTCGGTCACAGCAGCTCGAGGATGGTGGCGTTGGCCTGACCGCCACCTTCACACATGGTCTGCAAGCCGTACTGAATTCCCTTGTCCCGCATGTGATACAGCATCGTGGTCATGATGCGGGCGCCGGATCCGCCGAGCGGGTGACCCAGTGCGATCGCGCCGCCGTTGGGGTTCAGCTTCTTCTCGTCGGCGCCGATGTCTTTGAGCCAGGCCAGCGGTACGGGCGCAAACGCCTCGTTGACCTCGAACACCCCGATGTCGTCGACCGACAGACCGGAGCGCTTGAGCACCTTCTGCGTTGCCGGGATGGGCGCGGTCAGCATGATCACCGGGTCGGCACCGGCCAGTGTGGCAGTGTGCACGCGGGCAAGCGGCTTGAGCCCCAACGACTTCGCTTTCTCCGCGGACATGATCAGCAGCGCGGCCGAGCCGTCGGAGATCTGCGAGGCATTGCCGGCGTGGATCACGCCGTCCTCTTTGAAGGCCGGCTTGATCTTGGCGATGGACTCGATGGTGCCGCCCCGGCGGATGCCCTCGTCTTTCAGGACGGTGTTGCCGTCCTGGTCTTTGATGGCCACGATCTGGTCGTCGAAGGCCCCGGCATCCTGTGCCGCGGCTGCTTTTTCGTGCGAACCGAGTGAGAACTGATCGAGATCTGTGCGGCTGAAGCCCCACTGCTCGGCGATCATCTCCGCGCCGGTGCCCTGGTTCGGGGTCTGGCTGTACCGGCTGCGGAAGGCTTCGGGGTAGGGGTGCCCGCCGTTGGCCAGTGACGCACCCATCGGGGTGCGTGACATGGACTCCACACCACCGGCGATCACGACGTCGTAGTGCCCGGCCACCACACCGGCGGCGGCGAAGTGCACCGACTGTTGGCTGGAGCCACACTGGCGGTCCACGGTGACACCGGGGACGGACTCGGGCCAGCCCGCCGTCAGCACCGCAGTGCGGGCGATGTCGAGTGCCTGCTCGCCGGCCTGCATGACGCAGCCCCAGATGACGTCGTCGACGATCTCGGGGTCGATGCCGGCCCGCTGGGCCAGTCCGTTGAGAACCTGCGCCGACAGCTCGGCCGGATGCACACCCGACAGGCCACCGTTGCGCTTCCCGACGGGGGATCGCACCGCCTCGACAATCACGGCTTCAGCCATGGAGCTCTCCTCAGATCTTGTTCCGTACGCCCAACCGATTAGTTGGTTGCTTCCTCGTTCTTAACACCACGGCCGGGTATGCGGAAGCAGTGGGTCGGAATTTTCCGGCGACTACGGTCGGTTCTACGAAGCCGCAGACAACGACGAAGGGACATTGATGTCACGCATCGCCATCATCGGAGGCCACGGCAAGGTGGCACTCCACCTCGCCAAGAAGCTGAGCGACGAGGGCCGGCAGGTCACCTCGGTGATCCGCAATCCCGACCACACCGAGGACGTGGCGGCCACCGGCGCGGACCCGGCGGTGGTCGACGTCGAGAACTCCGACACCGACACCCTGGCCGGTCTGTTGGTCGGACACGACGCGGTGGTGTTCGCCGCCGGCGCCGGCGGTGGCAATCCAGCCCGCACATACGCCGTGGATCGCGACGCCGCCATCCGGGTGGTCGACGCGGCCAAGCAGGCGGGCGCGCGCCGTTTCGTCATGGTGTCCTACTTCGGCGCCGGGCCAGATCATGGTGTGCCCAAAGACAATTCGTTCTATGCGTACGCGCAGGCCAAGGCCGCCGCGGACGAGTACCTCAAGGGCAGCGGCCTGGACTGGACCATTCTGGGCCCGGGCGGGCTGACGCTGGACGACCCCACCGGACAGATCACCGTCGGCGCGGAAGCGGCGAAGGGAAAGGTCAGTCGGGCGGACGTCGCCCTGGTGGCCGCCGCTGCCTTGGCCGACGACTCCACCGTCGGCCGCACCATCGAGTTCAACAACGGTGACACCCCGATCGCCGAGGCCATCACGGCCTAACGCAGGCTGGTGCTCTGGGTCACCTGCACCGGCACCGTGTCGTCCCACGGTTGACGGACCACCATGTCGGCGACGTTGACGTAGCCGCGCTCGAACTCACCGGTGGCGGCGTCGACGAGCCGGTACTGCTGGGTCTGCCGGTGGATGGGCTGGGCATCGAGCATCACGATGCGCACCTCGCCGGGTTCGAAGTGGCACCGGCTCTGCAGGGCAGTGACCAGCTGCTCGTTGCTCATGTGCCCATCGCCGAAGTTCCAGCCGATGGCCGTGGACACGATGCGCTCGCCGTCGGTCAGGGTGTAGTGGTCCTCGTTGCGGCCGGCCATCGCACGGTGAGCCAGCGTGAACAGCGCCCGGCCGTGAGTGTTGAACGAGCGGAACGCATAGCCCATGTACATCGGGATCTGCGCGGCCTCCTTGCTGCCGTAGAACTTCTCCAGCTGCGCGGCGGGCATGCTGGCGATCGCGACGACGTGGTCGGCGATCTTCTGATCGGCCGACGGGGTGAGGCACCACAGTGAGGTGTCCCAGTTGCCCGCGTAGTAGCGCATACCGGGCAGGAACGACACCTTGCGGGGAAACAGGTTTCCCAGCACCACAGTGCCCGCGACCACCACGAACAACACGATGGGCAGCGGGCTCGTCAGATCGCCCAGACCGACATCGGCGTGACCGACGAACAATGCCAGCACGCTGAACATCATGAACACGTTCCACTCCAGCGGCACGCCCATGGGTATCGAGCTCAGGATGCCGAAGTGGAAGCACAGCATGACGAAGGCGGCGACGGCGGTGGGCCAGCCGCCATGGGTGAAGAACAACACCAGCGGCACCAGACCTTCGACGGCCGTGCTGAAATGGGCGAGCACGCGGGATGCCCGCCCGGGCCGCAGATCGTCGGGGAAGTGCTCGAAGAACCGGCGCTTGATCCACTTCGGCCGGAACACCGGATTGTTGCTCATCATCGTCGAGATCACGAACGGGAAGTGTTTGTTGAGCTTCGAGGTGGCCGCACCGAGCCAGATCACCAGGCAGACGAGTTTGGCGGCGATGATCATGTCGACCACGCTGTAGCTGGCGAACAGGCAGGCGACGGTCAGTGCGCCGTAGACCTCACCGCGGGCGGCGAGGAAGATGACCTTGTCGCGCAGACTGATGACAGCCAGTAGTCCCAGGATGGCCCCGAGCTGCCACGCCGGCAGTATCCCCGCACCCGGCCCGGTGCCGTCGGAGAACAACGCGACCAGTAGAGCCACCAGCAGCGCCCCGTAGATCGCGGCGTCGAACGGAGTCCGCGCGTCGCCTTTGGTGAGCGGGATGCGGTTCGGCCACGGCGGTAGCCGAATGGTGCCGGGACGCAGCCAGTACAGCGCCGAACCCATCGGCGGGAAGAACCGGTTGTTGAGCGGGCCGAACCCGCAGCCGAACCCCACGACCTCGAACAACATCGTGTAGAGCACGACTTTCTGGAAGACGATCGGTTCGTTGTACCACTGCGCGACATCGGTGAAGCCGTCAATGCCTCTGGTGCTCAGCACCACCAGCCAGGCGCCCAAGATGTAGGCCAGGATCTTGACGACGTAGAACAAGTGCAGCGCTACCGGGGCGCCGAACCCGACCTCGGCCCAGTGCCGGGCCATCGGGACGATCCGCTCGGCGCGGGTGCCCTTGCTCCATTCTGCGAAGTCGATCTGGGGAGTGTCTTGTGTCAGAAATCCCATGGGGATCAGACTAGAACGTGTTCTAGTTACTTTTGGCGAGCAGACGCAAACTCGGGTGATTCTGGACCGAATCTAGGCGTATCTGCGTCTGCCCGCGGGAAAAAATCTAGGACTTGACGGGCGGGCGGTAGAAGATCGCCAGCTGACCGATGCCGCCGCCGAGACCCAGCACCAGCGCGATCGCCAGTCCCCACCACCCCTGCAGCAGGTCATAGAGCCCGGTCCCGGAAAACAGCAGGTAATCCAGGCTCAGCTTGCCCGCACCGATACCCGCGATGGCCACCGCGACGACGGCCAGGATCAGGTTGTACTCCCAGCCCTCCTTGACGATGAAGAAGCCGTTCTTACGGTGCACGGTCCAGGCCGCCACCAGCATCAGGGCCACGAAGCCCGCAGCGGGAACGGGGGTCAGCAGGCCGAGTGCGAGCCCGATGCCTGCGGCCATCTCGGTCGAGGCGGCCACCCGGGCGTGGAACAGTCCGGGTTTCATGCCGATGCTGTCGAACCAACCTGCGGTGCCGGGGATCCGGCCGCCGCCGAAGAACTTGTTGTAGCCGTGCGCAGCCATCGTCAGGCCGAGCACCACCCGGAGCACGAGGAGCGCGAAGTCGTAGGCAGTCACGTAACAGAATGTAGGCCATCTGTTACCCGCCTGCCCAACCCCCATTGTCCCGACCCTCAGAACCACGATGGAGGACCTGAACAGACCACTTGTCTCCTACTCCCACACGCAGCCGCTCATCCCAGGGCGTGTTCGAGTCGCTCGACGTAATCGTCGATGTCCCCCGTCGAATCCGCCGCGTGCACGCTGATCGCCACGGTGTCGCCCAGCCCGTGGACGCCGTGGATCAGCCCCATCATCGGCGACAGCGGCGGATATCCGGCGGAGAACAGCACAGGCGCGTCACCGAAACGCAGGTCTGCGGCACCGCGGTTGATACTGGACACCACCGTGTGGCCTGACACTGCGGGCGCGCGGGCGGTCTCGTCGAATTTGCCCACACCCCAACGCAACAGGGCTGCGGGCACCGCCGAGAAGGACCGGCGGCTTGCGATGGCCGCCGGATGCTCGCCGCGTCGCCGGCCCGCAGACAGCTCGGCGGCGATCAGGGCGGCGCGCTCGCCGGGCGGACGATCCGGGTGCAATCCCACACCGATGCTGCGAAAGTAGTTGTGCGCGTCCCGAATGCCCGTGTTCGCCATCGGGATCTCGGCGGCCAGCTGTGCCGGATCCTGGCCACGGTCGCGCAGATAGCCGGCCAGTGCAGTCGAGATCGCCACCAGAGCCGACACCGTGACCGTGCCGCCGGACAGCGCGCTGCGGTCCCGCAGCACGGTGCGTACCCGCCGCTGTCCGACCGGTGCGGAGTTCGTCAACAGCGGGGCGCGCGTCGGGGCCGGCGCAGGCAACACACCGGCGTCCAGGTCGCGGGTGAATTGCCGGTGGGTACGCGCGGCTTCCACTGACCGCAGCAGCAGACTCCCCCGCCGCGGCGCGCTGATGGGCGTCACCGGCGCGGCCCGGCCGAACAGCCACCCGGCCAACTCAGCCGTGCGGGTGCCATCAGCGAGGGCATGCGAGATCTGTAGTACCGCAACGGTCGTCGGCCCCGATGATCTCGGAACGTCGGTCACCGGCGCGAAGACGTGCAGCCGCCACAGGGCTTCAGCGGGGTCGAGTTGATGCTCGGCCAGCACGACCACCGCGTCCAGGCACGAGGACCAGTCGCGTGCCCCATGGACGACGAACTGCGATTGCGTCACGGCCCCGGAGATCCACGCCGGGTACTGCAGGGGGCTGTCGTCAACGATCCGCAACCTCAGGTCGTGGCAGACCGATGCGCGTCTGCGCAGCTGCTCGAGCGCCGGTTCGATGGGGTCTGCCACGCCGGCAAATGCGTACAGCATGAAATCGTCGTCGGGCACCTTGGCCGCCATCCACAAACTCTGGGCGTCGTGGGCCGTGAGTCGTGCCACCACCGATCAGCCAGTGGTGGCAGCGAATTCGACGATCAACTCGGCGACCCGTTGCGGCTGCTCGAGCTGAAGGAAGTGCCCGGCATCGGCCACCACCGCGGCGCGACTGCCCTCGGGCAGGATCTGCTGCACCCACTCGGTGTAGGCGGAGGTGGCACAACCGTCGTTGTTGCCGTGCAGGTACAGCACCGGCAGCACAGGCGCGGACAGCCAGTGCTTGTGCAGTTCGGCATACCAGGGCGGAGGTGCCGAGTTCCGAACCGTCGCCCGGTAGGGGCCCAGCGCCGCGCGCCAACGTTCGGGTGCGCCGATCGCGGCGAAGACATGCTGCAGATCCTCGGTGGCGTCGTATCCGGGTGACCAGTGCCGCCACAACCGCGGCACCACCCATCGGGCCGAACGCTCAGGGAGCCAGGGCAATTGGAAGTACATGATGTACCAGCTGCGCCACAGCTGCCTCGGGAGCTGCGCGGCCAGCCGGCCCGGGTGGGCCACACCCCCCGGCCGCTGAAACGCCGCCGCGGGCGGCACCGACATGATGACGGCTTTACGGAACGGGCTGTCCGGCATGGCCGCCAGCCCCGTCGCGGTCATCGCGCCCCAGTCGTGCCCGATCAGCAGATCGGCATCGCCGCCGCCCACGGCTTCGCGTACCCGCAGTGCGTCGTCCATCAGGGCACCTACGTGATAGCTGTTGTCGAGCGGAAAGCCGGACGGGGCGTAGCCCCGCATCATCGGCGCCACCACTCGATACCCTGCCGCTACCAGCAGCGGCGCGACCTTGCGCCAGCCGTGGGCGGTGTCGGGAAAACCGTGCAGGCACAGGGCAAGTGGGCCGTCAGCCGGGCCCCACGTCAGGGCCTTGACCGGAACGTCCGTGGTGGTGATGTCGATCCACTTCGGATCCGTGGTCATCGCAGCGCTCACACAGGGTTGAATTCGGAGATCAACCAGCGATCGCCCACGCGTTCCATCGTCACCTGCACGCTGGACGTCGTGGCGGTGGGCGCATCAGCGCCTACCACCACCGTCTGGTTCACGAATACCAGGACGACAGCTTTGTTCGGCTCGGCCGAGACCGACGCCGCGGCCGGCACCGTGGCCACCGCCGAGATCTGCTTCTCCTGCGAGCCCGGGATCACCACATCGTTGATCAGCTGGGTGTAGGACTCCTGGAATTCACCGGTGAGCAGATCGCGGGCCGAGCCGAGGTCCTGCTCAACGGTGTCGGGCTTGTAGGACAGCAACCGCACCGTGGCGTCCTTGGCGATCGCGATCGATTCGGCGGCGATGGTGCGGTCGTCGCGATTCGTCGAGTCCTGCCATTTGAGGAAACCTGCTGCGGCACCCAGGATCAACGCCAGCGCGGGCAGCACCACGAAGGCGAACACCCGCGCCCAGTTGAGACCGGGCTTGACCGTCTCCTCGACAGCAGCCGTCTCCTCGGCCTCGGTGTCAGATCCGACAACGGTGTCGGATGGGACCTCGGTGTCAGATCCGACAACGGTGTCAGATCCGACAACGGTGTCGGCGTCGGTCTTGTCGAGCACTACGTCAGTCTTGTCGGGCACTACGTCGGCGTCCTTCGTCGTTACCGCATCGTCGGCGGCGTCGGCCTTCGGGGTGGTCTCATCCGGCGTCACGGGACGAACTCCACGTTGGTGACCTTGGTGTCGGCACCGATCTGCTTGACGGCGATGCGCATCCGCCAGGCACGTGGCTCCTGCTCCTGGGCACCGAGATTCGAGGTCCGCACCGTGATCGCCACCAGGACCTGCGCATCGGTGCCGTTGTCGGATTCCAGCCCGGCGGAGGTGACCTCACCGACCGACTTCGACTGCGCCTGCTTGACCACATCGACGAACGGTTGGGTACGCGCCGAGAAGTCGTCGTAGAACGACTCAGCCGCTGAATCCAGAATGCGCTGGACGTCGGCGTCCACCGTCGCGGCATCGATCGTCGTCAAGTTCAGTGCCGCCTGGCGACCGACCTGCAGGAAGACCTGGCGCTGCTCGGACGCTTGGCGTGCCTCCACCGAGCGGAACCCGAGCCAGCCGACAGCACCGCCGAGGGCGAGGACCACGACGATGCCGATGATCATGGCCAGCTTCACCGGCGACATCGTCTCGGTGGCGGGGTTGAGTGCCGCCAGCTCTGCTTCGTCGAGCTCGGCGAGTTCTGCCTCGTCGAGGTCGGCATCATCGTCCGCCACAGTGGTGTCGTCCACCACCACGGTGCTGTCCGCTTCGGCGATCTCTGCGTCGGCTACTTCAGGGTCGGTGACGTCGAGCTCGGTCGGTGCCGGCGATTCCGTCGCTCCATCGGGGACTGCGGCGTCTGCGGGGGTCTTGGGCGACCCGCTCAGCTTCCCTTCGGGGGCAGCAGCATCGTCTGCCATGTTTGCTCCTCTGCGGCACCTTTGGCCAAATCGGCTTGTGTGTACACATGCCCGTCTGGTCCAACGTACGTGCCGGTGGTCGGGTCGTATTCAGCGGCCGCAAGGGGAAGCGGCGGCGGGGCGGGCGGTGGGGCGGCTTCTGCAGGTGGCATGCCGGGCGGAATGTCCGGGATGGCTTGACCCGAGGTGGTCGCGTTCGGGTCGCCCTTCCAGTTGAAGCCTTGGTTGAGCGGTTCGTAGACCTCGTCGCTCTCGCATTCACGCACGGTCGCGGCACGTTTGCCAGGCACCGTCACGCACGGCGCGTTCCGCGCGCCGCGCACGTTGAACGACGAGTCCTGTGGGATCCGGCAGTACAGGTTGCCTGCGGCCCGGTCGGGTGCGTCCACCGCGGCGGGCGGGCGGATCTGCTGGGCCGGCAGGAACCCGGTGGTGCACGGGGGCGGCAGGTTGAGGTTCAGGTTGAAGCTCAGGTAGGCGCCCTTGTAATCCTGTTTGGTGAAGCGGTTGGCGACGCCGGTCGCGGAGGTGACGGCGGTGCCCTGCGGCAGCAACACCAGTAGCTGCTCGAGGTTGGGCTGGTAGGTGATCGCCACTTCCCCGACGCTCACCAGGTTGGCCAGCAGGATCGGCAACGAGGGCTGCAGGCGATCGAACAAGGCGCGGGTTTCGTCGGCTGCTCCTGAGCCGTCCACCAGGACACCCTGCAGCGCGGTGTCCTGCTCCTCGAGCTCGCCGCTGATGGTCGCCAGGTGCGACGCCCAGGCCTGAATGGAGTCCGAAGTGTCGATCTGGGAATCCAGGACCGGCTTGGACTGGTCGATCACCGTGGTCAGCTCGTCGAGGTTGGCGCGGCTGTCGATCGCCAGCGACGCCGATCCCTTGACGAACCGGGAGATCTCCGGGCCCAGCCCGCCGATCGCGACATAGGCCTCGTCGATGACCGTTTTCAGATTGTCGTGCGGAATCGCCTGCAGGCCACGGTTTGTCGCATCCAACAACGAGTTGACATCCGGCGGTACGGACGTGCGATCCATCGGGATGACGTCGCCGTCGGCCAGGGCCGGGCCGTTACCGCTGCGCGGGATGAGCTCGATGAACTGCTCACCGACGGCGGACTGGCTGTGCACCTCGGCGTCGAGGTCGCCGGGGACCTCCTGGTTGGAGCGCATCACCAACGTGGCGTCGACACCGCGCTCGGTCAGCCGGACGTCTTCGATGCGACCCACCTCGGTGCCCCGGTAGGTGACGTTGCCCCGCTGGTAGATACCACCGGCTTCGGGCAGCTCGATGGTCACGCGGTACTCGCCGACACCGAACAACATGGCGGGCAGGTTGATGAAGTTGAAGATCATCACCGCGCCGGCGATCGCGGAGATCAACAGGAAGATCGCGATCTGCGTCAGGATTTTTCTGGTCAGATGCATGGTTACGGCCCCTGATCCCAGCGGTACGGCGCCACCAGCGGATTGACGCGGGTGTATGGGCTGGGCAACTGACCGATGGTGCGGCCCCACTGCATTTCCAGCTCGGTGAGATCGCCCTCCCACCGGGTGCCCGTGAAGAAGCCGCTGTCCAGGCGACTCAGCGTCAGGTCGAACACCAGGCTGAGGTTGCCGTAGTCGCCGCGCATCCAGTTGTGCAATGTTTCCTTGGGCCACGGGAAGGTGGGGAAGAAACTCAGTGCCCGGGTGAGCGCAGGCCCGGCGTCGGCCAGCGACTGCAATACCGGCCCGAGGTCCTTGAGTTCGGCCACCAGCGCTTCCCTGGTCTGGTTCACCGAGTCGCCGGCGAACGCACTGAACTTGCCGAGCTGCACCAGCGCCTCGGACAACTGCGCGCGCTGATCTTTGAGTACGTCGAGGGCGTCCGGGATGGTGCGCAACGCTTCATCGACGACGGGCTTCTGCTCGGCGATCTGTCCCACCAGATTGTTCAGGCTCTCCGCCGCGGCGATGATGTCGTTCTTCTGGTCGTTGTTGTAGGTGATGAATTTGTCGAGTTGCTCGATCAGGGACCGCAGGTCGCCTTCACGGCCGGTGAAGGCAGTGCTGAGCTCGTGGGTGACCTCTTGCACCTGCGCGATGCCACCGCCGTTGAGCAACAGCGACACCGCCGCCAGCGTCTGCTCGGTGGTGGGGTAGGAACCCGCCGCCGACAGTGGGATCACCGAGCCCTCGGCCAGGCGGCCTTCGGGGGCCCCCTCTCGGGGCGGCGCCAGTTCGACGTGCAGGGAGCCCAACAGGCTGGTCTGACCGATGGTCGCGGTGGCGTTGGCGGGCAGTTGGACGTCGCCGTTGAGCTTCATGGTCACCAGGGCGTTCCAGCCCTGACGTTCGATCTTGCTGACGTTGCCCACGGTGACGTCGCCGACGCGCACCCGGGAGTTCTGCTCGAGGTTGTCGACGTCAGGCATCTGCGCGGTGACCGTGTAGGCCCCCGGACCGGTGCCCTCGGTGCCGGGCAGCGGCAGGGAGTTCAGGCCCTGCCAGTCCCCACATCCGGTCAGCACGGCGGCCGAGGCAGCCAGTCCTGCGGTGACGCGCACCCAGTGCCTGCTCATTGGCCGGCCCCCGGAACCATCAGTCCCTGCAGTCCGTCCGCGGGATTGGTGGGCGCACCTTCGGCGGCCAAGGGTGATGTCGGTGCCGGTGGCGCGACGGCTTCCGCCGGCATCGGTGCTACGGGCACCGGAGCTGCAGGCGGGGCGGGCGGGCGCGGCGGAATGTAGTCCGGCCGCATCCAGTCCTCGCTCCAGGTCACTTCATTGGGCCGGGCCTGGGTGCCGACGAACAGGTTCTGCCCGATCGGCAAGAAGTTGTACTGCCGGTTCTTGATGATGGGCGCGAGGTACTGCACACACAGTTTCGACGACTGCTCGGCACCCAACCGTGATGCGGCCTGAATTGCGCCGCACAGGAACGAGATCGGGTTGGAGAAGTTGTTGATCGCCAGCACGCTGGTGGCGGCGCCCTGCGCCGGTTGATAGATGTTGATGTAGTTCTGCAGGGTGTTGGGCGCGATGTGCAGCAGCTGCTTCACGTCGTCGAGGTTGTCGTTGAGGATTCCGGTGACCGAGGCCAGCTTGTCCGACGTGGTACCCAGCGTCTCGCGGTTGTCGGCGACGAAGGTCTGCACCTCACGGACGGCGACGTTGAGATCACGCACCGCCGAGGAGATTTCGTCGGGGTCATCGGCGAGCAGGCCGGTGACATCAGCGAGATTCTGGTTCAGCTGCCGCATCAAATCGGTGCTCTGCTGCAACGCGGCCACCAGGATCGACAGGTTGCGCACCGTGGAGAAGATGTCGGTGCTGTGGTCGCCGAGCGCCGAAAACGCCTGGGACAGTTGGATGACGGTGTTGCGGATGTCGGCGCCCTGGCCGCGCAGGTTGTCGGCAGCGGTGTTGATGGCCGACCCCAGCGTGCTCACCCCACCGGCTTCGGTGGGTTCCAGGGTGTCGGTCAGCCGCTGCAGCTGCTGACGGAACTGGTCGTATTCGACGGGGACCGCGGTGCGGTCCTGCGGAATCACCGCGTCGGACTCCAGCACCGGGCCCCCGGTGTAGGCCGGGGTCAGCTGGATGGCACGTCCGGTGACCAGCGCCGGCGACAGGATCGCGGCCAGGGCATCGGCGGGCACCTTGTGCTTGCTGTCGTACCAGAACGAGATCTTGACCCGCTCGGGCTCGGGTTCGATCTTGTCGATCTTGCCGACGGACACCCCGAGGATCTTCACGTCGTCGCCGACGAAGATGCCGTTGCTGTTGGCGAAGTAGCCGACCACGTTGGTGCGGTTCACCGGGCCGCCGGGGCGCAGCAGCACGGCCACGCCCGCGACGAGGATGAGCACCAGCACGATGCCGACACCGATCCTGGAGTTTCGGGAGAGCGTCACTGTCCTCCTCCCGGGTTGGCCGGGTCAACGGGGCCGGGTAACGGACCGAGGGTCTGGGTCACCGGCGGGAGCTGGCCGGGGGCCGGGACCGCCACCGGTGCCACCGAGGGCGCCGGGGTGGTTGCGATACCGGCCGGGGCCAGTGCGGGCGGTCCGGGCGGAGGGCCACCGGGGGCAGGCGCGGGTCCCGGATCACGGTAGGGATAGCAGCCGGTGGGTCCGGGCAGCGGGATGCCGGGCGGACCGCACCCTTGATCGCCCGGGTTGCCGGTGATGGCGTCCGGCAGGTTCAGGCGCGGCTCGCCGCCTTGGCCGGTGCGCGGGAACGGTATCGGCAGTGCCGGGGTGCCCGGCTGCCCGATCTGCGGATCGATCCGATCGGTCGGCAGCAGCACATTCGGATCGAGGCCCAGGTCGGAGAAGGCGGCGTCGATGAACGGCTGGCTGAACTGTCCGGGGATCAGGTTGGAGATGTAGGACTTGAAGAACGGTCCGGCGGCCACCGATTCACCGAGGGCCATCGCGTAGGTCGACAGCATGTTGATCGACTTCGCCACCCGGTCCTTGCGGTTGTCGATGGTGGCGAGCACGCCGTTGAGCTTGTCGAGCGCCGGCTTCATCGTGGACCGGTTCTCGTCGATGAAACCGACCAGCTGCTGGCTGACGGCCGAGATGTTGTTCGAGATCTGATCCAAAGCGCTGCTCTGCGTCTGCAATTCGGCGAGCAAGGCGTTGGTGTTCGCGATCAGAGACACCACCTGATCGCTGCGCTCGGCCAGGACGGTGGTCGATTTGTTGGCGTTGCTCAGCAGCTCGCGCAACTGGGCGTCGCGTTCGTTGAGCGTCTCGGAGAACCGGGCCACCCCTTCGACGGCCACCCGGAGGTCCGGCGGGGTCTCGGAGAAGGTTTCCGAGAGCACCCGCAGCGACTCGGAGAGCTGATCGGTGTTCAGGCCGCTGATGGTCGTCGTCAGATCCCCCAGCGCGTCGGGCAGCTCATAGGGCGGTGTGGTGCGGTCTTTGGGGATCGACCCTTCGAGCTGGCCCTCGCCGCGCGGGGTCACCTCGAGGAACTTGGCTCCCAGAAGGCTTTTCGTCTTGATCGCGGCTTCGGCGCGATCGCCCAGCCGCACGTCGTCGTTGACGCTGAAGGTGATCAGCACCTGGGCGCCGTCGAGCTCGACGCTGTTCACCTGACCCACCTGCAGGCCGGACACCTGGACGGGTGAACCGCTGTCGATGCCGCCGGTTTCGGCGAAGTAGGCCGAGTACGACGTCGAGGAGTTGATGAGCGGGAGCTTCTTGTAGTTCAGCGCGAACAGCACGATGGCGACGATGCCGACGATGCCGATCAGGCCGATGACGTAGGCGTTGCGTTCAGCGAAAGGTTTCATCGCGGTGCACACCTCCCCGTGCTCTGGCCGGCCACCTTCACGTACACCGGCTGGCCTCCCTTGCCGTTGAGCTTGAGTGCGATATCGCACAGGTAGAAGCTGAAGAAGTCGCCGTACATCCCTTGGCGGTTCAGCAGCTGGTAGGCATCCGGCAGGGTGTTGAGCACGTTGTCGAAGTAATCGTGATCGGCCAGCACGATGCTCGCGCTGCGATCGGTCTCGGTGATCACCTTCTGCAGAGGCGGCCGGGCCTCCGACAGCAGCGCGGTGATGGAGCCGGCCGCTTCGTTGGTGTACGCCAGGCCGGTGGCGATGTCCTCTTTGCGCTCGGCCAGACCCTGCACCAACTCCGACAGTGCGGTGACCGCCTTGCCGAACTGATCGCTCTGTCCGGCAAGCGAACCCAGCACCGTATTGAGGTTGACGATGACGTCACCGATGAGCTGGTCGCGGTCGGCCAGGGTGTTGGTCAACGAGGCCGTCTGGGTGAGGAACGACCCGATGGTGGCCCCTTGGCCTTGCAGGGCGCTGATCAGCTGTCCGGTCAGGGCATTGACCTGTTCGGCGTTGAGCGCCTGGAACAGCGGGCGGAACCCACCGATCAGCGCGTCGAGATCCAGCGCCGGTTCGGTCCGAGCGAGCGGAATGGTGTCTCCGGGGTTGAGTTTCTTTGTGCCACCGGCACCTTCGATCAGTTGCAGGTATCGGCCGCCGATCAGGTCGTCGTACCGGATCACCGCACGGTTGCCCTCGGTCAGCACCACGGAGTCCTGGGTGGTGAAGTCCACCAGCACCGTGGAGTCGTCCCGGATCGTCAAGCTCTTCACCTTGCCGACCTCGACACCGGCGATCCGGACGAAATCGTCGGGCTCCAGGCCTGTCACGTTGGTGAACTCAGCGCGGTAGCTCTGCTCTTTGTCGAAACGCAGCTGACCGAACACGGCGAACAGCGAGAACATCCCGAGTAGGCAGACCACCAGGAAGATCCCCAAACGCCACAGGGCGCCTCCCAGGTTGTCTTTCACTTCCGTGTTGCCTCTCGAGTGGTGGTTGCGGGTGTGCGGTCAGGAGCCGGGGATGGCCGGGTTGGGCACCGGTACCGGGGGCAGCGGGGTGGGCGGCAGGCCCGGGTGCGGCACCAGGAACGGCTCCGAGCCCGGTGTCGCTCCCGGCTCCCGCGCATCCATCGGAGGCGGTGCCGGCGGCAGGTTGTTCCAGATCGGGGTGCCGTCGGGGTGGTACATCTGCGCACCGTACGGATAGTCACCCGGTTCGGGGATGACCTTCGGCGGATTTCCGGCATTCGGGCCGGGCGCGGGCCCACCGAACAGGTTGCGGATGCTCGGCGGACGCGGATTGCCGCGGGTGACGGGCAGGTAGTTGCCGTAACCGGGGAAGCCGATACCCGGGTTGGGCCGGATGTCGACGCCGGTGCCCCAGCCGGTGTTGGTGACCAGCGCCCGCACCGGCCAGTTCTTGTCCGGGATGGGCAGCGAGCCACAGCCGGGCTGGCCGCCGGGGCCGCCCTTGGCGCCGTTGATCGGGAGGTGATCGGGGTAGCGGTACTGGTCGTCACCGGCCAGCGCGCCACCGTCGACGATGAAGGACTTGCCGTTGCCACCGGTGGCGTCATAGGCGCCGTTGTCCAGCAGCCACTTGGCACCCACCAGCATGCAGGTGTACTCGGGGTTGTACTTCATCAGCAGGTTGGTGGTGGGTTCGAGGTTGTTGATGCCCTTGATCAGATTCGCCTGATTGGGCGCCAGCAAGGCGATACCGGAGTTCGACAGCCCGATCACGTTGAGCAGCAACGCATCCAGCGGCTTGGCGTTCTCCACGATGGTGGTACTGGTGGTGCTCGCGGCGCTGAGGGTGGCCAGGATGTCCTGCGCGGCACCACTGTAGGCGTCGCTGAAGCCGGCCAGCGCCTGCCAGTCTTCCCGGATCGTGTCGCTGCGCGGGTTCAGCGCCAGCAGCACCTGGTTGAAATCTGTGGTGGCCTGGCCGATGCGCTCACCCTGGCCGCGCACGCCTTCGGCCAGCGCAGAGATGACAGCGTTCAGCTTCATCGGGTCCACCTGGTCGAGCACGCCGACCAGGTTCTGGAACACCGTGTTGACTTCGGTGGTGACATTGCGGGACTTGACCACCGCGCCGGCGGCGATCCGGTCGGAGCTGGGGTTCTCGGGATAGATCAGGTCGACGAACTTGGCGCCGAACACAGTGGTGGCCCTGATCTCGGCTTCGACATTGGCCGGAATGTGCTCGACCTGATCAGGGAAGATCTCGAGACGCAGGGACACGGGCTCGGTACCGCCCTTGATGGAGCTGACGCGCCCGACCTGCACACCGCGCATCTTGACCTTGCCGCCGGTCTCCATCACCAGGCCGGCGCGCTCGGAGGTCAGCGTGATCGGCACATAGGTCTTGAAGGTGCCCGAGAACAGCGCGCCGGTGCCGTACACCAGCACGGCGATGAACACCAGCAGGATGGCCGTCCACCAACCGGGGTGCAGGCCCCTGCCCTGTTCCTTCTCCGCGAAGTCCATGTGTCCTGAGGCCTTATCCGGAAAGGTTGAAGTTGCCGGACTGGCCGTAGACGGCCAGAGAGATCATCACAGTCACCAGGGCGGCGATGATGAGGGAGGTACGCACAGCGCGGCCCACGGCCTCGCCCACCCCGGCGGGACCACCGGAGGCGGTGAAGCCGTAGTAGGTGTGCACGAGCATGATCGCGAACGCCATCGCGACGGCCTGGCCGAACGACCAGATCAGGTCGACGGGGTTCAGGAACGTCCGGAAGTAATGGTCGTAGACACCGGTGGACTGTCCGTAGATGACGGTGGTGCCGACCCGGGCCGCCAGGAACGACATCAGCACGGCGACGCAGTACAGCGGGATCACCACGACGACTCCGGCGATCACCCGTGTGGAGGCCAGGTAGGCGATGGTGCGGATGCCGATGACCTCGAGGGCGTCGATCTCCTCGTTGATCCGCATGGCGCCGAGCTGCGCGGTGGCGCCGGCACCGATGGTGGCGGCCATCCCCACGCCCGCGGTCAGCGGGGCGATCAGGCGCACGTTGAAGAAGGCGGAGGCGAAACCGGTGAGCGCCTCGACGCCGATGGTCGCGAACTGGTTGTAGCCCTGGACTGCCACCAGCGCGCCGGTCGACAAGGTGAGGAAGCCGACGATCGCGATCGTGCCGCCGATGACCGCGAGCGCGCCCGCACCGAGGCCCATTTGCGCTATCAGCCGGACGATCTCGGTCTTGTAGTAGAGGAAGGCATCCACGATGCCTTTGAGGGTGTAACCGTAGAACTTTGTCTGCAGGCCGATCCGGCTCCAGCCGTCGGCCCAACCCTGGAGTGTTTTCTGCAGGCGCGGGTTGTTTCCGTGAACGGCTGTCATACGTTGGCCTCGACGCCGACCGCGGTGGCCAACACGTTGATCACGAACAACGCGATGAAGGTGAAGACCACCGTCTCGTTGACGGCGTTGCCGACACCGGCCGGGCCGCCACCGACGGAAATGCCTTTGTAGCAGGCGATCAGACCGGCAGACAGACCGAACAGCGTGGCCTTGATCAGACAGATGACCACGTCGGCGGGGCCGGTGATCAACGTGAGCCCGGCGATGAACGCGCCCGGGGTGACGTGCTGAACGAACACCGAGAAGAAGAAACCGCCGGCGATACCGACCACCACCACCGAGGCCGACAACAGGAGCGCGACGATGGTGGCTGCCAGCACCCGCGGCACCACCAGTGCCTGGATGGGGTTGATGCCCATCACGCGCAGCGCGTCGAGTTCTTCGCGGATGGTGCGGGCGCCGAGATCGGCGCACATCGCGGTGGCGCCGGCTCCCGCGACCACCAGCACCGTCACGATCGGACCGATCTGCGTCACCGTGCCGATGGCAGCGCCGGTGCCGGAGAAGTCGGCGGCACCGAACTCGACCAACAGGATGTTGAACGTGAAGACCAGCAGGACGGTGAACGGGATCGAGAGCATCAGCGTCGGCACGATGGACACCCGTGCGACGAACCAGGTCTGCAGGATCAGCTCACGCCACGCGAAGGGTGGCCGGAACATCGCGACGAAGGTGTCGAGCGTCATCGCGAAGAAGCCGCCGACCGAGCGCACCGGCTTGGCGATCAACTCAGGGGTTGCCACTAGCGACCCCTTTCTCGAGTCGTGGGTCCATCTGGTCCTGCACCGACGGCCGGATCTGCATCAAACGCATGAGCCGCTGATTTCCCCTCCGCCACAGAACCTCTTCCGCGTTATAACTGTGACTCGTGACACAGGACCGCTCGAAGAACGTACACCACGCTTTTCACAGCGAGCAACACTTCGGCAGACCCCGCCGGAAGGCCCTCTCAGGCCACCCGCGAACGTTCGTGATCCTCCCACATCCAGCGCAGAAGGGTGCACGCTCGGTGGGATTCGGATCATCCGGCGCCGCAAGGCAATCGGCCAGCAAACTCCGAATGCATTGAACAAACTCCAATAACATGAAATGACAAACGGACACCACAAATGGTCACAGTTCTAGAACGCTATTTCGGATGCCCTCTCAATTGCGGTATGCGGCGTTAGCGTCCATTCATGACTGCGCCGGCCACTGCCGAAGGCGTCTCGGAACATCCGCCGGGTTTGACAGGTGTCAACACCGCGCGGCGGCGGTGGGCGAAATCCGATGCCACCCAACTGCGCATTCTCGACGCAGCTGCTGCGGTATTCCGCGAACACGGCTATGCCGCAGCCACGATCGGTGATGTCGTCACCACCTCCGGCGCCAGTATCGGCAGCATCTATCACCACTTCGGTGGCAAATCCGAGTTGTTCCTCGCCATTCACGAACGGCTACGCGCGGCTGTCGGACAGCGCATCGCCGACAGTGGCCACCTCACCACGTCTGCGTCGTTCCGAGAGTCGCTGGACGCCCAGGCCCGTCGGTATCTGGAAGCCATCTGGACCCACCGCCACATCGCGGCCATCATGGCGACCGACGACGTCCCGCCCGGGTACGAACGCATCCGGCGAGACAGCCTGCAGGCGTGGTTCCAGCGGTGGCTCACCGAGCTCGAGATCAATGCCTCCGCCGCCGCTGCACTCTTGACGAGGGTGCTGATCGCGGTACTCACGGAATCGGCCGCCCAGGTGATGACCTGTGACGACGCCGACGAAGCCGGCGCGGTGACGGACGCGGCGCTCACCCACCTCAACCGACTGCTCGACTAGCCGTTGTGCGATATCGGCTGCGGACTGACCCCGCACCGACCAAGCACCGATCGGGCCGTAACGTCGACCGTCTGCTGAACCGAGAGGATGCCCATGAGCGCACCGAAGACTGTGGAGTTCTCCGGGGTCGGCGGGATCACCCTGGTGGCCGACGAGTGGAATGCCGGCGTTGCCGGCTCCTCACCCCGCGCCGGGACCCGACCGACGATCCTGATGCTGCACGGCGGCGGCCAGAACCGGCACTCCTGGAAGAAGACCGGCCAGGTCCTCGGCGACCAGGGCTTCCACGTGGTCGCTGTCGACACCCGAGGCCACGGCGACAGTGATCGCTCCCCCGGTGCCGACTACGCGCTCGAGACCCTCACCGGTGACGTGCACGCCGTCATCGACGCCGTCGGCCCGCCGGTGGCGATCATCGGAGCGAGCATGGGCGGGCTGACCGGCATCCTGGTGGCCAGCCAGGCAGGGCCGGCGCGCGTCACCCAACTCGTCCTCGTCGACGTCGTGCCCCGGTTCGAGAAAACCGGCAGTGCCCGCATCCGGGACTTCATGTTCAACCACGTGCACGGCTTCGACTCTCTGGAGGAGGCCGCCGACGCCGTCGCCGGGTACCTGCCGCACCGCACCAGGCCGCGGAGCCCCGAAGGCTTGAAGAAAAACCTGCGACTGCGCGACGGACGCTGGTATTGGCACTGGGATCCGGCATTCCTGACCAAGCCCGCCGATGATCCCTTCGAGCGCACCGACAAACTGGAGGCCGCCGCCATGGGCCTGCAGGTCCCGATCCTGCTGATCCGCGGCAAGCTCTCCGATGTGGTCAGCACCGAAGGTGTCAACGACTTCCTGCAGAAGGTGCCCCGTGCGGAGTTCGTCGAATTGTCCGGCGCGGGGCACACCGCGGCCGGCGACGACAACGACGCATTCAGCGAAGCCGTCATCGGTTTCGTCACCCGGTGAGTTCACCCGCCCCCATTTCCGGTGCCGAATAGATTCATCGTTCGCCCGATGGGCATTCACCTGCATCGAAATAGTTGAAATCGAGAGTTGATGCGTAGACAAGGCCGAGTGGGGTACCTTCCCGAGACGACGTGACGTCGGCCGCCATGGCCGCGCCACCGAATAAATCGAAACCTATGGCAAAACCTCGAAATTCACCTCGACAGCAACGGTCCCGCGAAACCTACGAACGAGTGCTCGACGTCGCTGCAAAGACGTTCGAGGAACTCGGGTACGCCGGCACCACCACCAATAAAGTCGCTGAGGCTGCGGGCATCTCGATCGGCACGCTGTACCACTACTTTCCCGACAAAGACGCGCTGTTGTATTCATTGGCCGAGCGTCACCTGGCCTGGGCCAGCGAATCGATGATGGCGGCGTTCGCGCGACTGCGCGACGAAGAACCCGGCCTCGAGGACTCTCTGCGGGCCGGCATCGAAGTCAACGTCCGCCTACATGTCGATGCGCCGCAGCTGCACAGCCTGCTCTACGACAGCGCCCCGCGTTCCGAGGCGTTGCTGCGCCGATTACGCGCGGTGGACGTCGCCATCGCCGAAGAGGTCGCCCAGCATTTCGAGCGCCTCGGCGTCGCCCGAAATCAGCGAGCACTGGTGGCCAGCATGCTGGTCAGCGGCATCGAAGCCCAGGTGCACAGCGCGATCATCGACGCCGCTGAGCCCGTGGGGGCCGAACTGCTGACCGAGACCCTGACGCAGCTGTGGCTGCGCGCACTCGAGGGAAGTTAGTCGTCCCCGGACCCGGTTTCCGACACCTCTTCCGACTCCTCCAGCCGCCGGTGCAGACGGGCTCGAATCTCGTTCGGCGTGTACGAGTTTCGGCGGCGCTGATCACGAGCGACGAGCACCCCGCCTGCCGCGACTCCGACGACACCGGCCAGGCCGATCAACTTCCATACGTTGCGCACCCCGACAGTGTGCCTAAGCTGCGCTGATGAGCGCGAGCATCCGCACCCACAGCGTGTCCCTCGACAAGGCGATGGAGGTGACCCGGACCGGCGACGTCTGGCTGTTCCGCGGCGCTTCCGGTCCTGACCGGGCGATCCAGACCTTGACCAATGCGCCGGTGAACCACGTCGGCATGACCGTCGCCATCGACGATCTACCGCCACTGATCTGGCATGCCGAGTTGGGCGACAAGCTGCTCGACATGTGGACCGGCACCAACCACCGCGGCGTGCAACTCAACGATCTGCGGGCGGCCGTCGAACAGTGGATGAGCAAGTACGGTCAGCGATGCTGGCTGCGCCAGCTGACTCCGGACGTCACCCGCGAGCAGGAAGACAAGATGCTGCGGGTGATCGCACGGATGGATGGCACCGCCTTTCCCACCACGGCCCGCCTCACCGGTCGCTGGATGCGTGGCAGACTGCCCACCGTCAGCGATTGGACCCGCGGAATCCCCTTCGTGCACAGCAGAGTCCGCGAGTCCGCCGAGCGCGACAAGCAGACGCGACGCACCACTTTGGCCACGGCCTACTGCGCCGAGACCGTCGCCATCACCTATGAGGAGATGGGGCTGATGAGCACCGAGAAACGGGAGAACTACTTCGACCCGGGGTCGTTCTGGAGCGGAGACCAACTGTCGCTGGCACCGGGTTATCAACTGGGCAAGGAGATTTCGGTTACCGGCTGAGCCGCCTCCCCAAATCTATGACGGTTGCCTCGATGCGGGTGACGACGTTGCGGCCGGCCTCTTTGGCCTGATACATCGCCACGTCAGCGCGGGCGATCACAGTCGAGGCGGATTCGCCGGGCTCGGCGGTGGTGGCACCGATACTCACCGTCGGATGAATGGTGTGTTCGTCGTGGTAGATCGGTTCGGCGACGCAACTGCGAATCTGCTCGGCGATCAGAACGGCGTCGTCGAGGCTGTGGATCGCAGGCAGCAGGACCACCAGTTCGTCGCCGCCCAGCCGTCCCACGACGTCGCCCTGCCGCAGGCTCTCCCGGATCCGGGGGATTAGCTGCTCCCGAGCCCAGAGCACGTCGAGGGCGGGCCCAGGTCCCGGTCGCGATGCGTACGCGGGAAACGCTTTGAGTTGGAACACCTTCGACGCAGTTGCCTGTTCTGCAGTGGCGACCAATCGCCTAAGTTGCTTGTGAAATCACTCCCATGGCCGGCGCTGTCCGTTTTAGCGTGACCCCATGACAACAGCTGATCAGGAATCACCCCTACCCACGTCCCGCAAGGTTCTCTGTGTCGTCTACGTGGTCATCGCTGTCGCTGCGCTTATCGCGACGTGGAGTCAGAATGCGGCCTACTACGACGAGCCCGGCCAGTTCTTGGCCGATTTCACCAACGACTTGAAAGTCACACCGGCATCTCGCTCGTTCGCGGCTGACCTTCTGCTGTTGGGTCTCGCAGTCTTCATCCTGATGGTGATAGAAGCGAGAAAGCACGGAGTCAGGTTCGTTTGGCTCTACATTGTCGGCGGATACGCCATTGCGACCAGCGTGACGTTTCCCCTATTTCTGCTCGCACGCGAATTGCGCATGGCCAAGTCCGACGCGCCACACCTGGGCACATCCGACACGCTCCTGCTCGCGGTTGTCGCTGTTGTGACCGCGGGCCAGACTGTCTGGGTAACAGCCGGCTGACGCTCAGCGCAGTCCACCAGGATGCAACGACCTCTAGATCGGTAGCTTTTTGCTCGGCTCAGACGTTGAACCTGAACGCCACCACATTCCGCAGTCGACAACATCATTCATCGAACAATTGGATGCCGAGGTCTCGCGATGCCGCTTTCAACCGCTTGTCTCTGGTCCATAGTGTCGCTCCGTCGACCAAGGCGACTGCGGCCATCAGATGGGCGTCGACAGCGCTCAGGCCGCGCCCCCAGAGTTGCCGCCGCTCAACGAGATGCAGGATCTCGTCATGCTGAGCGGTCGGAAACTGCCGCAGGTTTGCGAGAAGATCGAGCACGACCTCCCGATGTGCGATCGAGCCGAGCGCCAACTCCTCGACAACCAGTGGATGGCACCCGACCCCGTCCAGTTCCAGCTGCTCGACCAGCCTGGACTCCGCGGCATGAAGATGATCGATCCACACCGCGGTGTCGACCAGAATCATTCCGGCGCGCTACGCCGCCGCGGCGCGGCCGTCGCCTCGGAATCCGATCCACCCAACGCGACGAGACGGCGGGCGCTCTCCACCCGAATCAGTGTCTGCAGACCTTGCTTGAGCAGCGCGACGTTCTCGTGCACTCCGGTCAGCTCGGCTGCTTTGGCCAGCAGCTCGTCATCGATGGTGACGGTAGTTCTCATGGCAACACCTCCATACGCATCACTGATGCTATTTATGATGCCACGAGGAGTGGTTGCGGCCTATGTTGAAGCGGAACTCCACGAATTTCAACGCCGATAAACTTCACCGGTCATGAACAGACGTGCCGCCTAAGGTGGACTTCATGACGGACTCCGTCGTCAGGCGCCGGTACACCGAGGTGTCCGACGCGTACATACGGATGTTCGGCGCCGTCACTCACGTCCATCCTGACGATCTCCAATTCCTCGGACGGAACTTCGAGCGATGTGACGGCACGATTCTCGATGCCGGCTGCGGACCAGGCCACCTGACTAAATACTTGACGGATCTCGGCCTCAAGTCGATGGGGGTCGATCTGGTACCCGCGTTCATCGAGAGCGCCCGCGCGAATTGGCCCGAGGTCGAATTCGCCGTCAACTCGATGTGCCCGCTCGACCTGCCAGGGGAATCCTTCGGCGGGATTCTCGCTTGGTATTCGCTGATCCACTACGAACCCAGCACCCTCGCACACGTCCTCCGCACATTTCATGCGGCGTTGTCCAACAACGGAACCCTTGTGGTCGGGTTCTTCGAAGGCGAGGACGTCGAGCCTTTCGAGCACAGGGTTGCAACTGCATATCGCTGGCCCGTCGATGAAATGTCGGAGACCCTATCGGCGGCGGGATTTTTAGAGATAGATCGTCTGCGACGACCGAGCACGGATCAAGTCCGACCGCACGCCGCTCTCGCCCTGCGCGCCCAATGACATCGAGACGTTTGAACCTGAACTCCACCACATCGCCGTTCACCGGAGCCCAGGACGATTGCATCTACCGGGGTACGTCGAAGTAGTCGCGCCAGGCGGTGATCTTGTCGCCCGTCACCTCGAAAGCGCCCATGCACCGTGCAGCGATCTTGTTGCCGTCGTAAACGAAATGATCGACGCGTTCGGTCAATACGATGTTGCCGTCGACGGCGATATTCAGAAGTTCCAACTCGGCGGAATCCATCCGCCGGACGTAGCCTTCGACAGCGTCGCGTATCTCATCGTGCCCGCGGTGCACGCCCAGTGCGACGTTGTCCCACACACCATCGGGATGGAAGTAGCTGACGATTTCGTCGACATCGAGGCCGTGCCACGCTTCTAACTCAGCCCGCACAACATCCTCTGGCTTCACCACACCTCCCAGAACTCAACGCGACTAACCGCAGTTCAGGATAAGTGGGCGCCGCCGGTATATGCCGCACTTTGAACGGGAGCGGCAGCGCGGACTAAGCCTTCTTCTGTTGATGCCTTCTTCTGTTGATCAGACGTTGAACCTGAACTCCACCACGTCGCCGTCGGCCATCACGTACTCCTTGCCTTCGATGCGCACCTTGCCTGCGGCTTTGGCCGCGGCCATCGAACCGGCCGCCACCAGGTCGTCGAAGGAGACGATCTCGGCTTTGATGAAGCCCTTCTCGAAGTCGGTGTGGATCACCCCGGCCGCCTTGGGCGCGGTATCACCCTGGTGGATGGTCCAGGCCCGGGATTCCTTGGGGCCGGCGGTCAGATAGGTCTGCAACTTCAGCGTGTGAAAACCGGCGCGCGCCAACGCATCCAGGCCCTTCTCCGTCTGACCGATCGACTCCAGCAGTTCGGCGGCGGACTCCTCGTCGAGCTCGATCAGCTCCGATTCGATCTTGGCATCGAGGAACACCGCGTCCGCCGGCGCCACCAGGGCGCGCAGTTCGGCCTTCTTGGCGTCGTCGGTGAGGATCGTCTCGTCGGCGTTGAAGACGTACAGGAACGGCTTGGTGGTCAGCAGATTGAGCTCACGCAGCAGTACCGCGTCGGCGCCCACGGAGAACAGTGTCTTGCCTGAGTCGAGCACCTGCTGGGCGGCCACCGCGGCCTCGTGCAGGGGCCGGCGCTCCTTGTTGGTGCGGGCCTCTTTCTCCAGCCGCGGGACGGCCTTTTCCAGGGTCTGCATGTCGGCCAGGATCAACTCGGTTTCGATGATCTCGATATCGGATCGGGGGTCCACCTTGCCATCGACGTGGATCACGTCATCGTCGGCGAACACCCGGACCACCTGGCAGATCGCGTCGCACTCGCGGATGTTGGCCAGGAACTTGTTGCCCAGCCCGGCCCCTTCCGACGCGCCTTTGACGATGCCGGCGATGTCGACGAACGTCACCGGTGCCGGCACCAGCTTCTCCGAGCCGAAGATCTTCGCCAGCTCACCGAGGCGCGGGTCGGGCAGTGCCACCACCCCTTCATTGGGCTCGATGGTCGCGAACGGGTAGTTCGCGGCCAAGACGTCGTTGCGCGTCAGCGCGTTGAACAACGTCGATTTTCCGACGTTGGGAAGGCCCACAATTCCGAGGTTCAAGCTCACAGGTCCCAAAGTGTAGAGCGCGACATGCGGAAGCGACGCCCGCTGGCACCGGTACCGCATACAAAGCCGGTACGGTCGACGTGTGTCAGCGCAGCGTGCGAGGTCGTCCGTCGCGGCCACTCACCGCTCGGCCCACCCGAACATCCCTGGTGTGCCGTGGTGGGGAGCGGTCGTCATTGCCGTCACCGCCACCATCATCGGGTTCGCGTTCGACGCCGGTTCCGGCAACAAGGAACTGGCCTCGGCGTTCGCAGCCCTGTACTTCATCGGGTGTGTGGCGGCGGTGCTGGCGGTGCAGCAGAACAGCGTCTTCACCGCCGTGGTGCAACCGCCGTTGATCCTGTTCGTCGCGGTGCCCGGCGCCTATTTCCTGTTCCATCAGGACAAGATCGACGGCGTCAAAGACATCCTGATCAACTGCGGTTATCCGCTGATCGAACGCTTCCTGCTGATGTTCACGACGTCCGCGGTGGTACTGCTGATCGGTGCGGCGCGCTGGTACTTCGGCCGCACCGGCACCATTGACGCAGAGGCCACCGGCACCGAAGAATCCGCTGCCCCGCGGACCGGTGCCCGCGCCAAGTTGGGCTCGATGTTCGGCGGCGGCACCGACCTCACCGACGACGAGGACGACGCACCCCTCAAGCACGGCATCGACCGGCCGGCCACCGCGCCGAGGAAAGCCACGTCGCGGCGGACCACCGGTGGAACCCCGAAACGCCCCCCGCCATCTCGCTCCCGCCATGCCCGCCCCCCGATCGACGACCTGGACGACAATCCCCCGCCACCCCGTCGGCGTCGACCTCCCGTCGCCGGCGAAGACGCCGATGTGCCGCCCCGTCGCCGCCCGCGGGAGCCACGCGAGTCGCGGGAGCCGGGCGCACGCAAGTCCACCCGGGACTACCGGCCACGTGAGCGAGAGCCGCGCGAACCCTATGAGCGGCCGCGCCGCCGTCCCAACCCGTATGAGTCCTATGAGCCCGCCGAGTCGTTCGACGCGCCCCCGGCGCGCCCGCAGCGGCCCGCGGCCGGCGGCGGAACCGGCACGCACCATCCCGTCTCGCGGGTACGGTACCGCGGCTCCGAGGAGGGCGGAGACGACCGGGTGGAACACCGGACCCGGTCACGGGCCCGCCACAGTCTTGAATCGGATCGCTGGCGCTACGACGCCTGAGCGCAGCCGGTCAATTGGTGGGTGTGCGGCGCGGCGGACGGATCTCGCGCGGCAGCGTGAACACCAGTGTCTCGTTGGCGGTGGTCACCGGCTGCACGGTGCCGTAGCCGTACTCGGCGAGGCGGTCCAGCACTCCGCGGACCAGGATTTCGGGGACCGAGGCCCCTGAGGTGACGCCGACGGTCGTCACCCCGGACAGCCACGCCGGGTCGATGTCGTCGGCGTAGTCGACGAGATAGGACGCGTTGGAGCCGGCGCCCAGGGCCACCTCGACCAGTCGCACCGAGTTCGAGGAGTTCTTGGAGCCGACGACGATCACCAGCTCGCATTCCGGTGCCATCGCCTTGACCGCGACCTGGCGGTTCTGGGTGGCGTAGCAGATGTCGTCGCTGGGCGGATCCTGCAAGGTGGGGAACTTCTCCCGCAGCCGACGCACGGTCTCCATGGTCTCGTCCACGCTCAGTGTGGTCTGCGACAGCCAGATGACCTTGTTGACGTCACGCACCGTGACCTTGTCGACCGAATCCGGACTGTCGACCACCTGCACGTGATCGGGCGCCTCACCGGCGGTGCCGACCACCTCTTCGTGGCCCTCGTGGCCGACGAGCAGGATGTCGTAGTCGTCGCGGGCGAATCGCTTGGCCTCGTTGTGCACCTTGGTCACCAGCGGGCACGTGGCGTCGATGGTCCGCAGGTTGCGCTCGGCTGCCTCCACATGGACCGTGGGCGCCACCCCGTGCGCGGAGAACACCACGAGAGCGCCCTCGGGCACCTCGGAGGTCTGCTCGACGAAGATCGCGCCGGCCTTGGCCAGCATGTCGACCACGTAGCGGTTGTGCACGATCTCGTGGCGGACGTACACGGGGGCGCCGTGTTTTTCGAGGGCACGTTCGACGGTTTCCACGGCACGGTCCACTCCGGCGCAGTAGCCTCGCGGCTCCGCCAGCAGCACTCGCTTACCGACTACAGACTCCGACTGGGCCGAGGCCACCGAGAGGGTGGCACCGGGAATGCCCATGTTGACAGTTGGCGGCATGGGTCCAGGGTACTTTCCCGCGGTGTGAGCGGGCCACTCAGCAGCTCAGCGACATGGCCCGGCCCTCCCTCACCCTCGTTCCGCCCCCTCGCTTCGCTGGGGAACCCCCAGTGCTCGTCGACCGGGCAGAAGTACTCTTGCTGCCATGTCGACTGCACCGTACGGAGTCCGTCTGCTGGTGGGAGTTGCAGCCACGGCCGTCGAAGAGACCATGAAACTGCCGCAAACCATCGTCACGTACCCGATGACGCTGGTCAGCCAGGTCGCTCACCTGGTGATGAAGATGCAACAGGACGTCGCCGACCTGGTGAACAAGGGCGACGAGACCCTGGAGTCGCTGTTTCCGCCGAAGGACGAGCTGCCGGAGTGGGCCACGTTCGACGAGGACACCGCGTCGGATCCCGTCGAGGTGCCCGAACCGGGTGAACGTCTCACCGAGGGCCGCTTCGCCCTGTACTCGGTCAGCGAAGAAGACAACCCGGTCAACACGGCGACGGCGCCCGCCGTCGAACCGGCCGACGACGCCCCGGCTGTGGTGACCGACATCGACTACACCGCCCTGACCCTGGCGCAGCTGCGGGCCCGGCTGCAGTCACTGTCCGTGGGTGACCTCGAGGCACTGCTGGCCTACGAGGACGCCACCAAGGCCCGTGCGCCGTTCCAGACCCTGCTGGCCAACAGGATCACGCGCGCGTCGGCCAAGTGAGTGATGCCGGGCAATCACCCGAGAATCCGTACCCGGTGCGCGCGGTCAGCATCCGGGTCGCGGGCTGGATCGACAAGCTCGGCGCGGTCTGGGTCGAAGGACAGATCGCGCAGCTGACCATGCGGCCCGGCTCCAACACGGTGTTCATCGTGCTGCGTGACCCCGCCGCCGACATGTCGCTGTCCATCTCCTGCTCACGCGCCCTGGTGGCCAACGCTCCGGTGCAACTGACCGAGGGCACGCAGGTGATCGTCTACGGCAAGCCCAACTTCTTCACCGGCAGGGGCACGTTCTCACTGCGGGTCAGTGATATCCGCGCGGTCGGTGTGGGCGAGCTGCTGGCCCGAATCGAGCGGCTGCGCCGACTGCTCGACGTCGAAGGACTGTTCGACCCGCGACTCAAGCGACCCATCCCGTTCCTGCCGTCGAAGATCGGGCTGATCACCGGACGCGCCAGCGCCGCCGAGCACGACGTCGTGTCGGTGGCCACGCTGCGCTGGCCTGCCGTGCAGTTCGACGTCCGCAACACCGCCGTCCAGGGCCCCAATGCCGTCGCCCAGATCGTCGAGGCGCTGCGCGGCCTCGACCGGGACCGGGATGTCGACGTCATCGTCCTGGCCCGCGGCGGCGGCAGCGTGGAGGACCTGCTGCCGTTCTCCGATGAGACGTTGTGCCGCGAGATCGCGCGCTGCACCACCCCGGTGGTCAGTGCGGTGGGCCACGAACCCGACAACCCGCTGTGTGATCTGGTGGCCGACCTGCGCGCCGCGACTCCCACCGACGCGGCCAAACGGATCGTTCCCGACACCGCCGCCGAGCAGGCTCTCGTCGTCGACCTGCGCCGGCGTAGCGCGCAGGCGTTGCGCAACTGGGTGCACCGCGAAGAACGCCATATCGCCCAACTGCGCAGTCGCCCCGCCCTCGCCGATCCCCTGCGCGCCCTGACCGACCGCGGCCACGAGATCGACCGCGCCAGGACCGCTGCGCGCCGGGACGTCACCCGTCTCATCAACACCGAGACCGACCGGGTGGCCCACCTGTCGGCCCGGCTGGCCACGCTCGGTCCGGCGGCCACGCTGGCCCGCGGCTACGCGGTGGTGCAGGCCGGTACCCAGGTCCTGCGATCGGTGGACGACGCCCGAGCCGGGACCCGGTTGCGGATCAGGGTGGCCGACGGCGCCGTAACCGCTGTCAGTAGCGGCACGGTCGACGAGGAACGAGGGTGAGAGAGGGCCGTGGCAATCAAGAAGAGGACATCTGATGCCTGAAAAAGTGAAGCCCATTAGTGCACTGGGCTACGAAGATTGCCGCGATGAGCTCATCGAGGTAGTCCACACTCTCGAGCAGGGCGGCCTCGACCTCGATGCGTCGCTGACGCTATGGGAAAGAGGCGAGAAGCTGGCCAAACGGTGCGAAGAGCACCTAGCCGGCGCTCGGAAACGGATCGAAGACGCCCTCACCGCAGAAGCCGAAGACGCCGACGACTGAGTGCGTCGATTCACCGAGGCCA
>JBEVFK010000039.1:0-37648 GCA_040512325.1 Mycobacterium sp. | reverse complement strand
TTGGGGCGTGTGGCCCCGGGGGGGGGTTTTTGTGGTTTTTTGGGGGTTTTTGGCGGGGGGGGTGCGCGCCGCTAAAACCCCACAACTCACCCGCAGAGCACCGCCTATTACGCTGGCCTGGTGTCTATTGTTGATCGCGTCGACGTCGTCGTGGTGGGTGCGGGATTCGCCGGGCTGACCGCCGCCCGGGAACTGGTTCGCGCCGGGCATGAGGTGCTGGTGCTGGAGGGACGGGACCGGGTCGGGGGGCGGTCGTTCACCGGAACCGTTGCCGGGGTGCCGGTCGACCTGGGCGCGGCGTTCGTCGGCCCCACGCAGGACGCCGTGCTGGCGTTGGCCGCCGAACTGGACTGCCCGACCACTCCGACCCATCATGCCGGTTCCAACCTGATCAACTGGCGCGGTCGGGTGCGCTCCTATTCGGGCACGGTGCCCGCCCTGTCGTTGGCCGGTCTGCTCAACATCGGCCGCATCCGGTGGTTGTTCGCCCGGGTGGCAGGCAGGGTTCCGGTCCCGGAGCCGTGGAGTGCCCCGGGCGCGGACATCCTCGATGCCCAGTCGCTGGGGCAGTGGCTGCGTTCGGTGCGGGCATCCTCGTCGACGGTGGCCCTGATGGCGATCATGTCTCGGGTGACGTGGGGCTGTGAGCCGGACGAGGTGTCCATGCTGCAGGCGGCCCGCTACGTGCGGGCGGCCGGCGGGCTCGACCGCATGCTCGACGTCGTAGACGGCGCGCAGCAGGATCACTTTCCCGGTGGGACCCAGCAGATCGCCGTCAAGCTGGCCGCCACGCTCGGCGACCGGGTGGTGCTCTCGGCCGCGGTACAGGCGATCGAGCACGGACCGGAGAGCGTCAGCGTGCGCTCGGAGGCGGGCACCGTCACTGCCCGTGCGGTGGTGGTCGCGATTCCACCGCAGCACCGGGCCGCGATCGCGTTCAGTCCTGGTCTGCCCGCGGTCCACCGGCTGGCCCGGTCATGGCCCCAAGGTGTCCTCAGCAAGGCGTACGCCGCGTACGAGACCCCCTTCTGGCGGGCGGCGGGCCGATCCGGGGAGGCCCTGTCGGATTCCGGACCGGTGTTCATCACCTTCGACGTCAGCCCGGCCGGCGGTACACCCGGCATCCTGCTGGGTTTCGTCGATGCCCGCGCGTTCGACCACCTGCCCCCCGACCAACGCCGCGAGCAAGCCCTCGGCGGCTTCGCCACGTTGTTCGGGGACGCGGCCCGGAAACCCATCGACTACCTCGACTTCCGCTGGGGAGACGACTCGTTCTCCCCCGGTGGCCCGACGGCGGCGGTCCCGCCCGGCTCCTGGACCACCGTCGGGCGGAGCCTGAGGGCGCCCGTCGGCCCCATCTTCTGGGCAGGTACCGAGACCGCCGATGAATGGACCGGATTCCTCGACGGAGCGGTACGTTCCGGCCGGCGTGCTGCCGCCGAGGTCACCGACGCGCTCACCTGAGTGGGGGGCTCGTCCTGTATTTTCGGCTCGTCAATTTTCACCGCCCAGGTGGGGCCGGGGAGGGTCAGAGATGAGCAGCAGGCTCAAACGGGTCGGGACACCCGCCGTCGTTGGGGGCGCTGCCATGGCGGCAGCCGTGGCGGTGGCACTCACCACAACCGTTCCGCAGGTGCTGGCGCGAGACCGTGTAGAGCTGGCGGCCACCATCACCCCGGGCAGCGCGACCAACTGGAACGCTGACGGGATCGATCAGTTCTACGGCATCAACTGGAACGCGACCTACGGCGACACGGCCATCGCACCGTTCCGGTTGGTGCAGTTCTGGAAGGGCGCCGAGAACATCCTCACGGCCCTCGACGCCGCACAAACCGACGGCGAGCCCGACGTGGTGGTGAGTTCGGGGCGCGGCGCAGGCAACGCCAGCGCAGCCCTCACCTGGCTGGCCGCCACCGACCCTGATGGCGCCCGCCTCCACGACACCTTGTGGATCCTGGACAACAACGTCGACCGACCCAACGGCGGCTACGCGGCGCGGTATCCGTTCTTCGCGTTGGTCGGCGTCAACCCGGTCCCGGTGCCCAACGATCTCGAGGACGTCCAGATTCTCGACATCGGCTACCAGTACGCCTGGAATTCCAGCGCGCCTACCTACATCTCGAATCTGCCCGCGCTGCTGAACGCGATCATCGCCTACGCCTATCGGTACCGGCAGCAGGACAAACTGCCGATCCCGGAGGAAATCCTCACCGCCGACGGCCAATTGGCGCCCGGCGCTCAAGGCCACTACATCATCGGCACCGACGGCAAGATCGTCCGCGTCGACCCGGTGCGGGACGGCGTGACCACCGTCTACGTCACCTTCGAGACCGACGGCCTGCCGATGCTCAAGCCCATCCGGGACTTCGGAGGCGATCTCGGCAACGCGTTCGCCGACGTCGTCGAGCCCGCACTCACCGTGCTCGTCAATGCGTCCTACACCGACAACGATCCGTTCGCCGACCCCAGCGTCTACACACCACTGCAGCTCATCGCGCCGCCGAAGGTGTGGGCTACCGCCGCCCGGCAACTGCCCGGCGCCCTCGCCGAGGGGTGGGACAAACTGCAGGAACACCGCGGCGGCGGAGCCGTGGACGACTCGGCGAAGCTCGAGGCGAAGGCCATACCGGCAAGCCCGGAGCCCAGTCCCGCGACCGGGCGACCCGGAGCAGCCGGGCTAACCGCTGACGCGCGACCGGCAAAATCCACCAAGGCCGCCGGCGCCGGCCAGCACGGCGAAGACACCGACCGCGGGCCCCGATGGCGGGTCGGCCGCGGTCCGGTCGCCGAGATGGTGCGCGACGCTGTGGCCTCCGTGTCGAAACGGGGCGGCCCGGCCGGCGTGAAGCCCGGCCGGCAGCCCGACGAGGCCACCGAGAAGGCCTCCGAGATGGCCGAAGAGGGGGCCGCCGACGACGGCAACAAGGCTGACAAGGCCGAACCGGCTCGAGACCGAGGCAACTCCGCCGACGCCTCGACCGGCAACGCCAACTGAGGTAGCGCACTACCCGAAGTACCGGCGCGCGGCGCCTCCATAGTGATGGTTGACGCGATCATCTCGGCTAGGGGGCGCTATGACCGTCGACAACAGCACACCGAGACGCTTTCCGAATGTCTTCAACGCCGGCCTGCCCGTGCTGGACTACTGGAACACCGGCAACCCCGACGAGGCGCACCGACTGATCCGCCGCGCGCGCAATCAGGCGCCGATTGTGCTGGGCCCGCACGGCCCCGAGATCCTCAGCTATCCACTGGTACGCAGCGTGATTCGGGACCCGCGCTTCGGCGTGCCGCGAGGATTGTTCCTCGCCTCCCAAGGGGTGACGTCCGGCCCCCTCTGGGACAAGGCTGTGTTCAACCTGCTGGATCTGGACGGGCCGGTCCATACCCGGCTCCGCCGCCTGGTATCGAAGGCGTTCACGCCGCGCGCGACGGCCCGACTCCAGACGATCATCGACGACGTCATCAACGGGTTGGTCGAGCCGCTGGCGACGGCCGGGCACTGTGATGTCGTGACCGACATCGCGCGGCCCTACCCGGTGCCGATCATCTGCGCGTTGCTCGGTGCCCCGGCGGAGGACAGCTCACTGTTCTCGCGCTGGGCCGACGACTGCTTCAAGTTGTTCACCTGGGATGCGCCGGCGTACGAGAGGGAGATCCTGTTCGCCTATGCGGCCTTCGACGCCTACATCGACGATATGGTCGCCGACCGCCGCCTGCACCGCAGCGACGATCTGATCTCCGAACTGATCAGCGCCGAAGAACACGGTGACCACCTCTCGGCAGACGAGTTGTGCATGTTGGCCGAGGGGCTGTTGCTGGCGGGCACCGACACCACCCGTAACCAGCTGGCGGCGTCGGTCCAGGTGTTGTGCGAACATCCCGATCAGTGGGCATTGCTCGCCGCACATCCCGAGCTGATGCCCAGGGCCGTCGACGAACTCCTGCGGCATTCACCCATCGCGTTCTCCGCGATCCGCGTGGCACTGGAGGATGTCGTGGTCGGTGGCGTCTGCATCCCAGCCGGCACTCAGGTGATGGTCAACGGCGCTGCCGCCAACCGGGACCCCGACATCTTCCAGGACCCGGAGACGCTGGATGTCACCCGCGAGAATGCCTCGGCGATGGTCACTTTCGGTGGCGGCGTGCACTACTGTCTTGGCGCCAACCTGGCCAAAGCCGAACTGGTGCAGGCGCTGAGGGTGATCACGGCGCGACTTCGCCACCCGCGGCTGGCCGGGCCTGCGCCCTGGAAGCCGCTGGTCGGCATCACCGGGCCGGTGACGCTACCCATCGAGTTCGATCTGGTGGGGTGACTATCCGCTCAAAGATGTTCGCCGCGTTGCGTTTTCCACCAGGTCTCGCAGATGCCGGTTGACCTCGGCGGGACATTCCAGGATGGCGCAGTGCCCGCCCGGCAGCTCGACCAGGCCCGCCAGATTCGGTGCGTCCCGGGCGATCCGGCGCGACGAGTCGATGGGGAGCAGCCGGTCGCGTTCGCTTCCGATGACCAGCGTGGGCACCGTCAGGCCGTCCAACCGGATGTGCCGGCGCTCCATGGAATCGATGAGCATGCGCGCGCAACCGGCGCGACCGGCCGCAGGGGTGGTGGCGTAGAGGTCGTAGACGAATTGCGCGATCTCCGGGTCCGCGTCCCGCCCGACCGCCAGGGCGGCCACGAATCGCTTGCTGGGCAGGGCCGCCGCCCGCAGCGCAGGCAGTCCCCCGAACGCCTTGATGATCCTGGCGCCGACAGCCACGCGGCCGCGTGACAGTCGCGGCGCCACCGCCAGGAAGTTGACCTGGCGGACGATCTCACCGGTGGTGGTGTTGATCAGCGCCACGGCGTCGGCACGCTGGGCGACCTTGTGGGGATAGCGCTCCGCCCAGGAGGTGATGGCGATGCCGCCCATCGAGTGACCGGCGATCACCGCCCGCTCCCCTGGCGCCAGGGTGGCCTCGAGCACGGCATCGAGATCGGAGGCCAGATGGTTCAGGCTGTAGTGACCGCGGGGCGGCACACCGCTGCGACCGTGGCCGCGGTGGTCGAAGGCGATAACCCGGTGATCGCGCGCCAGGTCGTTGATCTGCTCGTGCCAGACGCTGATGGCGCAGGTGATTCCGTGGGCCAGGACTATCGGGTAGCCGTCCTGCGGCCCGAACACCTCGGTGTGCAGTCGCGTACCGTCCGCACCGCGCACGATGGCCGGCCGACCGGGGGGCAGATGAATGCGCCGTGCGTAGCTTGCCGTCATGATCAGACCTCTTCACGAACAAGACCCGGGCGCCTGTGCCCGAGACGTGTGACGAGCTTACTTAACGCCTGTCAACTTTCCGGCAATTGCCTGCATATCGCGGTGGGTCGCAGCAGATCGGGTCGCCTCAGGTGCGGTCAAACGGTCTGCCCAGGAGGCGCGTTACGGGCCGCCCAGCCAGGGGAACCGTGAGACTTCCTCGCGGGCAACTCCACTGAACTGCGGCGGGCGTTTCTCCAGAAACGACATGATGCCTTCGGCGGCGTCCGCGGTACCGAGAGCGTAGGGAATCGTCTGCTTGTCCACCCCGAATGCCGCTTCGGGGTCACCCTCGGCGGCCATCGCAACCAGACTTCGCCTGATGACGGCCGCGGAAACCGGAGCGATGTTGGCTGCGATATCGCGGGCCAGTGTCTCAGCGGCCGACCACAGTTGTTCGCGGGGATGCAGGCTGGTGACCAGTCCGGCGGCGAGTGCCTCCGACGCCGCGAACACGCGACCGCTGACCATCCAGTCCTTGGCTTTACCCAACCCGACGAGTTGCGGCAGGAACCACAATGAGCCACCCTCCGGGAACAGGCCGCGGCGCGCGAAGACGAACCCGAAGCGGGCGTCATCGGAGGCAAGGCGGAAGTCCGCGGGAAGGGTCATCGAGATACCGACCCCGATCGCGGCACCCTGGATGGCGACAATGACCGGCTTGTTGAGGTTGGTGATGGGCCGCGCGACCCGCGTCGCCGGTTCATCCCAGTCCGGGTCGTCGACGTCGCCGATGGATCCGTCGCCGGACATGTCCATCCCGACGCAGAAGTTGTCGCCGGCTGCTCTGAGGATCACCACTCGCACGCTGTCGTCGGAGTCGGCGGCGCGCAGTGCCCCGTTGAGCTCGTCGGCCATCGTGAGGGTGAAGCCGTTGCGGGCCGCGGGACGGTTCAAGGTGATTGTCGCGATGGTCCCGGCGACGTCGTAGATGATCGTTTCATTGTTCATCGACTAGAACCTCGAATACCCTCCGTCGACCAACAGGACATCTCCGGTGTGATAGGCACTCGCCGACCCGGCCAGATACACCGCAACGCCGGCGAGATCATCGGGCGACCCCCACCGACGAAGCGGAACCCGAGGCAGCACACGGTCTTTGAACACATCAGCCGCCAACAGTGGAGCAATCATCTCGGTGGCCACCCAGCCCGGCTCTATCGTGTTGGCGCGAATCCCGTAGCGCGCCAGCTCGACGGCGATGCTGTTGACGATCGCTGTGATCCCAGCCTTGGAGGCGCCGTAGGCATGCTGCCGCGGCATGCCTTGGCGGGCACCCATACTCGATATCGCCACCAAGCTGCCGCCGGCTCCCACCTCGATCATCTGCCTGGCCGCTTCGCGCAACGTGAGAAACACCCCATCGAGGTTCACGCTGGTGACCGCACGAAAATCGGCCAGCGTGGTGTCCACCAGCGGTGTGATTCCGCCGCCGACCCCCGCGTTGGCGAAGCACGAGTCCAGTCCGCCGAGCTCATCCCGGACCCGACTCATCGCGTCGCCGACTGCCTGCTCGTCGCTGACATCGGCCGTCACCGCCAGTACCGGATTACCGATCTGCACAAGCTGTTCCGCCGCACTGCTCAATCGCTCGGCAGAGCGGCCGATGATCGCCACCGCGGCACCGGCCCTGGCCAGCCCCGAGGCGATTCCGAGCCCGATCCCGGATCCTCCGCCGGTCACGACGGCCACATGGCCGTGCAGGTCGAAGGGGTTGACGGTCGTGTCATCGGTACTCATCCAGGCGAGCCCTTCCTGGTAACGCCGACCGCTGCCTGATGCTCGGCACAGGCGCCGGCCAGCAACAGTTCGATCATGGCGATGGCTTTGTCGGCGCGCGGCGCGCTACCGGTGATCATGTCGCTCCACAGGAAGGACTCGCCCAGCCGCACAATTGCATACGCCAGATCGTCGGTGTCGACGGCGCCGCGAAGCTCGGCCATGCCGTCGAGTTGGCTTGACACCCAGGCGATCAGGGCTCCCTGCACGGTCCCGTAGCTGGAGGTCAGAACGCGCAGGGCGTAATCGGGATCATCTGCGAGAAAGGTCATCAGCGGAGGGAACCCGCGCACTGTCTCCGTGAGCCGGCCGTAGACACGCAGAAATCGCATTCGCGAACCGCCGTCGCCGCGATCGCGCGCTTCGATGCGTCTGATGGTGTCGGCCATGATCTGCCAGGCGATATCGCCCAGCAGTGCCTCGCGGCTGGTGAACCAGCGATACAGCGTCGAGCGTCCCACCCCGAGGTCACGTGCCAGCGCGCTCATGTCGATCCGCCGACCTACCAGGAACCACTGCATGGCGACATCGAAAGCGCGGTCGCGGCCGACCCGACCGGTCGTGGACCCCGACGTCGGCGCCACCAGTACCCGATGGGACATATCAGCAATATGTCCCACTCGGACGAAACTCGTCAAGTGCGCCGGCTGCCGGCCCTACCACACGAGAACGGGGGCGTCGGTTTCCCGACGCCCCCGCTTGTCATTCCCGATCCATACCTAGCGAGCTAGGACGACGCCCCATCGGCGCCGTTCGCACCTGCGGTGCCGCCTGCGCCGTCAGCGCCTGCGCTACCGGTTGCACCGGTGTCGCCGTCGGCTCCGGTGGTCCCGGTGGCACCTGTGGAACCCGTGGCGCCGTTGGCACCATTGGATCCGTTGAGGCCGCCCGAGCCGGTTCCGCCGAAGAAGCCTCCGCTGCCGGCTTTTCCTGCATCAGCCCCGGTTCCGCCGGTTCCGCCCGTGCCGCCTGCAGCGCCGGTGCCGCCGGTACCGCCCGTGCCGCCTGCGCCACCGAGGCCGCCTGCGCCACCTGCGCCACCGGTCGAGCCGGATCCACCCAAGCCGCCCTTGCCGCCGACACCGGAACCACCGACGCCCACGCCAACTCCGCCAGCCCCACCGGCGCCGCCGTTGCCGCCGTCATCGCCGTCGCCACCGGTCCCGCCTGCAGCGCCGGTACCACCGGTGCCGCCCGCTCCACCGGCCTGGCCGGTGCCGCCCGCTCCACCGGTTCCGCCGGATCCACCGTTACCGGCTGCGCCACCGCCACCGAACAGACCACCCGTGCCACCGTTGCCACCGGCGCCGGCCGCGCCGCCCGCGGTACCTGTACCGCCGGCATTCACGCCCGCGGCACCGGTACCTCCGGCACCACCGGCGCTGCCCGCCCCGCCTGCTTCACCGGCAGCTCCGGTTCCGCCCGCACCACCTGCGCCACCGGCACCGCCGGTACCCACTCCGCCGGTGCTGGCAGCAGCACCGCCCGCACCGCCTGCGCCACCGGTACCGGTGCCGATTCCGGCAGCTCCGCCGGCCGCACCCGTACCACCGACAGCAATACCGTTGACACCGGTGTTGACCGCCACGCCGCCTGCGCCGCCCTCGCCGCCATCAGCGCCCGGAGTGCCGTTGGCACCGTTGGCACCGTCGCCACCGGTTGTGACGGGAGCCGTGCCGGAGACGGCGCCACCGGCGCCACCAACGCCACCGGGGTTGCCGGGAGTGCCGGGGAGGCCATTACCGCCGGTGACCGTGCCGGTCGCTCCGGCGGCGCCGCCAATGCCCGCAGCCCCACTCGCGGTCGGGTTCACGCCGTCAGCGCCTGTCGTTCCCACTGTGGTTCCCGCAGCTCCGTTCGCGCCTGCTGCGGCCGTGCCGGTTCCGTCGGCACCGATGGTCCCCGGTGTTCCGGCGCCACCTGCGCCGCCCTTACCGCCGTATCCGAAGAGCGCCAAGCTGCCGGCGTTGGCGCCGTTGCCACCTGCCGCGCCCAGACCGCCGGCGCCGCCGGCGCCACCGTTACCGAAGAACAACCCCCCGGTGCCCCCGTTGCCGCCTGCGATCCCTGCGGCCCCGGTCGCGCCGACGCCGCCGTAGCCGATCAAGAGGCCGGCGTTGCCGCCGTTGGCACCGGTGCCGGCGACGCCGTTGGTGCCGTTGCCGATGAAGATGTTCACGATCGGGATCTGCCCGGCGATACCGATGAGGCCGTAGAACGGCTGGTAGGCCATGATGCCGCCGAACGCCGCTGACGCCAACAAGTTCGGCGTCGGCGAATTCGGGGTCAGCACAAAGACATTGGACTGAGCAGTGAGGTCAGCGGAGCACGAGGCGGGCAGCACCAGGCACTGCTCGCTCACCGTCGACGCCTTGGTCTCGAGATCCGGAGCGGCCTGCGCTCCCGGCGCGAACGCCAACATCGCGCCGGCCCCCGCCATCGCGATACCTGTTGCATAGGGGTACATGGATCGTTTCATTGTGATCTCTCTTGTTCAGGTTCCGTGGAACCGCATCGCAGACTGTCGACGTGGCACGTCATCCGTACTGATGGCTGTCGCGGTGGAGCCGCGAACACGACGCCCCCTCTTAATGCCCCGTTTTTC
This sequence comes from Mycobacterium sp., assembly GCA_040512325.1. Classification (GTDB taxonomy): domain Bacteria; phylum Actinomycetota; class Actinomycetes; order Mycobacteriales; family Mycobacteriaceae; genus Mycobacterium. The sequence goes on along the minus strand of JBEVFK010000039.1, from coordinate 27,970 downwards.
TGCGTGTATGCATTCTAACATGCATATATGAATGTGTTCATTATCTCGTTCGTTTGCTGGACAGTAGGTTTGTCACCTGCTGGCGGTACGGCCCGCCCGCTGATCACGCCCACCGGGAGCCAGGTGACGCCGAGGTTTCCAATCACGCACTTCGGTCGGACCCGGAGCGGATATGCCATACCCTGACCTCGTGACCCAAGCGACCTGGTGGCAATACGTCGCGACGATAACGGGCAATGCCGCACAGAAAGAGATCGCCGCGGCCACCGGCATCGATCAGTCCAGCATCTCGCGTTGGCAACGTGGCGGCATCACTCCACGCGCGGAAGCCGTGGTGGCCTTGGCCCGCGCGTATGGCCGATCACCGGTCGAGGCGCTGGTGGCCGCGGGCTACCTGTCCAGCGACGATCTCGGAGTGGTAGAGCTGACGACGCTGACGGGCGACCTCACCGGCGCCTCGATTGATTCGCTACTGAGCGAGTTGAGACGTCGTGTCGTGGCGGCCGGGTCCGGCGATGCGAAGTCCTGGCCGGCTGGCTGGTCCGCCGATGACGCGCGAGTGGGCCGGAATGAGGATGGCGAGCAAAGCCGTGATCTCAGCGGCTGACAGATCGTCCGGCCGAACCCGGGACATCACCTGCTCGAGTTCCCACCTCAGGTGTGGCACGACACGGGCTCGCTCCGCAACCACTTGCTCCCCGGCCGCGGTGATGCGTTCGGTTAACTCCGAGATTTCTGTGTCGAACATGTCTCGCGGCCCTGACTTTCTGAAGGCGCCACGCGCGGGAGCGAACCTTCCGCGCTGTAACGGTCCCATCATCGCACTGACCACGGCTTACTGCCGGCATAATGCATTTAATTTTGTCCAACCGAGCCCGCTGCGTCCTGCGTGCCGGTCCGCTTTCTCAGCTGTCTACTAAGTTGCTGCGCTGGTCAACCCACTGCTCCACCGATTGCCCCGCTAATAGACGACGTTAGAAGTCCGTCACGCGAAAATTCCCGGAAGATCGGAATCGGGCCCAACCCCTTGGCGGCGCGGTGACACCTCTCGGCAAACCCAGTTCACTTGACAGGTGTCAATCAGCGTGGCGTCAATGCCGCCGCGAGCATGCGCGCCGCCACGCCGACGATGGCCTCGCGGTCCGAACCCGCCGGCCGCTGCAGGGCGATCCGCAGACACGCACTCGATGTCACGCCCATGGTGCGGAGCACCAGGTCATCGAGCTGTCGGTCGGAAAGGTCCGGTCGTGCGCGTCGGGGTATGGCAGTGCCGAGAGGAAGCAGGCTGCGTTCGATGTCCTCCAAGGCCGTGTGATTTAGGTAGGCCGGCACGTCAAAAGTTGAGCCGGTGAGCGCCGCCCGGAGAGTCGGTGCGTGCACCTCGTAGGCGGAGGTCAAGGTCTGCACCAGCGCCAGAGCGGCGCCGACCTCGTGATCCAGCGCGGCACCGAATTCACCAACAGGAACGAGATATCCCTTGCGGCTTCGTCGACCAACTCCGCGACGATCGCGGCGCGGTCGGGAAGTACCGGTACACAGTGCCGATGCTGACGTGGGACGCATCGGCGACGGACTGGGTGGTCAGGTTCTCGACACCACGTCGCGCGACCAGGTCCAGGGCGTTGTTTGCCGAAGTCGACCATGAGCCTGCCTGGCTCGACCACCGCAGACTCGCTCGTGCCGCCGGCCACCTGGTCCGCCACATGGCGTCGTACGGAATCGTGTTGGCCGCGGACTCGCTCACCGCAGGCGCGATGAACGCCACCGCCGGAATGCCGCTGGTGATGACCGGGCGGTACACCAGCCAGGCAGCGGTGCGATCCATTGAAGTCGGTGCGTGCCTCGAGGGCATCCTCAAGCCCGGCGGCCTACGCCCCGATACCGCGCTCAAGCATCTCCCGAACCTGCTGAGCCCGGTCGTGGGAAGCGCCAACCGGATCCTCGCCTCGATTCCCGGGGTCAACGCGCTCCGCACCAGGCGGGCCCTGGCCAAGGACGGCCGCGTGATGGCCCGACAACGCGCGCGCTACAACGTCCATCACGAGATGGTGGACGATGCTCCTGATGCGCACACGGTCATCCAGCCTCGCATCGAGTCTGACGGTCCCATCACCCCCGGCCCACCTACCGTGCGAGCACACTTCCGACGAGCTCGACGGCGCGGGCGGCACTTTGGGCGGCACCTTCCATCGTGGTGGGCCAGTCGTTGTGGGTCCAGTCGCCGGCGATCACGAGATTCGGCAGCTCGGTCCCATTGCCGGGACGCAGGGTCGACATCCCCACCCTGGAGGAGAACGTGGCCTTCGGCCACGGCACCACCGTGACGTCCACGACATGGGCGTCCCGGGCGGCGGGATAGCTGGCGCGCAACGCAGCCACCAGCCGTTCGGCCACGTCGGGGCTCGTCAACGCCATCAGGTCGTAGGAAGCGCACGTGGTGAGTGCGTAGAGGTGGTTACCGTCCTCGCGTGGCCCGTGCATGTGATCGCGATCGAAGACCCAGCCGATATCGCTGTCCAGCAACGACTCCCACGGCGCCACCGTGCCGAGCGGGCGGTCGAGTAACACGTAGGCGTTCATGATCGGGATTGGTTGGAGTTGTTTGGCTGCGAGCAACGTGTCCTCGGAACCGGGTACGTCGTCGAGCAACGAACGCAGGTTCCAGGAGGGGACGGCCAGCACCACCGCGTCGGCTGAGCAGACGGAGCCGTCGGCGAGTCGGACCCCGGCCGCCTTCGGCCCATCCACCACCACCGACACCGCGCGGGCCCGCAGCCGGACGTCGACGCCGCGTTCTGTCATCACTCGTCGGGCCCCGCCGAGGTACAGCGTGTCCAGATCCACGGTCGGATAACCGATGCGGACCGCGCCGGGGCCCATCCTGCGCACCCGGTCCGCACCGGTGCGCAGCAGCGCCGCAAACGCATGCGCCGATGCAAGGTGCGGGAGTTCGTTGAGTAGCCCGATCACCATGGGATTCAACATGATCCGCCTGATGTCGGCGGGAAACCCGAGACGGTCGAACCACTGGTCGACAGTGATACCGTCGAGCGCGTCGTCGAAACGCACGACATCGCGTGCCAGCCGGATCCAGGCCGGAGTCGCTCTGGCCAAGGTCGACAGTCCCAGGCCCCGAACCTGTCCGAGGACGACGCGCCGCAGGTTGGCAGCCTTGAGCCCGAACTTCTCCGCGTGTCCTCCGGGATAGCGCACCCCGAATTCGTCGGGGAACTCCAGCAGGTGCCGCGTTCCGACGGAATGCAGGAACCGGAAGATGTTCTCGTAGGACCCGGCGAAGACATGCTGGCCATTCTCGATGGCATCGCCGCGGGCCGAGGTGAGGCCGATGGTACGGCCACCCAGCGACCCGTTGCTCTCCAGGAGGGTGACTCGGTAGCCCGACTCGGCCAGCCACACCGTGGACGCCAACCCCGCCAATCCACCGCCGACGACCACGACATGCTGCTGTCCGGGCGTGTTGGTCATCTGGTGATGGTACGGACGTGGCCATCACGCCGGTGGCATCGGCACCGCACCTCTTCGGAGCGGTGGCATACTCCCGAAGATGGCAGCTCTGGAGTTCTCCGATTCGATCGATGTCGCGGTAGAGGCGAACGAGCTCTACACGTTGGTGTCCGATGTGACCCGGATGGGTCAGTGGAGCCCGGTGTGCCGGGCCTGCTGGTGGGACGAAGGCGAGGGGCCGCGGGTCGGTGCGTGGTTCACCGGTCGTAACCAGACACCGGAACGGACCTGGGAGACGCGCAGCCAGGTGGTGGCCGCAGACCCCGGGCGTGAATTCGCCTGGGAGGTCAACAACGGTTGGGTGCGTTGGGGATTCACCTTCGAACCCGTCGACGGCGGCACCCGCCTGACCGAATCCTGGGCGTTTCTGCCCTTGGGTCAGGACGGGTTCCGCGAGCGATTCGGTGATCAGGCCGACGCGCAGATCACCGAACGCACCGAAGCGGCGCACCGCGGCATCCCCGAGACCCTGGCGGCGATCAAGCGAACCGCCGAGTCGCGCTGAGGCCGCGGCCGCGCCGACTCAGGCCTGGCCCAGCGTGACCTCGGTGGTCTGCGCCGCACCGGACCCGTCGAGATAGGTCAGTGACACGGTGTCCCCCGGCGCCTTCGAGCGGACCGCCGCGACCAGCGCTTCCGGTCCGTCGATCACCCGGCCGTCGACCTTGGTGATCAGCGCGCCGTCGGGCACACCGGCCGCCGCAGCGGGGCTGCCACCGGCGACTGCAGCGACCGATGCACCGCGGGCGGTGGCGTCGTCACTGAGCTGGACTCCCAGGGAACCATGGGTGGCGGTGCCGGTGGCCACCAACTCGTCGGCAATGCGCTTGGCCTGGTCGACGGGGATCGCGAAACCGAGTCCGATCGAACCGCTCTGGGCTGCCGGAGCACCCGGCTCGCCGCCGCCGCCGCCCAACGTCGCGATCGCGGAGTTGACGCCGATGAGTTCACCGTTCATGTTCACCAGGGCGCCACCGGAATTGCCCGGATTGATCGCCGCGTCGGTCTGGATCGCGTCGAGCACGGTGTTCTGGCCGCCGGGTTCGCCGCCGGCCGAGACCGGACGGTCCAGGGCGCTGATGATGCCTGTGGTCACGGTGCCCTCGAGGCCGAGCGGCGAACCGATCGCCACGACATCCTGGCCGACTTTCACCCCTGCCGAGGACCCCACGGCGATGGGCGTGAGTCCGGAGACACCCTGGGCCTGGACAACGGCGATGTCACCTGCCGGATCGGTACCCACCACGGTGAACGGCACACTCTTGCCGTCGGAGAACGTCACGGTGGCCTGCATGTCGCCATCTGCGGTGGACGCCGCTCGGGCACCCTCAGCGCCGGAAGCGGCGGCAGCCACCACGTGATTGTTGGTCAGGATCAACCCATCGGAGGTGAGCACGATGCCGGAACCCTCACCGCTTTCCCGGCCCGTGTCGATCTGGAGCTTCACCACACTGGGCATGACCTTTGCGGCCACCTGCTCCACCGAGCCGGCCGGCAAGCTCACCGCTTGCGGGCTCATCGGCGCCTGCGCCACGGCGGCGCGCAGTGCTGCCGCGTGGTCGGTGTGCTCGCTCACCGCGGCAGCACCGATGCCTCCACTGACCACCGCGACCGCCACAGCGCCCACGGCGAGGAACCCGGCGCGAGAGCGCCTCCGGGGTTTGACCGCGGGAGCACTGGGATGCACTTGCCGCACAGTGTCATAGGCTTGGTATGGCGGCACATTCGGTTGCTGCGCGTAGCGCCAGTCATAGGAAGACCGATGAGAACCCTCGGCCGGGGTAGCCGGGTAAGGCTGTCCCACAGTGTGACTCGGAACCGGTGGCTGACCGGGACGTTGGTGGGGATACCTCGGCGGGTTCGTCATAGGTGTTGTTCTCTTCCTCAATCATCAGATAGCGCAGTTGCTTAGGTCATCTTGCCTGTGACTGCTGAGGCTGGACTGAGAGCTGCATCTGTAGAGACCAAGACTTTCACCGCGCCCATCAGCATGCTGTCAGGCGAGGACGTCGCGCTTCCGGTGTGGTGATGTGCCGTGAGTCACAACCGGTTTCGAAGCGGGGACACCCCGTTACCCGGCGAGATCGTCGGATCGTCCGGCAGCCAACCGGGACCACTGCGAGGTCGGACGGCCGTTCAGCCGAAACATTGCTCCGTCGGGTCTGTACGGTTGCGGCCAGCCTTGCGGCGAGTCCTCCCACGTCTCCTGCCTGCCGTACACGGTGAGATCGAGTAGGTGATAGCTGGTGCCGCCGGCCTCCGTGCCGCGACCGGTGTTCCAATAGGTCTCGAACACGCGGTCCCGGTCGCGCAGATAGCACGCGTAGGCTCCGAAATACCTTCCTGCGAGCAACTTTTCGGCCGAACCAGCAGCCGCGTACCACGGCATCTGCCAACCCATGAAGTCGCGGTACCGCGCACTTTCGGCATAGGGGCCCTGACATACGGTCGCGTAGGTGACATCGCGACTGTGCAGGTACGACAATTCCAGCGCGTGCCCGGTGAAGAACGTGCATCCCTCGCACTGCCGCGCTGCGGGCTCACCGTCATGCCACATGTGGAAGTAGACCAGGAGCTGCCGCCGGCTCTCGAAGGCCTCGATCAACGGGACCACCCCGCGTTCGCCGACCAGCGGAATCTGTGCGTCGACTTCGACCATCGGTAGCCGGCGACGGGCTGCGGCTATCGCGTCGCCTTCACGCGTGTGCGCTTTCTCACGTAGCAACAACTGGTCGAGCTCTGCCTGCCAGGTTCCCCGGTCGACGACGGGAGGCATCGCGCTGCTGTCGTCGGTCATGTTCATGGTCTCCTCCCGGGACGAGCGCACCGCGTCATGCGGTCTCGAGGGAGATAGACCGCGCCGACGGGCAGATCTCATCGCCGTGGGTCCGGGGCCTTTGCTGTGGACGCGCGCCGGAGAGACCCTGAAACGTGGCCGGACGGTCTCTGGGACTACCGGTCAGGTGACCAGTAGTCCAGCATGGCCGCGAATGTCTCGAAAGCCGGCGCAGATACTCCGTAGGCCGCCTCGAAATGAATGCTGAGTGGGAACCCCAGGTCGGCGACGCCGTCGACCACCCGTTTGTACAGGTCCAGCAACAGTCCACGCCGCTGACCGGGCTCGGTCGCCGCCAACTGGCGGACGAACTCCTGCTCCGCGGCTACGGCGGCGTTGCCCGAATCCTGGATCAGCCAGTTGATCAGCCCCACCTTGCTCTCCATCGTGGGGACGAAGCCGAAGGACAGCAGGATCTCGGGCCGGTGTTCGGTGGTACGCGCAAACTCGGTCAGGAAGTCGACGATGGCATCGGAGTACAACAGCTGGGTCATGCCGTAGGTGGCGCCCCGATTGCATTTGAAGTTGAATCGGCCCTGCTCACCGTCCCTGGTCGGGATCAGGATCACGCCGCGGTTGTCGACCACACCGTCGAACAGGGACAACGCATCGGTAGGAGCGACGCCGCCGCCCTCCCCGTCGTTCAACGTCCGCGGCACTCCGACGAACGCGATCCCGTCGAATCCGGCGCCCCCCAGATCCGCCAACCGGGTCTGCAACGACGGCTGGTCCAAAAACGAGGTGACCTGGGTGCACAGACCCCGCATGGCCGGGAGCTCCGGTTGGATGATCGACCAGTAGTCGAGCACGTCGAGCTTGGGTTTCATCTCCACCGGGCGGTCGTCGTCTTCGTCGATCATGCCGGGAACCATGACGTGGCGGATGCGGCCTTCGATGCCGGCTTCCGCCGACAGTCGCAGCACCTTCCGCGCTTCGTCGACGGCGTAGGCGGCGCCACGCTCTACGTTCGACGGGACGAGCTCGAGCGCGATGGTGTTGAAGGTCACGTACTTGGCTCCACAGTTGACGACGGTTTCCCGCGCACTCCCCCGCCGGCGATTGCCGACCCCTGGACGTGCCGCCTCGCCACCTTACCGATGGGTGGGTGTGAGTTGCGGGGCACGTGCACCCAACACCGGGTCGAACGCACTCCGATAGCCTTCTGGGCTGATCAAAGCACATTGCTGACGAATCCGCAGAGTTGCTGCGGGGGCGGTTGACGCCCCCTAGATTGGCCATGGACGCGGCTACGTGTGTGCCGACCGAACCAGAGGGTGGGCGCTGTGATCACGAACCTCAAGCGATCTTTGCGATTGGCGGGAATGCGTCCGGTGCCCCGATGGCCCGCGGGCACCGTGGTGGATCTGCGCGGCAAACGGATTCTGTTGACGGGCGCGTCTTCCGGAATCGGCGCCGTCGCGGCGCAGAAGTTCGGCGCCGCGGGCGCCACCGTGATAGCGGTGGCACGCCGAGAAGCCCTGCTCACCGCGGTGGTCGAACGGATCACGGCGGCCGGTGGGAGCGCCATCGCAAGGCCCGCGGACCTGACCGATCTCGAACAGATCGACCACTTGGTGAAAGACATTGGCCCCGTTGATATTTTGATCAACAATGCGGCCAGGTCCATCCGCAGGCCACTGGCCGACTCGCTGGACCGGTGGCATGACGTCGAACGGGTGATGGCGCTGAACTACTACGCACCACTGCGCCTCATGCGTGGCGTGGCCCCCGGAATGATCGCCCGCGGCGACGGGCACATCATCAATATCGCCACCTGGCGAGTATTGCCGGAATCGTCACCGATGTTCGCCGTGTACAACGCGTCGAAGGCCGCCCTGAGCGCGGTCAGCCGGGTGATCGACACCGAATGGGGCCCTTCGGGCGTGCATTCCACCACCGTGTACTACCCGCTGGTGGCGACACCCATGATCGCCCCCACCCGTGCCTACGACGGTGTGGCGGCACTGTCGCCCGACGAGGCCGCCGACTGGCTGCTCACCGCTGCCCGCACCCGGCCGATCCGCGTCGCCCCGCGGAAAGCGCTGGCACTGCGCGCACTCGACGTGGTCGCACCTCGCGCACTGAACAACATCCTGGAACGCGAGACCGAACGGATGAACGCCCGCGCCGCCGCAGTCGGCGACGATACCTCGGGTGGACCGCGACCGGTCGTCGGGTTGCAGGAACATCTCTGATGGGCCGATGGTCGTGAGCACGCCGGACAACCAGGCACCACCAGGCCCCACAGCAGTCGGCCACCGGCCCGAGAACCTGGTCCTCGGCGCGGTTCTGACCACCGCAGCCTTCTTCTGCGTCTCCCTGGTGGGCACCCTGGCGAAGGTATCGGGGCAGTACACCTCGACCGGAGTGCTGCTGCTCTTCCAGAACTTCATCTGCTTGTTGTTCGTCGCTCCGGTGGTGTTGCGGGGCGGTTGGTCGTCGCTGCGCACCAACAGGTTCGGGCTTCATGTCCTGCGCGCGACCACCGGCACCGCGTGCTGGTATGCGCTGTTCTTCGCGATCACGCAGATACCGCTGGCGAACGCCACCCTGCTGACCTACAGCGCACCATTGTGGATGCCGCTGGTCGCGTGGCTGGTGACGCGCCAACGGGTGGCACGAGCGACCTGGCTCGGCGCCGGCATCGGTTTTGCCGGAGTGATTCTCGTGCTGCAACCCCAGGGCCGCAGCTTCAGCCTGGGCGAGCTGTCCGCGCTCGCGGGCGCGCTGTTCCTGGCGGTGGCGATGATGTCGGTCCGCTGGCTCGGGGCCACCGAGCCCATCACCAGAGTGCTCTTCTATTACTTCCTGCTCTCCACCCTGATGTCGATTCCCCTTGCCGCAGTTGACTGGCAGCCGTTCCCCGCCGTGGCGTGGGCCTGGCTGATCGGCCTCGGCATCGCCCAGTTGTCGTCGCAGGTACTCATCGTGGTGGCCTACCGGTACGCGTCGGCGGAGAAGGTCGGTCCGTTCATCTACTCCGTCATCGTGTTCACGGCGCTGATCGACTGGGTCGTGTGGGATCACTCGCCGACGCTGTTCACCTATCTGGGGATGGTGCTGGTGATCGGCGGTGGTCTCGTGGCCGTCCGCGCCCGACACGCACCCGCCTGATCGCGACCCGGCGGCGACGGGTTGGTCCTGGAGGTCAACCGGTCACAGGGCTGAGGACAGCAGCCAGCGCGACGTCCTTCTGTGCCTCCAGTTCCTCGAGGCGCCGGACCAGCGATGCCCGCACATCCACGTAGGTGTCCTTGCCGAGCGCCAGGCGCAGCGGAGCGGGTTGCTGCCCCACGGAGTCGATGATGGCCAGCACCATCTTGTCCGGGTCGCCGCTGATCTCGAAGCTGCCGTCGGCGATCGCGCGCCGAGTGTCTCCGGCCGGCGTGCTGTCGTATTCGGGCATCAACGGCGCGGTCACCAAGGAGGCGGCGAAGGACGTGCCGGTGGCGCCGGGTTCGACGATCGTCACTCCGATACCGAACGGCGCGACTTCGCGGGCGATGGTCTCGGTGAAGCCCTCGATGGCCCACTTCGACGCGTGGTAGTAACTGAAGTTCGGATAGGTCGTCTGACCGCCCGCCGACGAAACCTGCAGTATTCGGCCACCGCCCTGCGCCCGCAGCTTCGGTAACGCCGCGCGGATCACCTGCATGGAACCGATCACATTGGTGTCCATGATCTGCCGGATCTGGTCGTCGTCGGCTTCCTCCACGGCACAGAACAATCCGTACCCTGCGTTGTTGACCACGACGTCGATGCGGCCGAGTTCGCCGAAGGCGCGGCCCACCACCTCACGCACCGCGGCGGTGTCGGTGACGTCGAGCCGGGCCGTCCACAATTGATCGCCGAACCGGTCTTTCAGGCCGTCGATTACCGCAGGGCGCCGAAGCGTTGCGGCCACGCGGTGGCCCTGTTCCAGAAGTCGCTCGGTGAGCAATCTCCCGAAACCCGACGAGGTGCCGGTGATGAACCAGGTTTGCGACATGGTGGGCCTTTCAGGTCGAGTACACCGGCGTCGGTGCACTCCCCCACAGGTAATCGTCCGCGCGGCCCCCGGAAACGGACTCTCTTTCCTAGGACGAGCTGTCCCAGGCAGCCCGACTAGGGTCGAGACATGGGAGATGACCCGGGCGGCAGTATCGACACGGCCCGTGAGCTCGCAGATTTCCTGCGCGGGCGGCGTGAGAATCTGACTCCCGACATGGTGGGCCTGCGGCCTCGGCGGCCCGGTCGCACTCCCGGACTGCGCCGCGAAGAGGTCGCGGAATTGGCAAGTGTCAGCACTGATTACGTCACGCGACTGGAACAGGCTCGTGGTCTGCGACCCTCGGCAGAGGTGATCGATGCGCTGTCGCGCGCATTGCGCCTCGATGACGACGAGACCGCCTACCTCTACGGCCTGGCCGGACACGCGCCGCCGGCCCGCCCCACCGCCGAGGACACCATCGGATCGCTCACCGCCCTGGTGCAGGCCCTGTCACCGCTGCCGGCGATGTTGGTCGATGACCACTTCGACATCCGAGCCTGGAATCCGGAGATGAGCGCACTGATGCTCGACTTCGACAGCGTTGCGGCCGAACAGCGCAACACGATCTGGCTGTGCGCCATGCACCCGGCCATGACGACCTACTACCGTGATCGAGCCCGGATCATGCGCGAGGGCATCGCCGACCTGAGAGCCGCCTGGGCGAGCCGACCCGAGGACCGTGCGCTGGCCGCCCTGGTGCACACGTTGTGCCGGGACAGCGCAGAATTCGCCCAGCTCTGGGAACAACGTGACGTGAAGATCACCGCCGACGGCATCAAACAGGTGCGTCATCCGATCGCGGGGCCGCTCGATGTGCACTACAACACGTTGACCCCGCTCGGGGACCGTCATTGGCGCCTTTACGTCTACCGCGCGGCCGACCCGGCATCTCAGCGGACCCTCGACTCCATCGTGTCGAAAGTCGGAGCCCTCTGAGGATTACGAGCCCTCTGAGGATCGCCGAGATTGCCCCTGCGGGTTGGCCCTGGCCGCTAGGGTGCTGAGCGTGCGCAGAGACCGGATACCCAAGAGCCTGGGCCGCTGGGCAGCGGTCGCAGTCTCACTCGTCGTCTCCGGCGCCATGATCTATGCCCAGAGCCCGGAACAACCATGCTGCGGTGAGACCCCGGCGGCGGCCCCGGCGAGCCAGGGTCCGACTGCGGCCGATGGCCCCGCCACGGCCCTACCCGAGGCCGAGTTGTTGGCGGCAAGCGCACCCGTCGGCGCGCAGGACATTCAATTCGCGCTGCCAGCCGGTACCGCACCAGAGGGTGGACTGCAGGTCAAGACAATCTGGGTGGCCCGAGCCATCAGCGTGATGTTCCCCGAGATCACCACCATCGGCGGCTACCGCCAGGACCCGTTGAAATGGCATCCCAATGGGCTGGCCATCGATGTGATGATCCCGAACCACAACACCGACGAGGGCATCGAACTCGGCAATCAGATCGCCGGGCTGGCGCTGGCCAATGCCGACCGGTGGGGAGTCATCCACGTGATCTGGCGGCAGGGCTACTACCCCTGTGTGGGTGCGCCGAGTTGGACCGCCGACTATGGCAACGAAACCGCCAACCACTTCGACCACATTCACATCGCCACCACCGGCGGCGGCTACCCGACCGGGCGGGAGAACTACTACATCAGCTCGATGAGCCGAGGTTAGGTCCGCGGCTGCCGACTGAGATCCTCCTGCACCGACAGCACTTTGGCGATCTCCTCGGCCCGGCCATGGTCCCTCCCTAGCGTCAGACTGGTTTGACGCGAGTACCCACTTCTCGAAGCCGGTCCGCTCCGCCATTTCACCGAAATGCCGGACCGCATGTGTACGGCACCAGCATCCCGGTTCCCGGACTCACCGCGTGTCAGTAGATGTTGGACGGCCGGACCATGCCCTCGGCGAGGTCGCCGAAACCGGGCGCCATGATGGCGCCGGGGTTACCGAACACCTGCTCGACCACGGCCGTCTCGGTGGTGATCAGCAGTGCGGCAATGGACGCGGCGCTCTCCAGTGCGGCGCGGGTGACCTTCAGCGGGTCGATCACCCCTTCGTCGAACATGTCGCCGTACTCACCGGTGAGAGCGTTGAAGCCGTGCCCGAGGGGCAGGTCCTCGACGATCTGCACCACGTCGTCGCCTTCGAAGCCCGCGTTCAGTGCGATCCAGCGCAACGGCTCCGACAGTGCCCTGCGCACCACCTGGGTGCCGATCCCCTCGTCGCCGGGAAGGTTCAGCTCGGCCAGCGCCCGGTGTGCCTGCGCGAGTGCCGCTCCGCCCCCGGCCACGATGCCGGCTTCCATCGCCGCGCGGGTCGCGGACAGGGCATCCTCGACCCGCAGCATCCGCTCCTTGAGTTCGACGCTGGTGGCGCCGCCCACCCGGATCACCGCGACACGCCCGGTCAGCCTGGCGATGCGCACATCGAGGTTGTCCCGGTCGGCGTCCTGGCGGGCCCGTTCGCGCTGACCCTCGAGTTGAGCGACCCGGGCGCTGACACCCCCCTGCTCACCGCGCGCACCGACGATCGTCGTCTGGTCTTCGGTGACGGTGATGCGGTCACAGGAGCCGAGGTGTTCGAGTCTGACTTCGGACAGCTCGAGCCCGGTGTCGTTGGCGACCACCCGGCCACCGAGGGCCACTGCCAGGTCTTCGAGTTCGGCGAGCCGGCGATGCCCGAAACCGGGCGCACGCACCACCACCGACTGCATGGTCTTGTGCATGTTGCCGCCCACCAGCAGCTGCAACGCGGGTCCGTCGACGTCCTCGGCGAACACCAGCAACGGGCGGTCGGCGCGCTTGGCGGCTTCCAGGGTGGGCATGATCTCCTGCACCCCGGTGATCTTCTTGTTGGTCAGCAGGACCACCGGGTTTTCGAGGACGGCTTCCATGCGTTCCGGATTGGTCACCATATAGGCCGAGATGTAACCGTGGTCGAATTCGATCCCGTCGACGACATCGACGCTCAAGCCGAGGGTTTCGCTCTCCTCGGTGGTGACGACACCGGCTTCGCCGACATACTCGACAGCCCGGGAGATGGCCTCCCCGATCACGTCGTCGTCGCTGGCGGCCAGCGTGGCGATGCGGAGCAGGTCGTTGGGGCCGACGGGAGCCGACTGCTTGGCCAGCGCCTCGATCACCACCGGCACCGTGCGCTCGATGCCGCGGCGTACCCGCATGGGGTTGGCGCCGGCGTCGACAGCGCGCAGGCCTTCGCGGACCATGGCCTGCGCCAGCACCGTCGCCGTGGTGGTGCCGTCACCGACCATGCCGTTGGTTTTCATCGCGACTTCCTTGACCAGCTGGGCGCCCATGTTGGCGAAGGGATCGGCCAGCTGGATCTCTCGCGCGATGGTGACGCCGTCGTTGGTGATCGTCGGCGGGCCGGTCAGCTTTTCCAGAATTGCGTTGCGCCCCTTCGGTCCCAGCGTGACCTTGACGGCATCTGCCAGGGCGTTGACGCCCTGTTCCAGCCGGGCCCGCGCGTCGGTGTTGAACCGTAGCTCCTTGGCCATGACGGTTTCCTTTCGGTTGAAGTGAGTTCGCGGTTCAGGGGACGAGGATGGCGCGGCCGCGCACCAGGCCCGCGTCGAGATCGTCGATGATGACGCAGATGTCACCGGGGCGGGTCACCCGCGCGACCTTGGCCGCGGCGTGATAGGCGGTCAGGCCGGCGTCGGCGAGGGCGGCGACATCGGCCGGTTCCAGGCTGTCGTCGATCTTGACGACACTGCGGGCGGTGGTGCGCAGATATTCCGCGTAGCCGCCATTGGTGTCGATGCCTGGGAACTGGCTGCGCTCGCAGTGCACGTCGTCACCGAACCGGCACGCGCGGCACAGCCCGCAGGTGATGAGCGGGTGCAGGATCACCTTGTCGCCCACCGCCACATTGGACACCGCGTCACCGGCCGCCTCCACCCAGCCCGCGTTCTCGTGCCCGATGGTGTAGGGCAGCTCCACGCCGCTCTTGGCCTCCCACTGCCTTTCCAGGATGTGGATGTCGGTGCGGCACACCCCGGCACCGCCGACCCTGACGCTCACATCGAGTGGCTCACCGATGCTGGGTTTCGGGACGTCGGTGAGCTGAAGTTCGGTGCGATACCCGATGACCTGTACGGCCTTCATGACGAACTCCTCGTTCGGATGTTGATGATGTGCGGTGTGGTGTTGCCGCCGTCGTCGTAGCGGGTGGCCAGCAGACCGCGGCAGAAGTGGCCGTTGCCTTCCATGGAGATGCGGACCGACCGGGCGAACCTCAGCCGCATCGGTACGGCGTCGGCGGTCAGCGCCTTGCCCTGTTCGTCGACCAGCACCCGGCTGTTGCGGCACAGGCTCAGTCCGAGCGCCATCCGCCGCCGCAGCAGCGCCCACTTCTCCTTGTTCTCGGGCAGGTCACGCAGCGTCAGCTGATGTATGGCGCTGTCGTCGAGGCCGATTCGCCGGATCTCGCCGGTGATACAGCGCTCCATCGCCGCGGTGTGCGCCTTCCGCAGGAAGGTCTGCCGCAGCTCGTCGAGGCTGTCCAGCGCTTCGACACCGAAGGTGCCGACGAAGCCGGCATCGGCCGCCAGCCCGGCGTTGATCTTGGCGCTGTCGTGGTGGTCGTCGAGCAGCACCCGCACCTCACCGACGGCGTCGACACGACGTAGCGCGTCCAGGGCGTCGGAGGCCATCAGGTAGGCGAAGTTCGGTGAGCAGAACGCCGTGGGCAGCCGCAGGTGCACCTCGACACCGATGTCGTCGACCGTCACCGACCGGACGAACCCCAGGTCGGTGATGGGTTCGTCGAGTTCGGGATCGGTGACGGTGTGCAGAGCGGCCAGCACCTGCTCCCCGATGCCGGTCAGCAGGGCTGTCACAGTGACACCTTTTCCTGGGACCCCGCCGATTTGGCGCCCGCTGCCACCTCAACCTGGTCCTGGCCGGGGACAGGCAATCGCAGTTCGGCCGGGACGTCGATGTCGTACAGCGATGCCGCATTGAGGCCGAGGATCTTTCGCTTCTGCTCGATGGTGATGGGCGCGTACTCCGTCATGTCCTCCGGGATCTGGAAGTCGACGAACCTCTCGATCAGCCACCGGGGTGTCCACAGCGCGTAGTCGCTGCTGAACAGGATCTTGTCCTCGCCGATCCAGTAGAGCAGCTCACCCATGATCTGCGCGAAATACCTTGGCCTGGTGTGGATGAACGGGATGGCGACGGCCAGGCCGCCGTAGACATTGGACTCCTGGGTGGCGATCCAGCAGAAGTCCTCCAGCCGCGGCAGCCCGACGTGCTCGACGACGAAGTTGAGCTCGAGGTAGTCGGTGGCCACCTTGTCGACGTCGGCGACGTCGAACGCGTCCCGGTCCAACGGGCGGATGGTCGGGCCCTTGTGCACGTGAATGTTCTTGATCCCCAGCTTGATGCACTCTTCCAGGTAACGGCGCGACCAGGCCTCGTCGAGCTTGTAGCCGCGGGAGTCACCGTTCCACTCGGCGGTGTAGAGCTTGACCCCTTGGAGCTTCATCCGGTCGGCGTCGCGGCGCAGTTGTTCCAGCCCGGACTCTCCGTGGCGCGGATCGTAGGCGTGGTTGTAGGTCAGCTTGCCGGGATGGCGCTGGGTCAATGCGAAGGCGTCCTCGGTCTGCCCGAAGCCGTTGACGTAGAAATCGGACAGCAGCGTCGCTTGGAAGATGGCGTGGTCGACGTAGCCGTCGACGAACAGATCCCGCATCAGCCGGTCTTCGCCGTAGTAGGTGTAGAGGTCGTAGTCCCACACCTCCTCCTGCGGGCTGAGATTGCGGTGGTAGTCGTAGAAGCAGTCGATGAACTGCTTGCCGTGGATGTTCTTCAGGTTGGAGGCACGACCGTCCCACAGGTGGATGTGGCTGTCGACGATGAAGTACTGGTTTCCGCCTTTTTCATACATGCTGGGCTGCTCCTGATTTTGGTGGGGCTGTGGCTGGGGGCTGGATCACCGAGAGATGACCACTTTCAGGGCGTCATGGGTGTCCGCGTGGGCGAACACGTCGTAGGCATCGGTCATCTGGTCGAGTTGAAAGGAGTGGGTACCGAAGGCGCGGGCGTCGATCTTCCCGTGCGCCAACAGATCCAAGAGCGTGCCCACCGTCGTCCCGTTGACCAGCCCGGTGGTGATGGTGATGTTGCTGATCCACAGATCCTGGAGCTGCAGGGTCACGGGCTTGCCGTGGACACCGACGTTGGCGACACGTCCACCCGGCCGGACAATCGTGGTGCACAGGTCGAACGTCTCCGGGATGCCCACCGCTTCGATCGCGGCGTGGGCGCCCACTCCGTCGGTCAGTTCCAGCACTCGTCGCCGGACGTCCTCCCGTGCACTGTTGATGGTCTCGTCTGCGCCGAAAGCGATGGACCGCTTGAGCCGTGACTCCGAGATGTCGACGGCGATCACCGTGGCGGCACCGTACAACCCGGCCGTGCGAATCGCCGAAAGCCCTACCGGTCCCGCGCCCACCACGACCACCACGTCGCCGGGGCTCACCGCCGCGTTCTGCACGCCGATCTCGAATCCGGTGGGCAGGATGTCGGCCAGGAAGATGGCCTCTTCGTCGGTGACCGCGTCGGGCAGCACGTGGACACTGGTTTCGGCATAGGGCACCCGCACGTACTCTGCCTGGGTGCCATCGATCAGATGACCGAAGATCCAGCCGATTCCGCCGACCGAGGCACAGTGCGACGGCATCGCCGCCCGACACGGCCCGCACTTGCCGCACGTGGTGATGGCAGGCACCAGAACACGGTCCCCCACTGCCAGATCCGTCACCGCCGAACCTACTTCGGTGACGGTGCCCACCGCTTCGTGGCCGAGGACACGACCACTCGTCACCGCCGGGACGTCACCTTTGAGGATGTGCAGGTCGGTCCCGCAGATGGTGGTGGTGTCCACCCGCACCACCACGTCCGTCGGATCGATCAGTTGCGGTTGCGGCACGTCGGTCCACTCCATCGAGCCTGGACCATGAAACACCAACGCCTTCATAGTTGGTCGTCCTTCTAGTTCGCGGTCAGGTCGAAGCCGATGTACTCAGCGGCGTCTTCGGGGCTGGCGAACAAGATGGTCTTGTCGTCGAGGTGGACCATGCGGCCGTAGTGGGTGGAGCTGATCTCCTCGAAGATGGACCCGTCGAATTCCTGGCCGAGAGCTTCGGAGAGCTCGTCGTAGTCGAAGTCCAGCAGGCGTACGCCGTCAACCCGGATCATCGACGGGTATTCGGTGAGTTCCACCCCGTCCTTGGCGCCCATCACCTCGGCCACCACCCGCCCGATGGGAGTATTCATCAAGGTGACACCGCACATGTTGGAGAACTCGGTGGCTGCTCCGAATTGCATGGTCATTTGTCCAACTCCTCGGGGATGTCGAGCTCGAGGCTTTCGAGCACGGAACGGAACTTCGCCTTCGCAGCGTCGAGGCTCGACGCGAACGTGACGGGCTTGTCGGCCGGCGTCGACCAGATGGGTTGCAGCGCATAGGCAGCCGTGAGGCAACGCGGCACCCAGACGCTCATCCAGTCACCCAAGAGGGCCTTGTTGGCCTCGCCGTGCTCGGGGTCGCGGGTCAGCAGCCGGAACAGGTTACGGGTGTAGTTCAGGTCGCGGTCGTAGTCGTACTCGCCGGTGCCCACGATGGTGGGGGTGATGTAGTCGCCGTTGCGGGCCGCAATCTGCATCACGAGTTCACTGCGGAACAGCGAACCGACGAGTTGCTCGAAGACGATGTTGGTGGCGAACAGCAGTTGGCACCAATCACCCACGGCGGTCAGCTGTTCGACGACCTCCCTGGTGGGCTGCCACTCCGGGGCCTGCTGCCAGACGGCGCGGTGCGCGGCACCGTCGAACGTGTCAGAGGCCTCGGACAGGTCGAGGTTGAACAGCGCGAGATCCTGGGCGAACCGCATCTTGTGCGCAGCGTTGACCGCCACCGCGGTGTTGATCATATTGGTGGGCCCCGACCGCTGAATCGAGGTGAAAACGTGCAGGGCCAACCCATTTTCGGCGTGCATCCACGCGCCCACGTTGCGTTCCAGGAACGTCAACCAGGAGGAATTCCAGCTGTCGTAGGCCCTGGCCCGTTTGGCGTTCTTCAGGCAGAGCTCGACCTGGCGGACCACCGCGGAGTTGTTGCGGAAGATCGTCTGGTTCCACTCTTCGTTCGGATCCAGGAACGCATGCCAGTTGGACGATTTTGCTGCCGTCCACTCCTGCGGGTAACCGCCGGGTCCGTCACCGAAGCCGTAAACCCAGCCCTGGGAGAGGTGGCGTTCGGGGTCGGGTTGGACATCGACGGTGACGTCCTCGTACATGGTGGCTCGCAATTTGGCCGGCGTGAAGTAGGAGTAGTTGCGACTCTTGGAGCTGGGGAAGACCAGCGCACCGGCCTCGGAGTCGGTGAACTCGATCTTGGGGAAGCTGCGTTCCTTGGGCTTCTCGGGGGCGGACATGTGAATCCTCTCGGGCGGGCTGAGCTGGGCGGGGAAAGAGCGGGTTGGGCTGGAGCCGTTACGGTTCAGCTGAACAGTGGGCTGGTGAAGCTGTCGTAGAAGACCTGGTCCTTGGGCACTGAGCTGTTGTCGAGGAAGACCAGCGCGGCGTCGACCATCGGTGGCGGTCCGCACAGATACACCTCGGTCTTGCTGATAGCTGCCTCGTGGCGGGCCACGACGTCGGTGACCATCCCCTCCTCGACCGTCACCGTGTCGGGCACCGACCCGTCGGCTGATTCCGACAGGCAGGCGATGAACTCGAAATCCCGCAAACCCTCTCCCAGTAGCAGGATTTCGTCGAGGTAGAACAGGTCGGCCGCGGTGCGCGCGCCGTAGTAGAAGCGCACCGGCCTGGTGTTCTCGGTCTGGTTCATGTGCCGTAGCAGCGACAGGATGGGGGCCATTCCCGCACCGCCGCCGATGCAGACCACCGGGAGTACATGACCGTCTTTGAGGGTGAAGGAGCCGTAGGGGCCGGTCAGGGACAACTCGTCGCCGGCGGTCAGTCGGCCCTCGAGCAGGGCGGAGAACCTGCCCCCCGGGTATTTCTTGATCAGGAACTCGACCTCATCGCCTGCCGCCGCAGTGCTGGCCATCGAGAAGGACCGGTGTTCCTCGGTGCCCGGGATGTGCAGGTCGGCGTATTGCCCGGGTTTGAACTCGAAGGTGGCCGGCTCGATGGGGGCCAGCCGCAGCGACACGATGTCGCGGGTCATCGGCTCGACCGCAACGATGCGGGTGCGGACGTCCTGGATGGCGATTCCGCCCAGCAGCTCGTCCTCGTCGAAGTTCAGCAGCTCAATGGTGCAGTCGCTGAACGCATGTGATCGGCAGAGCAGCACGAAGCCGTCGTCGACCTCGGAGTCGTTGCACGCGAACGTCGAGTAGTTCTCCATCTGGATCTCGCCGTCGAGCACATAGGACTTGCAAGCCGAGCAGCGGCCTTCGCGGCAGCCGTGCATCAGATGGATGCCCTGCCGGAAGGCGGCGTCGAGGATGTTCTCGTCCTCGCGGACCTCCATTTCGAGGTTGACCGGCTCGAAGTTGATCTTGTGGGCATCCGCCATGGCGGTGGGTCTCCTTAGTTTGGTGATTTCGGCGCGCCCGCGACCGGTGAGCGGTCGCGAACGCGCCGAAATCGCAACGCCGACGAACTAGCGGGGGGTTGCGCCGGCGCGGTAGGCCGCGATATGGGCGTTGCGCTCGTCATCGGACATCTGGTTCAGCAGCACGTTCGGGCTGTTGAAGGTGTTGCCCCGCACGTCGCTGAGCTTCCACATCTTGGACGGGTCCAGATTCAGATGCGGCTGGCCGACCAACGTTTCGCCGTCATCGCGGACGTAGCCCAGATCGCTGACGATATCGGCCAGGTCCTTGCCGTGATGCAGCGTTTCCCATTCGCGGAAGCCGGTGAGCTTGCCCATGTTCGGGGTGGGCCTGCCTTCGTACTCATCGCGGAAGGCTGTTGCGTCGGTCCAGTAGCAGGTCTCCGAGCAGTACGTCTTCCACTGGCCGTCGACCTTCTCGACGACCATGTCCTCGCGAATCAACGCGGGCACCATGCACGTCCAGCAGCGGTGCGGGTACTCGTAGCCGACTTCTTCGAACGCGATGGGTTTGTTGCGGCCCGGGTAGGCAAGGCGGTTGTAGTTCTCCCACCACTTGCCGTACTTGGAGTACCAGCCCGGGTACTTGTGTTCGAACCACTCGAAGTCGGTGTCGGTCATGGTGTCGATGCGCCAGTAGTTGACGGGCCAGCCGGTGGCGAAGAACCGGGCCACCTCGTGCACGTAACCCTTTTCGGTGATCCGCTTCCACGCCTCCTCCACCAGGTCGTGCGGGATGGTCAGGCCGTACTTCTCCAGCGGCAGCAGGTAACTGCGGTAGTAGTCGTCGTAGATCCACCGCCGCCACATCTCGGCGTAGCTCTCGCGGTCCTTGCGGCGATCCTTCGTGCCGGACTCGATGAACGTGCCGATGGCGGCGTCCACCACGCAGTGGTTGTTCCACCAGGCATAGCGCAGGTCCCGTTCCAGCAGCGGCCGGTTGCGCTCGTCGGCCAACGCCATCAGCAGAATCGAGTAGCCGTTGGAGATGTGGCGGGACTCGTCGGACTGCACCGAGTGGAACACCGTCGGCAGCAGGTAGTCGCCGTTGGCGGCCGCTTCGTCCGGCATCGCCACAAACAGTGTGTTGGTGAAGGCAGTTTCGGCGACGACGGTGAGGTAGATGTTCGCGGCCGTGATCGCGTCACCGGTGATGAACCCCTCACCGAACTGCCGGCCGATGGTGCCCGCGTAGTTGTTGGCAAACGCCTTCTCGGTCATGTCGAAGCCGGCGGGGTCGATGTAGTTGTTCATGTACAGCTTTTTGAGATTCATCTGAATCGTCGAATGCCGCACTTCATCGATCATCTGGACGGCAAGCCCGTTGTGGATCTCCGGGTTGGGCACGGCGTCGATGGCCATCGGCATCGCCCTGGCGGCCGAGATCTCGGGGAACGGGATGATCGACAGGAACAGCTTCTGCCATTCCAGCCAGCGCTGCTGCACCTGGCGGAACATGTTGCCGCGGATGGCGCCGTCCATGGCGCCGTAGACGCGGTTGTCCTTCTCCTCCTCCATCGGGAAGTAGGACCGCATGATCTGCTTGAGCGGATCCTTCTTGGGCGCCTTCTCGAAGGTGTAGTCGGTGCCGAACCGGGTGGCCGGCGTGGCAAACGTCGGCTCCCAGGTCAGTTCGCTGATCTTTGCGTGCGCCTTGGTCAGGCTTTGTCTGCTCAACGTGAGCCTCCTGCAATCGTTGGGCCGGTCATCCACCGGGCTTGGGGGACCAGCTTTGAGGGGAGATGCGCCCACGATGTAACCGTGTGGCCTGGCACACAGGCGTCTCAGTCTGAGACGGACATCACATCGCGGTGGCTCAAACCCGAATTCTCAAATTGAGACGTCGTGCTCACCGCAGAGGCCTAGGCTCCGGTTCAGCCCCCTAGGACCGAGGTACAGCCACCATGGTCAAAGTTGTCGATACCGCCGTCGGTACCAGACGCGCCAGGGAGCAGTTCCTCACCGCTGGCGCGCTGAGCACCGACGCTGTCGCGCCCGGCGTCCTCAACTCCTGGCGCCGTTCACGCGACCTTCAGGTCCACCCGGACCGCGTCGAACTGCCGTATCTACGCGACCCCGACACCGATACTCCCCTCACCCATGCCGCCGCCCCGGTGCTCCGGCGCATCGCTGAAGATCTGTCCTCGCAGGCAGTGAGCGTGGTGCTCACCTCCGCCGATGGACTGGTTCTCGACCGGATCGCCGCCGACGCCAAGATCGAGCGCATGCTCGACGACGTCCATCTGGCCAAGGGCTACAGCTACGCCGAGGAGTTCGCCGGCACCAATGGCATCGGCACCACGCTCGAAACCGGGCGACCGTCGTTCATCCAGGGCAGCGAGCACTACGTCGGAACGCTGGGCCGGCTGGCATGCGCAGGATCACCGATCCGCGAACCCGTGACCCGGCGCATCCTCGGCGTCATCGACCTGACCTGCTGGGCCAACAAGGCCGATCCGCTGCTGTTCGTCCTCGCCAAGAGCGCAGGCAGTCAGATCGAGGACCGCATCAGTGCGATGAACAACGAAACCGAGACCGCGCTGCTCGACGCCTATCTCAAGCAGAGCCGCCGCTACCCCGCCGGAGTTCTCGCGATCGGCGGCGACGTGGTGTTGATGAACCCCTATCTGCGGCGGTCGTTGGACGCCGCCGATCAGACCGCCCTGCTGGACCATGCCGCCGAGATGACCCGGACGTCGTTCACCACGACAGTGGTGACCACCTTGCCCAGCGGCACCTCGGTGAAAATCTCGACCGCGGAACGCATCGCGGTCCGCGTGCGCAGCGACAGCGTCGTATTTCATGTGTCCCTTCACATCACCGAGAGCACTCCCGTGCGTGCCGGCCAATCGATCCCGCGCCTGGCCGGGCGCACCAGTTCCTTTCGGCGCAGCTGCCAACAGGTCGAACGCTGCTACCGTGACCGCGACTGGGTGGTGATCGAGGGCGAACACGGCACAGGCAGAACACGATTGGGCCAGGCGGTAGCACAGTACGTGACACCCGAGCGCGCAATCCGCATTCTGCGCGCCGAATCATTCGATACCGTCGATGATTTCGTGACGGAGTTCGAAGCCGAAACCGACAGCGATGATTTCGCGGTCATCATCGCCAACGTCGACGGTCTTGCCGATGAGACGCTCGAGCCACTGGCCGCCGTGATGCAGACGCGCGCCGGGCATGGCTGGATCGCCGCGACCACGGGCACCGACCGTCACTCACCGCTGGTCGACATGCTCATCCTGCCGTTCTTCACCCACACCGTCACGGTGCCCGCCCTCCGGCACCGGATCGAGGATCTCGAGGAGCTGGTGCCCATGCTGCTCGGCGAACTGACCCGCGGTTCGGCGCGCATGGACAGCGAAGCGATGCGACAACTCAGCAAGCTGCCGTGGCCGGGCAACGTCGCACAGCTACGGACCGTGCTGACCGAAACGGTGGCCAAGCAGCGCTCTGGGGTGATCGGCATCGACAAGCTACCCGCCGAGTGCCGCTCCCTGACCCGCCGCAAGCTCACCCGGATGGAGGCCCTGGAGCGCGACGCGATCGTGCGCAGCCTCGGCGAGAACAACGGCTCCAAGGCCGAGGCCGCTGAGGCACTGGGAATGTCCCGGGCGACCATCTATCGCAAGATCAAGGACTTCGGCATCGCCTGACCGGACAAGAACTGTCGTGGCGGAAATATCCGCGTGCCGGAGCCGGTAAAACAATCCGCCACCCGGCGACGGCTTGTAATCTCTGCGTTACCTGGACTCCTCCCGCACGCGAGAGCACCCAGCCGGTTCTCACACTTCCGATTGGAGATCGCCTCGTGACCACGGTGAAACAGATATGCCTCGGTGTCGCGGTGGCCGGAGTGGTCGCCGGCGCCGGTTCGGCACTGGGGACCGCAATCGCCTACGCCGAACCCACCGACTCCGAGTCCCACAGCTCCGCCGACGCCGGCGGCACCGATGCGTCCGGCACCGCGGAAGCACCGTCCCGCAAGAGTTCTCGCAGTGCCGCGGAGAAGACGTCGGCGGTCGCGCCGCGAGACACCGGGGCGGCTGCGGAGCCGAAAATCAAGCGTCCTTCGGCCTCCACCGAGGGGACCGACGATGCCGCCGAGGGAGATTCCGGACGCAACCCGGCGTCCACCGCCGGGCGGAAAGACTTCCGGCGCACCTCGACATCGGCCGGCGATTCCGATCGCGAGTCGACCCCCACCCGGGATGAGGACGCCGTCACACCGGACGTTGCGCCAGATGCACCCGAGCAGATCACCCCATCGGTGAAACCGCCCACCGAACCATCCGCCGAGGCACGGCCCACCGAGTCGCGTCCCGTCGAGACCGCAGGCATCGAGACCGCCGGCGTCGCGGCACCCGAGGTGTTGGTTGTTGCTCCGACGCGGCCGGTGCGGACCCCCAGTCGCACACCACTACCGACGCCTCTGGCTCCCGCCAGTGTGACCAGCGTCAGTGCCACGTCGAGCTCGACCACCCGCCGCAGCGTCACAACGGCAGATGTCGCTGCCCAGATCATCGATCCCACAACACAACATGTCCTGGTGATCGGCGTGGACGGCACGAACCTGGGCCGGGTTCTGGACAACCCAGGCAATGCGGGTTTCCTCAAGCTGATGAACTCCGGCACCACGGGCGCATCGACCATCGTCGGGCACACCACCATCTCCAACCCCTCGTGGACGACCATCCTGACCGGGGTGTGGGACAACAAGAGCGGCGTGATCAACAACGTCTTCACCCCGAACACCTACAACACCTGGCCGACGGTGTTCAACCAGCTCGAAGCGGCCTACGGCACAGACATCAACACCAAGGCCATCGCCGACTGGAAGGTCATTGCCGATATCGCCGGCGCCGGATCGCACCGCGCCGACGAAATCGTCTTCGTCCCACAGGGAGCCGGCGATCCCCTCTACATCGACGCCGATGCGGCGGTCACCGACGAAACCGTCAAGTCCATCCTCGGCGTCGGCGAAGGCTACGAGGACGTCCCGAACTTCCTGTTCAGCTATGTGACCGGGGTCGACGAGGCCGGGCATCAGTACGGCGGGGCGTCGCCGGAGTATGCGGCCGCCGTTGCCCGCGCCAGCGCCAACGTCGGGTTGATCTTGCAGGCGGTGGAGGATCGTGAGGCCGCCAGCTGCTTGGCCGGCGCCTGTGAGGACTGGACGGTCATCATGGTCACCGACCACGGGCATCAGCCACAGAAGGGCTTCGGCCACGGCTTCCAATCACCGGATGAGACATCGACTTTCGTCATCGTCGACGGCCCCGGGTTCGCTGACGGCCAGCAGAATCTGAAGTATTCGATCGCCGACATCACGCCCACCGTGGTGAGCCTCTTCGGCCTCGAACCAACCGTTGATGCCGACGGTGTGCCCCTGACGGAGCACGCGGGCAGCCAGGTCGATCCGGTAGACCTGGAACAGGCCCTGCAGGACGCGATCGACATGTACGGCTGGCCTGACATCCAGACGAACGTGGCGCTGAGCGTCCGAACGGTCTTCGCCACCATCCCCTACTACGTTGATTCCTTCGTCACCAGCATCACCACAGAACTCGAGTCGGTCGCCGGCCAAGGCATCTTCCTGATCAGCGGCCTCGCCGCCGTGGCGATCATCCCGGTACAACTCGTCGGCGGCGCCTTGTATGCGGTGACGGATGCCGTCGCGCAACTGGTCGGGCGGTTGACCGGCGCGGGTGTCATCCCGCCGAGCACCGTCTCGACGCTGCACCGGGACGGGCAGCCGTGGGCCTATCTCCTGGTTGCAGCCACCGGTGCCGACCAGGGTTGCGAGAGTGCTTCTGTGAGTCGCGAACTGGAGGCACGCTGCGCGGTGTGAGGCGCCGGTCGCCTACTTGTTGAGCAATCCTGACTCGTGATAGCCACGATCGGTGTTGACCTCCCACGGATCCACGTCGCTGCCGAAGTACCGGTCGACGCTGTGCATCGCACTCAACATCGCATGGTCCTGATTGTCGTAGCGGTGCATGCCGTTTCGTCCGATCGGGTGCAGGGAGGGGTAGTTGCGACGCAGATAGTCGCGAATTCGGGCCACATTTCGATCACGCGCCGGGTCGTAATTCGGGTAGGCGAATTGCGAGCGGACGATGTTCACATGCTCGATCGCCGAGTCGGCGAATCCGAGCGCACGAAGGTCCTCTTCGACGATGGTGCCCAGGCTGTCGCTGCCCGCGACCCAGAGATCTTCGCCAGGAAGTGTGAAGTACTCGAGGCCCAGGTAGGTGCCGTTGAAGTCGTCCGGGGCGAGCTCGCTCGACCAGAGGCCGTAGTTCTGGATTCGACCCACTCGGAATTTCATGCTGGGGGTGTACACCCAGTTGTAGGGAATGTCGTAGCGCTTGCTGAGGCCGACGGCGACCGTGATCAAGGCGCGATGTTTGAGAGCCCTGGCCGACCGCCGGATGTACTGCGGCAGCTCGGGCTCCATGGCCTCCACGAGCAGCCGCAGCGGCATGCTCGAGAAGATGGCGTCCCCGGACGCGATCTCGCCGTTCTGTAGTTCTATCGTCCAGTTTTGCCCGTCGAAATGGATGTTGACGATTCGAGAGTGCAGGCGGGGTACCACTCCGCCCTCGGCCAATACCGCGGCTGCCGCTTCCCACACTTGACCGGGCCCGAGCCTGGGGTACCGGAACACGTCTTGCTCTGCCACAGCGCCGGCTCGTCGTCGGCGCCACACGATGGGTTTGATTCGCTGGTTCGCCCAGTCACTCGCGATGTGGTCCGGGTCGGCCAGCCACGTCTTGCGGACATAGCCGTCGAAGAACATGTCGTACCAGTAGCGGCCGAATTCGTGGGTGCCCCATTCCCGAAAACTGGCCGAATCGTCGACGTGCCGCTCGCCGCGCTGCAGTCTGGACCACAGCAGACTGCGGAGTCCGCGAACTCCTCGCCTGACCCCCATCTGCGTCAGGAGGTCCCGGCCGACCAGCGGATATTGCACGTACTGGTCGTCGACGAGCATCGCGGATTGCCGCTGCACCGAGATCCATTGGTCCGCCGGAATGAGCGAATTCCACAGGTCCGAGATCTCTTCGTTCTTGGTGAAGAACCGGTGACCTCCCGGGTCGACGCGCCAATCGCCACTTCTGGGCGTGCGTGCCAGACCGCCGACGGTGCCCGTCGCCTCGTACATGCGGGGCGTCAGACCTCGTTTGGCCAGCCGGAGAGCGGCGGTCAGCCCGGCAGGACCAGCTCCGATGATCAAGGGGCTCCGGTTGGACTCCATCACGAGCTACCGGCCACGACGCTGCGGAAACCGTCGATGGTCAGCCACGAGGTCATCGATCTGACCCACCTCGAGATCGTTGAGCGGCGTCGTCAGGAAGATCAACTGGGCGTATTGACTCTGCAACGGCAGGAATCCACTCAGCAGCGGGTCCGGGGTGGTCCGGATGATCAGGTCGACGTCGCCGATGTCGAACGCGGCGGTGATGTCACACCCTTCGCGCTGAGCCCGCAGATGCGCAGCACGCAATTCATCTGCCGCGTCATACGCCGCAAGGATGTTGATCTGGAAACCGCTACCTGTCATGGCCGCCTCCGCTCCCTCCGCGGCCGCGAGGTAGCTCGCCGGGAGCAGCGTGCGATCGCCGTGCAGACGCACACCGCAGATGGCCGGATCGAAGTGAGCGGGAATCAGCGCGGAGAAAAAATGAATGGTGGCGGCGTACACCGCGTCCAGCTCGTGGCTGGGTCGCGCCAGATTTGCCCGACTCAGGTTGTAGACCGATACGGTCTGCACACCGTGACCTTGCAGCGCCACCAGGATCTCGGTGACCTTCTCCGCGCCGCGCAGGTATGACTCGGGCAACGTGGCACCGTGTTCATCCGCCCAACGCCGCAATCCGTCAGGAATCACACCCACGTGCGCCGGTTGATGCCGCATCAACACCCCCCGCCTAGCGACAACCGTTACCCAGCAAATCTAGTCTACGGCAGT
>JBEVFK010000038.1:0-15305 GCA_040512325.1 Mycobacterium sp. | reverse complement strand
TGACGGCCATTCGGCTGGCTCGCCGGCTGGAGGTGGTGGGCATCTCCGTCAAACCCGCCTTGGTCAGTGGCCAGGAGCTCGGGGTGCGGTTGGCTCGTCCCGACGACTGGGCCCGCGACTACTGCATCCCTTTCGACCGCTTCCGGGGTCTGGATCGGGTGCGCACCGTGCAAGGAACATTGACCGGGGTGGACCTGGCGGCGCGTTCGGTCTCGGTGCGGCGGTCCGACGGTGCGGTAACGACGGAGGGTTACGACGCCCTCGTCATCGCCACCGGCGTGACCAACGGCTTCTGGCGGCAGCCCTCGGTGCAGTCCGGGGCGGACATCTCAGCCGACCTCCAGGCCGCGCATACACGGCTGGCGGCAGCGGAGTCGGTGATCGTCATCGGCGGCGGCGCGGCCGCGGTCAGCAGCGCCGCCAACGTCGCCACTGCGTGGCCCGCCAAGACCGTCCACCTGTTCTTTCCCGGCGACCGTGCACTCGTGACCCACCATCCCCGGATCTGGAATCGGGTGCGGCGCAAGTTGGTCGACGCCGGTGTGGTGCTGCATCCGGGTCATCGGGCGCTGGTGCCGGAGGGCTTCGGCTTCGACCGGATCACCAGCGGGGCTGTGCAATGGTCCGGCGGACAGCCGGACGGGCACGCCGACGCGGTGCTCTGGGCGGTCGGGCGGGTGACACCCAACACCGGGTGGCTGCCGGCCGAGCTGCTCGACGAGCAGGGATTCGTCCGGGTGCTGCCCGATCTCCGGGTCCCCGGCCAGCACGGGGTCTTCGCGGTCGGCGATGTCGCGGCCACAGACGCGCTTCGCAGCTCAGCGCGCAATCGGGCGGACAAGCTGTTGGCGCACAACATCATTGCACATTTTGCCGGCCGGCCGCTGCGGGCGTACCGGCCGCCGACACAGCGGTGGGGATCAGTCCTGGGTGTGCAGCCCGACGGGCTGGAGGTGTTCACCCCCACCGGTCAGGCCTTCAGGTTCCCGGCCTGGTCCATCGACCGGGTGCTGCAACCATGGATCGTCCGCCGCGGCATCTACCGAGGCATCAGGCCCAGCTGAGTTCAGGCAGGCGTGCCGGTGGCCACTCTTGGCACCCGCTCGGCGGTTGCGGTGTCGAGCACCATCGCGGCCACCCGATCTCGGTGTGCCTCAGCCGATCCCAGCAGTGCGGCGTCAGTGGTGGCACGCTTGAAGTACAGATGGGTCTGGTGCTCCCAGGTGAACCCGATACCACCGAGCACCTGAATGGTGTCGGCCGCGACCTTGGCGGCCGCAGCCGAACACGTCGCCTGCGCGATGCTCGCTGCCAGCGCCGGATCATCGGAGCCGTCGGACAGTGCCCACGCCGCGTGATAGGCCGTCGAACGGGCATGCTCGACCGCGACCAGCATGTCGGCCAGGCGGTGCTTGACAGCCTGGAACGAGCCGATGGGCCGCCCGAACTGCAACCGGGTCTTTGCGTACTCGACGGCGATGTCGAGCAGGTGCGCGGCGACGCCGACCTGTTCGACCGCCAGCAGGGTCGCACCCACCTGGAGGGCGTGGGTGATCACCCGCTCCGCTTCGTCGGGCCCGGCGACCAATACTGCTGCGGCACCTGAGAATCGGATATCGGCCTGAGGGCGGGTGAGGTCCAGGGTGGCCAGGTTGGTTCGCTCGACTGCACCGTCGGTGTCCACGGCGTAGAGCGCCACCCCCGCGGGACCGGTCGCCGCCACCAGTAGGACGTCGGCGGCACCGGCGTCGACGATCCGTTCGATGGAGCCGGTGAGGGTGCAACCGCCGTCGGCCTCGGACGCGGTGATCGCCACCGCGGTCGGATCGAATTCACCGGCATGCTCGGGCACGGCGAGGGCAGCGGTCCGGCGGCCCTCGACCAGGTCGGCCAGCAGGGTGTCACGGTCCGGGCCCGCCGAGGCCGCCACCAGAGCCGGAATCGAGAGGAACACCGTGCCGAAGATCGGGCCGCAGGCCAGCGACGCGCCCAGTTCCTCGACGGCAACCGCCTGATCGACCAGGGTTCCGCCGGCGCCACCGTCGTCCTCGGAGACGGCGAGTCCGAGGACTCCGAGTTCGGCGCCCAGTCGGCCCCACAGTTTGGCGTCGAACGGCGGGTCGGACTCCATCAGCCGCCGCACGGACTGCTCGTCGAAGTTGTCGGTGCAGAACTTGCGCACCGCACGACGCAGTTGATCGTGCTCGTCGGTGTACAAGAACTCAGCTGAGACATTAACCACGGGGAATCTCCTTCCAGGGCATCCCGGCGTCGGCGCGCAGGTCGCCGGGAAGACCCAGGACCCGCTCGCCGAGGATGTTGCGCATGACATCGGAGGTGCCGCCCTCGATGGTGTTGGCACGGCTGCGCAGGAACCGCTGCTGCACGGGTCCGCGCCAATCTGCTCCGTCACCGTCTTCGTCGGCCACGTTGTAGCTGTCGTACAGAACACCTTCTGCCCCAAGCAAATCCATGCACCATTCGTAGATGTACTGGTTCAGTTCAGCGCCGACGAGTTTGCCCACCGAAGCTTCGGGGCCGGGGCCGCCGACGGTGGCGTTGACCCGGGAGCGCTCAGAGGTGAGGCGCTGGGCCTCGGCCCGCAGCCACAGTTGGGTGAGTCGGTCCCGCAGTACCGGGGTGTGCAGATCCGGGCGCGCCGCCCACAACGCGGTGGCGTCGTTGATGGTCCCGGCGCCTCGGCGGCTGCCGCTGCCGCCGAGGGCGCTGCGCTCGTTCATCAGGGTGGTCATCGCGACACCCCAGCCGTTGCCCACCGCGCCGAGTCGCAAGCTGTCCGGGATCCGTGCGTCGGTGAAATAGACCTCGTTGAATTCAGCCTGACCGGTCAACTGCCGCAGGGGCCGGGTTTCCACACCGGGTGAGTGCATATCGATGACGAAGTAGGTGAGCCCCTTGTGCTTGGGCACGTTGGGGTCGGTGCGGGCCAGCAGCAGGCCCCACCGCGCCCGGTGCGCCAGGCTGGTCCACACCTTCTGTCCGTTGATCACCCAGTCGTCACCGTCTTTGACCGCGGAGGTGGCCAGACCAGCCAGGTCTGACCCCGCGCCCGGCTCGGAGAACAGCTGGCACCAGATGTCCTCGGTGGTCGCCAGCGGCCGCAGCAGCTGCTGCTTCACCTCATCGGTCTGCGCGTGCTCGCGGACCGTCGGCGCGGCCATGCCGTAGCCCATGGGGTTGAGCCCCAGCGGAACCGGCCCGCCGGCACCCTGCAGGATCCGGTCGGCGACGGCCTGGAGGCCGCGGGAGACCCCGAGCCCGCCCATGCCCTCGGGAAAATGCACCCAGGACAGGCCGGCGTCGAAACAGGCGCCCAGGTATTCGCGGATCGGCACGGATTTCGGGTTGTGGTCCTGCACGACCTGGCGAGCGAGATCGGCGACCCGATCCTCGTCTGATGTGGTGCTCATCACGCCACCATAGAAAATTGACTTCCGTCAAGTTCGGGCGGGGGTGTCTTGAGCGCCGGCTGCGTCGCCGGTTGTCTCATCCCTCGCCGTCGCTTGTGTGGTTTACGACGCGACACACCGGGCGGGCCGTAGTGGGACGCACACCCGTCGCGGGGTTCAAGCGGCGTCGGCTCGGACGTATCGACACTTGTGCGGTTTCCGCCGCGACACGCCGTGATGGCCGTACTGGGACGCACACCCGTCGCGAGGTCAAGCGGGGGTCAGGCGCGGGGTCAGGCGCGGGGGATCTCCCGGGTGATGCTGTCGAGCAGCGCGGTGTACCGGTTGGCCTCCGGATGCCCACTGGGTTTGCCGCTGCTGATCACCGCGGCGGCCAGTGCCCGCTCCGGGTCGGCCCAGACGGCGATATCGGTCAGCCCGGTGTGGCCGAAGGCCTGCGGGGCATGCAGACCGAACGGCCCGAACCGCTGCGAGCCCAGCATGTACCCGGTGCCCCAGCGCAACGGCTTGAGGCCCATCGCCAGATCGGGCCGCAGTCGGCGCGCTTCGGCGGTGGCGGTCCGCAGCGTCTCGGGTGCCATCACCCGTACCCCGTCGAGTTCTCCACCGCGAACCAGGATTTCGGCAAACCGAGACAGTTCGACGGCAGTGGACACGGTGCTCGACGACGGGATGACACTGGTGAGGAAGGCCGGGGTGTTGGAGAACGGGATGATGCGCTGCGGTGTGCCGCCGATCGCGAGCTTGAAAGCCTTGGCGATGGGCGCGGGCAGCGGTTTGCCGGTGACGTGACTGGGGGCGACCAGGGGTACATCATGTTCTGCCACACCATAATTCGTCCACCGGAAGCCGAGAGGATCGAGGATCTCCGTGGCGAGGATCTCGCGGATGTTGCGACCTGTTGCCGCCGAGACGATTTCGCGCATCAGCGGCCCCCACGTCAACCCGTGGTAGATGTGCACCAGCCCCGGCCGGTAGATCGGCTTGAGCCGGCCGAGCATGTCGCGGGTGTAGTCGCTGTCATCCATCCGCTTGAGGTCGGGCCGTGGTCCGGTGGCGAACGGCACGCCGGCACTGTGCGTCATCACATGCCGGATGGTGGTGCGGTCCTTGCCGTGGCTGGTGTAACTCGGCAGGTAGTCGCACACACGGTCCTCGAGCGAGAACTCTCCTCGCTCGACGAGCATGTGCACGACGGTGGTGGTGATCGCCTTGGCCGCGGAGTAGGCACAGAACGGGGTCTCGGTGGTGACGGGCACCTTGTCGGCCTCGGGTGGGTCGGTCGGTCCGTTGCCCCAGCCGTGCCCGATGGCGCGGTTGAGTACCACCCGGCCCCGGTGCCGCAGACAGACCTGGATCGCCGGATGCATGCCCGCGGCGTACCAGTGCCTGGCGGTCTGCCAGATGCGCTCCATCGACGCCGGGTCGATGTCGGTGTGGTCTTCGTCGCCGACGGCAGTGACGGCGTCGAGGTCCGCCGGGACGTTGATCCTGCCGTCTTCGCTCATCGCTAGGGGGTGGGGGCTGCGGGTGCTTCCGCCGGCAGCGGTCCTGCAGGTGCGGCGGGTGCAGGCGGTGTCTTCGGGCTGGTGAGAACCCGCCCGAGCTGGCTGAGGATGTCCAACGGCGACGCGGGGGCAGGCAGACAGCCGGGCGCGCAGTCGGTCTTCAGCCAGGGCTGGCAGTCGCTGGTGGTGAACGCGGTGTCACCGGCTTCGATCTGAACGACCTGCGCCTTCTTGCTCATCGCGTTGTCGAGGATCTCGTTTCCGCCGATGCGCTTCCAGTAGCAGGCGCCGTTTTCGACCGGGCCCGCCGACTGGTAGGTACCCGGCGCGATATCGGCGCCCACCGCATAGGTGCCGTCGGCGTCGATGGTCGTCTTGGGGCCCGGTGGCGGCTGCGCAGGCTCCGGTTCGGCAAAGGCGATCCCGCCCGAGGCGAACACCCCCGCAAGGGCCAGCGCGCACGGACCGGCAACTGATTTCAACGACCACACAAGGCACAAGCATAGACGCGCTAACTGAGAGGTCGAAGTGCAACTAACTGGCGGCGTTGCCGGTGGTGCCATCGGGTCGCGGCCGGGTGGTGACGCGCAACACCGGCCAGCCTTTTTCGGCGGCCGTCGCTGCCAGCGCCCGGCGCGGGTTCACCGGCCGCGGGTTGCCCACCAGCCGCATGCAATGCAGGTCTTCCTCGCCATCGGCGTAGAAGAAACTCTGGCTCAGATCGATGTCGTGCTCGTCGCTGAACAAGGTGACGGCCTGCGCCTTGCGCCGGCCCCAGATGA
The DNA here is from genome assembly GCA_040512325.1 of Mycobacterium sp. Lineage (GTDB taxonomy): Bacteria > Actinomycetota > Actinomycetes > Mycobacteriales > Mycobacteriaceae > Mycobacterium. Next base: position 9,584 of record JBEVFK010000038.1, on the reverse strand, counting down.
CGGGTTTGCGGATGTGGCCCGTCAATTTCCCGGCCTCGTCGACCTCGAAGTAATTGCACAGCACGTGGTCGATACCCAGCGATTCGGCGACGGCATCGATGTGGATGTTCAGCGCGGAGGTGAAGATCGCCACCGTGTGTCCCTGACGCTGGTGGGCCTGCACGATCTCGCGCATCTCGGGGAACATGCGTTGCTCGATGCGGCGGGTGAACAGGTCAGCCCCGAGCACCTCGAGCTCGGCGAGTGGCTCACCCCGCAGATAGCCCGCGGCCCGCGCCATCAGGCGTTCGAACTCCATCCGGCCCAGGCGGTAGCGGGTGGCGGCCTCGATGACACCGAGCATCTCCCCGATCCGGGCCTGCCGACGCCGGATGCGATGGCCGGCGTGCGCGACCGCGGTGAACCCGTCGACCAGCGTCCCGTCGACGTCGAAGAACGCGCCGATGCGAGGACCTGCCGGGCCGGCCGTTACGGCCGCCGGGTTCACGGGAACGCTCACTTGACCACGCTCACTTGACCACGCTCACTTGACCACGCGGCGCGCCACCCTTGCGCCCACCCGGCGCATGCGGTCGGAGATGCGCAATGAAAAGACTGGATTGAAGAGGTCCTCACGCAGGCGCGTCAATTTGGAGCTCTTGATGCGCCACCGCCCGTCGGATTTCTCATAGGTCTCGTCGTAATGCCCGAATCCGTTGATGTTCACCCCTGGCGCCAACCGGACCACGTCGTGGAGCGCCCAGACGCCGCGCGCGGTGGTGGGGGAGGTGAGTTCTATCTCGGGGGCGTGCACCTGGTGCACGGTCGGTTGACTGGGCCTGCCGATGTTGCGGCGGGTGAAGGCGACGAAATCGTCGGCGCCGACGATCACCGCGCCGCCGGCCTCGGCGGTATCGCTGATGAAGTCGTCGGTGAAGACCGAGCGCCACGCGACCCAGTCCTTGGCATCGAGATGGCGGCAGTAGCGCGCCTTCAACTGTTTGATCGAGTCGATCTCGAGCACAGTGGTTGCGGCATCCATGGCAGAACCTCCGGCGTGGGATGACTGAAAACCCACACTACCGTCGCCGGTCAGGGCGAGGCGGTACGGTCGGATCTCGCGACGCGGCGTGGACCGAGCGCAGCGCGCGCTGCGGGAGGAACCGTCATGGGCGAGTCGGACGCTGCAACGGACCGTGAGCAGGTCTGTCTGGCTTTCTGTGAGCACCGCTTCGACGACCTGCTTCCGCATCTGGCCGCCGATGTGCGTTGGACGATTCCCGGCTACATGGTGCTGGAGGGGGCCGACGCCCTGATGCGCACCTGCCGCGAGACAGCGGGGAGCATGGAAGGTACGACGTTCTCGACCGACCGTCTGGTGGTGGTTCACGGCAAGGACGTGGTGGTGGTCGACACCTTCAATCGTTATCAGGGACCTGGCGGTGTCACCGCCGTATCCCGTTGCCACATCTTCGAATTCGAGGGTCCGAGGGTTACGGCCATCACGTCCTACGCGGTCGAGGTGGACCCGGAGAACATCGGCGCGCCCGCGTCGGTGCAGCGGACGATGTGACCGGCGCACCCACTTTTCCTTGACCGTGCGCGGAGCGGCTGCTAGACATACCGCAGCACCTGTGCTGTGCGGCTGCACAGCACTGGAAAACCGCACCGCGGCGGAATCGAGGTAGCCATGGCTGGTCGGGTCGAGAGGAAAGTCGCCTTCATCACCGGGGCTGCGCGCGGTCAAGGCCGTAGCCACGCCGTCCGGCTGGCTCAGGAGGGTGCCGACATCATCGCCGTCGACATCTGCCGAGGGTTCGACGATTCGCCGGCGCCGGGCGCCACCGTCGAAGATCTCGCCGAGACCGCCGATCTGGTCAAGAATCTCGACCGCCGCATCGTCACTGCCGAAGTGGATGTCCGCGACTTCACCGCGCTGCAGCAGGCTGTCGACAGTGGCGTCGAGCAACTGGGCCGGCTCGACATCATCGTGGCCAACGCCGGCATCGGTACCACCGCGGGCAAGCTCCACAAGGCCCGGGAATCGTTGTGGCAGCAGATGATCGACGTCAATCTCTCGGGGGTCTGGAAGACCGTCAAGGCCGGTGTCCCGCATCTGCTGTCTGGTGCCCGGGGCGGGTCCATCGTGCTCACCAGCTCGGTGGCAGGCACCAAGGCCTATCCGCACGTCGGACACTACGTCGCGGCCAAACACGGCGTGGTCGGTCTGATGCGCGCCTTCGCCGTGGAACTCGGGCAGCACTCGATCCGGGTGAACTCGGTTCATCCCACCCACGTCAACAGTCCGCTGCTGATGAACGAGGGCACCTACCGTGCCTTCCGGCCCGACCTCGCAGACCCCGGGCCCGACGATCTCGCCCCGGTCTGCCAGAGCTTCCACTACCTGCCGATCCCGTGGGTGACGCCGGAGGACATCAGCAACGCGGTGCTGTTCCTGGCCTCCGACGAAGCCCGCTACATCACCGGCGTCCCACTCAACGTGGACGCCGGGAGTTGTCTGAAATAGCTTGCTGTCCAGCCCGGTTCACGCGGAGGCCCCATGAGCGCAGTCAGTCAGACCCAGGTCTACTACGACCCCTACGACACCGACATCGTGCACGATCCTTACCCGGTATACGCCCGGTTGCGGGAGGAGGCGCCGCTCTATTACAACGAACGCCACGACTTCTGGGCGTTGTCCCGACATGCCGATGTGGACAAGGCGCTGTCGAACTGGGAGACCTTCTCCAACAGTCGCAGCGACATCCTGGAGTTGGTGCAGTCGGAGTTCGACATGCCACCGGGGGTGATGATGTTCCAGGACCCGCCGCAGCACACCCTGCTGCGCGGGCTGATGTCGCGGGTGTTCACGCCGCGGCGGATGGCGGAGATCGAAGATCAGATCCGGCAGTACTGCGTGCGCTGCCTGGACCCGCACGTCGGCACCGACGGCTTCGACATCATCGCCGAGCTCGCCGCGATGATGCCGATGCGGGTGATCGGCATGCTGCTGGGTATCCCGGAGTCCCAGCAGACCGGGTACCGGGATGCCAACGATGCCAACCTGCGGACCAGGCCCGGCGCCCCGATGAAGGTCGCCAAGGCCGACAAGATCGCCGACGGCCGGATGTACGCCGAGTATGTGGACTGGCGGGCGAACAATCCCAGCGACGACCTGATGACCGCGCTGCTCAACGTCGAGTTCACCGACGGCGACGGGGTGGTCCGCAACCTCACTCGCAAAGAGGTCCTGCACTACACGCAGGTGGTGGCAGGAGCAGGCAATGAAACCACCGGCCGCCTCATCGGCTGGCTGGCCAAGGTGCTGGCCGAGCACCCGGACCAGCGCCGCGAGATCGACCAGGATCGCTCGCTGCTGATCCCGGCCATCGACGAGACCCTGCGCTTCGAGCCCACCGGCCCGCACGTCGCCCGGTGGATGGCCCGCGACTTCTCCGCCTACGGCACCACGGTGCCCGCGGGCAGCGCGATGTTGCTGCTGTTCGGTGCGGCCAATCGGGATCCGCGCCGGTTCGCCGATCCGGACACCTTCGACATCCACCGGCACAACAGCCACCTGACCTTCGGCAAGGGCACGCACTACTGTCTGGGTGCCAACCTGGCCCGGCTGGAGGGCCGGGTGGCGCTCGAGGAGCTGCTCAACCGCTTCCCGGAGTGGGAAATCGATTACAGCACAGCGCGTCTGGCGCCCACGTCCACGGTCCGCGGCTGGGAGGAACTGCGGATCGTGCTGCCCTGAAGGCCGTTACGCGTCATTTACCCCGAGGCCCCGGGCGGAAACACGCCGCCGTCCACACTGGATCAGGTGACCCTGCAGCACTTACCCGCCACCGCACCCGTCGCGGACGTCATCGCGGCGCTGCGCCGCGACAGCTACGTCATCATCGACAACCTGGTCTCGGCCGACTTCATGGCCGAGCTGGAAGCCGAGCTCGATCCGTTCATCGGCGACAGCCCGGTGGGCGCCGAAGATCACCTCGGCAAGAAGACGCGCCGCACCGGCGCTCTGGTGGCCCGGTCGCCGTTGTCGCACAAGCTGATCCAACACCCCACGATCCTGGCGACGGTGGGCGAGTTCCTGGGGCACGCGAGTTCCTACCAGCTGATGCTCACCCAGGTGATCTCCATCTACCCGGGTGAGTCGGCGCAAGGCTTGCATCAGGACGAAAATGCCTGGGACTACTTTCCTTTCCCGTCGGACTATCACGTGCAGTGCAACTCGTTGTGGGCCATGTCGGACTACACCGCCGAGATGGGGGCGACGCGCGTGGTGCCCGGCAGTCATCTCCCCGGTGCCGAGTTCACCGAGGACGACTGTGTGCAGGCCGAGATGGAGCGCGGGTCGGTGCTGCTGTACTCCGGCAAGATCTGGCACAGCGGCGGCGCCAACCGCTCCGAGCAGGTCCGCAAGGCCGTCAACATCAACTACGCGGTGGGCTGGGTGCGGCAGGAGGAGAACCAGTACCTGGCGATCACCCCGCAGGTCGCTGCCACCCTCGATGACGACATGCTCCGGCTGATCGGCTTCCAGCAGGGCGCGTACGCCATGGGGTACTACCGCGATGTCGAGGACCCGATCGTGGCCGTCCGCGGCGACGGCTACAGCAGCAAACCCGGTGCCGACATCTCCGAGCTGAACCCCGCCGCCAGGGCGGCCATCGACAGGCTGATCGCCGCCAAGAGTTCGTGACTTGTGGAGTTCGAGCGGCGGTCAGCGCCGCGGAGACTCCTCACATCACTACATGCGGGTGAGGCGGACCGGGTAGGTGTAAGCGCCACCCGGCGCGCCGTCACAGTTGGTCGCAAACGACGACACCAACGAGCCCACCAGGGTCTTGGCATCCCAGGTGTACACATCATGGGTGGGGATGGTGGGCCCGTAGTAGACGTTGCCGCAGCGCAGCCCGAAGGGGTTGTCGTAGGTCATCGTGTACTTGCCGTCGGCGTAGTAGGCGTTGACGTAGGCCTCGTACGCCTTGGCGATGGGCTGCGGAATGGTGATGACGCTGACGCACTCCGGGGCGGTGTCATTGCATCGGCTGATCGAGAAGATCCACGTGTGGAAGTCGAATCTGCCGTCGATGGCCACGTTGTAGGCGCCGTAGTACATCTGTGCGGCGTGCGCGTTCGGCGCCAGGCCCAACACGGATGCACCCATCAGCACGATCGCTGCCAGAAATCTCACGGGTTCGTCCCCTCTAGTCGGCCTAGCGCTCAATCTAAGACCAGTGCCGGGGGATTACACAAGAATTGTCGAATGTAACTGCCGACGCCCGCGGGCGCGGCGGGAACCATGCATTACAGTGCTAGCAGGTTATGTAACGAGGTGGCGATGGATTTCTCCCGGGTCGAACTCGACGCCGACGATCGGGCGTTCACGGCGGAGTTGCGCGAGTTCCTGCGTACACACGTCACCGACGAGGTGATCCGCCGTGACCGCGCGACGGGGGAGAACTTCGACGAGGGAGTGCACCTCGCGCTCGGAGCCGCCGGCTACCTCGCGGCCGACTGGACGCCGGAATCAGACGGCGGTTTCTCGGCGCTGCGGCGACGCATCTTCGAACTCGAGGTCGGCCGGGCTCACACGCCATGGTTCCACTGGGGAACAACGGCTTTGGTGGCCCATTTTGTCGCGCAGTTCGCGAGCGGTGAACTGCGCGACGAGGTGTTGCCAGGCGTTCTCACCGGTGAGATCCGGCTGTGCCTGGGCTACACCGAACCCGAGGGTGGCTCCGATGTGGCGACGGTAAAGACCAAGGCGGTGCGGGACTCGGACGGGTGTAGCTGGATCATCAATGGCGCCAAGATGTTCACCTCCAACGCCCACAACGCCCGCTATGTGTTCCTACTGACCAACACCGACCCCGACGGGCCCAAACACCGCAACCTGACGCTGTTCCTGGTGCCGCTGGCCACCCCGGGCATCGCGATCCAGGGCCTCCGCACCGTCGACGGTGACCGCACCAACATCGTCTACTACAGCGACGTCCGCGTCGACGACAGGTACCGCGTCGGTGAGGTCAACGGTGGATGGGCCGTCATGCGCGCGGCACTCGACGCCGAACATGGTGTCGGAGAGCATGATTCGGCCGGTCTTCAGAAGATCGCCGTCATGACCGAGCATGCGCTGCTGACCGGGCAGGCGCTGGATGCGGTGGCGGCAGTGGTCGGCCGCGCCCCGGCGGAGGGTTCGGTGCAGTACCGACTGGGTAGGAGTGCGGCGAGGTTGGAGGCAGCGTTGAGCACGCCGGGCATGTTCGGCCGGGTCGCCATCGCTGCGACCATGCGCGAGATCGCACCCGATCTGATGGATGTCCTCGGTGCGGCATCCGTGCTGCCGGTGGAGACCGGGGGCGCCGCCGCGAACGGCGCCGCCGAGTACATCTACCGGTTGGCGGGGCCCACCGGTGTCTACGGCGGCACACTCGAGGTCTTTCGCAACATGATCGCCCAGCATGAGCTGGGGCTGGGCCGGCCGGCCTATGCGCCGCCGCGATGACGGCTACTGCTTGAGCCCGACGGCGTGGCGCAGTTGCGAGAGAAACTCGTCGGTGTCGTCGCTGCGCACGATGTAGTGCGCCACGGCCACCCGGATCGCGGTGGCCGCTTTGACCGCACCGCTGGGACCTGGCAGCAGCCGTTGCAGCCGCGCGCGCATCAGCGGTATCACGCGAGACAGTTGGGCGATTGCCACCTCGGGCTCGATATCTACCACGCGCACACCGGAATACGATTGCTGATAGTTCACGATGAACCGCAGGGCGGCATCCAGGCGGTCGTTACCGCGCAAACCCGCGGTGGCCCCGCTGATGCCTTCGTCGAACATCCTGCGCTCGAAGGCGCCGAAGGCGTCGAGGAGTTCGGTCTTGGACGCGAACCAGCGGTACAACGTGGGCCGGGAGACGCCGGCCTGGGCCGCCACCTCGGACAGGCTCAGTTTCGACTGGCCGCTGCGGGCCAGTACCTCAGCGGTGGCGCGCAGGATCCGCTGCCGCGAGGACGACTCGTCCTCGAGTGATGCCACCGAGCCCGCGGTCGGTTCGTTCACCAGGTCAGGCATCGGGCCCCCTTCCCGGGTCACTGCACTCAGGATTACAAAAGCAGATCTAAATGTAAATGCCTCGGCGAAAGTGCCCCGAGGTGGGCGACGATCGGCTTGACTGATCAGCCGTGACAGGACCGTTGGCGGGTATCAAGGTCGTCGAGCTGGGTGTGTGGGTTGCGGGGCCGGCGACCGGCGGGATCCTGGCCGACTGGGGTGCCGAGGTGATCAAGGTCGAGCCACCGGCCGGGGACCCGGCGCGCAGTTTCGGCCGCATGCTGGGGCTGGAACCCGGGGTCAATCCGCCCTTCGCCATGGACAACCGGTCCAAGCGCAGCGTGGTGCTCGACGTGTCGTCTGCGAACGGTCGGGCGGCGATTCTCGAATTACTCAGCGACGCTGATGTATTCATCACCAATGTGCGGCCGGCGGCGCTGCGCCGGTTGGAGTTGGATTTCGACTCTCTCGCCGAACGCCACCCTTGCCTGGTGTACGGACTGATCACCGGTTACGGCGTCACCGGCCCCGATGCGGATCGTGCGGCCTACGACGTGGCGGCGTTCTGGGCACGCGCCGGGTTGGCGCACCTGCTGACCAGGCCGGGAGACACCCCACCGTTCCAGCGTGGCGGGATGGGGGATCACGCGGCGGGCATGACGCTGGCCGCGGGCGTGTGTGCCGCGCTCGTGGCGCGCGACCGCACCGGGTCCGGGCAGCTGGTGGCAACCTCGCTCTATCGCCAGGGCGTTTACACCATCAGCTTCGACCTGAACACCTTCCTCGCCACCGGCCAGTCGATCGCGATCGGCCGACGGGAATCGATGGGCAACCCGTGCATGAACAACTACACCGCCGCCGATGGACGGCGGTTCTGGCTCGTCGGTCTCGAAGGTGAGCGGCACTGGCCCCCGCTGTGCCGGGCTGTCGGACGCCCCGACTGGCTGACCGACCCGCGATTCGCCAACCCACGTGTCCGGGCCAAGAATTCGGCGGAGCTGATCGGCGCGCTGGACGCGGTGTTCGGCGGCAAGACGCTCGACGAGTGGGCAGAGGTCTTCGCCGGTGAACCCGAGCTGTTCTGGTCACCGATCAACACCCTCGAAGACGTGCTCGGCGACGAGCAGTTCCATGCGGCCGGCGGAATCGTCGATGTTCCCGATGGCGAGGGCGTAATCCCGATGATCGCCTCGCCGGTGGACTTTTCGGCCACCCCGTGGGCGCCGAGGGGGCCGGCTCCCGAACTCGGGCAGCACACCGAGGAGGTGCTGGCCGAGTTGGCCGAACGGCGCGGCGCCGAACGGTAGATGCTTTACAAATTAAGAGCCAACTGTCACGCTTGACCGATCGCGAAATCGCCCACACGAGCGGTCGGAAGGAGTCCGAGTGACTGTCGTCAGGCAGGAGCAGGCACGGGAACACAGCCGGTTCGACATCACCTCACACGACTTCTGGAGCCGGCCGTTCGCCGAGCGCGACAAGACGTTCGCACAGTTGCGGGCAGGCGATGGATTGTCCTGGCACCCGGCTTTCCCGTCGATGTTCGACCTCGAAGAGGACGGCTTCTGGGCCTTCACCCGACGCGCGGACATCGCCTTCGCCAGCCAGCATCCTGAACTGTTCACCTCCACGCAGGGGGTCGCGCTGGACCCGATGCCGGCCGAGATCCAGAAGATCGCCACCTTCTTCCTGTCCATGGACCCACCCGAGCACACGGTCTACCGGCGGCTGATCAGTTCGGCGTTCACACCGCGCAACGTCGCCAAGATCGAAGAACAGATCCAGCGCAACGCGATCGCCGTCGTGGACGACCTCATCGGCGTCGGTGAAGTCGACTTCGTGGCCGCCTGCTCCGCGCGACTACCCATGCAGACCATCTCCGAGATGCTCGGGGTGCCGCCTGCGGATCAGCCCGCGCTGGCCCTGGCTGCCGAGAAGCTGTTCAGCATGAGCGATGACGAGTATTCCAATCTCGAAGAGCGGGCAGCAGCCACCATCAACGAGATGATGCTGTTGGTGAGCACCGGGATCGAACTCGCGAAGTTCCGCCGCCAGAGCCCCGGTGACGATCTGATGACCAGCATCGTCAACGCCGAGGTGGAGGGGCACCGCCTCACCGATGAAGAGATCGGCGCGTTTCTGATCCTGCTGGCCTCCGCAGGCAACGACACCACCAAACAGACCACCACGCACGCGATGATGGCGCTGGTGAACAACCCGGCGCAGCGGGCCTGGTTGATGGACGACTTCGAAGGCCGAATCGGCACGGCCGTCGAGGAATTCGTGCGGTACGCCACCCCGGTGATGCAGTTCGCCCGCTTCGCCACCCAGGACGTCGAGATCGCCGGCCAGCAGATCAGTGCCGGTGACAAGGTGGGCTTGTTCTACTGCTCGGCCAACCGGGACGAGGCGGTCTTCGCCGACCCGCAGGCCTTCGATCTGTCACGCTCACCCAACCCGCACCTGGGTTTCGGCGGTGGCGGCGCACACTTCTGCCTGGGCAATCAGCTGGCCAAGTCGGAACTGCGAAACCTGTTCCGGGAGT
>JBEVFK010000037.1:0-17156 GCA_040512325.1 Mycobacterium sp. | reverse complement strand
TCGCGGCGCCGCTATTTACCAGCCGGTAAGTTTTGCCTGACATGGCCCGGCTCACTTTGCTGACTCCATGTGAGTCCACTCACCTTGCGCGACAATGGCAACACCGGCGCGTTCTACCAGAACTCGCCAGCCGCTACACCAGGTGGACAAAACGAGATCATATGTCTAGTTCGCTACCGTCTCGGCGAGGGATTTCGCCGACGGAATCCGTCCTGTCGTGACCGCTCGGGGCGCTCGGCAATTCAGCCGTTGTCACCCATCTGCACCGGGCGCAAGATCAACACCGACGACGCCGCGGTGGCGTACGTGGTGAGCCGTAGCGCCGCGATGAAACGTGTGTCACCCGGTTCCGATTCCGCCCACAGGCTGCCGCGGTGGCGGTCGATGATCCGGGCCGCGATGTCCAGGCCGAGTCCGATGCCCTCGCCGAACGGTTTCGTGGTGAAGAACGGGTCGAAGACTCTGGAGAGCAACTCGGCGGGGATACCCGGTCCGGTGTCGCACACCTCGACCCGCACCATGTCGCCATGGCGCCTGGTGCGCACGGTGAGCACACCGGAGGCCATGGCGTCGAGGGCATTGTGGATGAGATGGGTCCATACCTGATTGAGTTCTGCTGGGTAGCAAGGCAAGTCGGGAAGATCTGCATCGAAGTCCCGCACCACGGTGATCTCCGGACCAAGCCGGTGCGACATCATCGTCAGCGTGCTGTCGATGAGTTCATGCAGATCGATCAGCCCGAAAGGTGCGCGGTCGAGCTGCGAGTAATGCTTGGTCTGGTCCACCAGATCGGAGACCCGACTGGTCGAGTCGGAGATCTCGGTCAGCAGTAGCTCGGCCTCGACCGTGCAGCTCAGCCAGCGCACGACAGGGGTCAGTGCCGCCTCGGCGGCAGCCGAGATCCGGTCCATCCAGTCGATGTCCAGTCCGGCTTCGGCAAAGGTCGCCGCGATTTCCCACGCTTGCCCCACGTGGTGATCGTCGAACCACTCGCCCAGCGCCTCCTCGCGGTCAGCTTGCTGGACGACGGTCACCTCAGGCGGGTTGGCGGCCTGCGCGGCCACACTGTCCTGCAGTTCGACCAGTGAACGTAGCGCACCCGGGTCGGTCGATCCGACAACCAACTCCGCCAAGCGTTGTCGCATCCCGGCGATCCGGTCACGCAGTGCGGCGGCGGCCCGGACAGCGGCGGCAGCGGGATTGTTGAGCTCATGGGTGAGTCCGGCAGTCAACTGCCCCAGCTGGACCAGGCGGTCGTGCGGGCCGAGAATACGGCCGTGATTGACCCGACCGCGGGAATGCCCGACCAGCAGGTGGGTTGCCATCCCGAACTCGGTTCGTAGGAAGGTGCCGAATGCGACGGCCTCGAGCGCCAACACCCGCGACGGCCGGGTGAGAGTGGCGGTGTTCTCGTAGGCCTGGTTGGGGTCGGGAAGAAACGCCGACCAGGCGCCGCAGTAGGAGCCCGGCGCGGATGCCCGCCACAGGTCGATGTCTCTGCCGCCGGACCGCTGCGACAGGGCAATCTCACCGTCGAGCAACACGTAGAAGAAGGTCGCCGGATCACCCTCACGGCAGAGTTGGCCTGCGGAGTACTCGTACACCTGCCCGCCACCTGCCACCCGCTGCAATTGCTCATCGGTCAAGCTCTCGAAGAGGAACAAGGTGTGCAGCTCATCCAGATCAGGGATGGCAGGCCCCCTGTTCACCGCATCCGTCACATGCACCCCGGCCCGTTTCCTCGTAGTGGTGTTGTCTACAAGACCGGATAGCGCTGCGCGTTGTGACACCAGACGGGACGCGAACCCCGCATGCAGCGCCACCTCGGCCCGCCAAGGCTACACAGCAATCCCCCACCGAATCGGGACGCGGCAATTCACGAGGCAGAGGCGCTGCACCACCGCGTCGAGCAAATCGATGCGCGCTGGTGACCCCGGCGCGTACGGTAGCTCCGTCAGCACACCACCAACAGGGGGCAACCATGTTCGGCAAGGTCGTGCTCTCGTCCGCCATCGCCATCGCCATCGCCGGGCTGGCCACTGCCACGGCGGCGCCCGCGCTCGCCGACGACACCGACGATGCGCTGGTCATGGTCATCCAGGGCCGGGGAATCCCGTTCACCACACCGCAGAGCCTGGTGGAGCTCGCCCACGCGACGTGCGAGGAAGTCGCCACGGGCAAGGCTCCGGCAGCCGTCGCGGCCGGGATTGCCGGTCCGAACGGCTGGACCCCGGAGCAGAGCGTGTTCTATGTCAGAGCTGCGACCGAGCTCTACTGCCCGGCGTAGCCGGCGGCCAGCTGCTCAGTTGACCCAACACTCCCCTCGCCCGCTGTACCGATCGACGGACACCGCACGGCCCATCGTGTCGGCGTACTGACGATCGAACGCAGGCAACAGGGCCCGGTTGAGCTTCTCCAGCCGGTCCTGCCACATGCGCAACTCGGGCCCGCGGGCCTGCAATTCGTCGAGCACGGCGCGCTCGTCGATCGACGTCAACCGCCCGTCCTGCAACACGATTCGACCGTCGACCATCACGGTCTCGATCGAAGAGCCGTTCTCCGAATACACCAGGTGCAGTTCGGGTTTGTTGCGCGGGGTGAAAGCCAGCGAAGTCATGTCGTAGAACACCAGATCGGCGCGCTTGCCCACCTCGATGCTGCCTACGGTGTCGCCCAGCCGAGCCGACCTGGCGCCTCCGAGGGTGCCCGCGGTGAGCACTTCCTGCGCCGTCGGCCACCGGCGGTAGTCGGGGCCGGCGACCTTGTGCAGCAGCGCCGCGGCTTTCACCGCCTCTGACATTCGGGCGGTGTCGCTGCTGGACATTCCGTCGGTGCCGATGCCCAGGTTCACCCCGGCGTCGAGATACTTGCGCCACGGGGCGATTCCGGACCCGAGCTTGAGATTCGAGATCGGATTGTGCGACACCGAGGCGCCGGTGTCGGCGAGCACTGCCACGTCGGAGTCCGTCAGCCAGATGCCGTGGGCCATCGTCACGTGTGCGCCGAGCACGCCGAGCGCGTGCAGATACTCGACCATGGTCTTGCCGTAGAACTCTGCACCGGTGACGGCCTGCGTTCGAGTTTCGAGCACGTGGATGTGGAACTCCAGACCGTAGGTCGTGGCGATCTCATCGATCCCGACCAGGAGCTCCGGGGTGCACCGCTGCGGAGCCGACGGCCCCAGCATGAACCGCAACCGTCCGTCGGCGTAGTCGGAGTACTTCTCGGCCGAGGCTCTGGCGTAGGACAGGTATTCGTCGCCGCGCACGACGGCCAGGGCGTCGAGTTCGCGGCGCATATCCGGATCCAGGGCGTCGGCCAGAAACGGGAAATGGTCGACGAACGGCCGGTCCATCACATGCCCGGAGATGTTGGCGCGGATACCGATATCGCGATACGCCTCGAAGACCGCGGCCAGCTGATCCTCGGTCTGTCCCGGCATCTCGAGCACGTCGTCCACCAGGGTGGTGACGCCGTTGCGCAGAGATTCGATGGCCACCAGCTGAGACCGCAACCGGATGAGATCCGGCGCCAACGGAGCCAGGCCGAGCACCGGATAGGACAGCAGCATCCAATGCTCCAGCGGCAGGTTGTCCAACCGCGCCCGGAACAGTGCCTCCCAGGAGTGGGTGTGGGCGTTGACGTAGCCGGGCACCACCAGCCGGTCCCGCCCGCTCAGCACGGTGTCCCCCGGCTGCCGGTCGAGAGTGTCGGCGACGTCGACGATTTCGCCGTCACGCACCCGGATCGAGCGGGTGACGGGGCTGGCGCCGGTGAGGTGGTCCATGGTCAGGACCGTCGCCTGCTCGATCAGGTACGTGGCGCTCATCGCTGCACCCGCCGACCGCGAATGGTCTCCAGCACAAGGTAGCTCGTTCCGGCGGCGATACCGCCGGCAAGCCAGGACAGGTCGATGCCGCCCATCGCGGTGGCGATCGGCCCCTGCAGCAGCGGCGTCATGCCGTACATGAACAGCCAGGTGAAGACGATGCCGATGCCCAAGGCCACCAACGCTGTCGGCCGAATCCGCGGCAGCAGGCCGGCAGCAGCCGGCGCCACCAGAGCCTCGGCGTCGACCTGCCGGCGGGCCACGACGAACCAGTGCACCAGCATCACCGCGGCCCACGGGGCCACCCACCCGACGATCCCGATCAGCCAGCTGTCGATGGTGGTGGCGAAGTCGCCGTTGAGCACGAACACCACGACCACCGCCATGGCCACCACACCGATCACCACATTGAGGATCCGGCGGTCGAGGCGGATGTCGAGCGCCTGGGTGGACACGGCGCAGGTGTAGATGTTGAGGATATTGGTGGCCAACGGCCCGTGCACCACCAGCAGCAGTACCGGAACAGCAAGCACACCATAGGCATCGACGATGATCTCGCCCGGATCGGTCGAGGAGCTCAACGTCGCCAGCGTCGCGCCCAGAGCACCGAGCCACACCACCGGGATGAACTGTCCGAGCGCGCTGGCCAGGAACAGCTTGCGGGCCGGAACGGAAGTGGAAACAAACCGGGAGTAGTCACCCGCATAACCCAACCATGTTATCCCCCAACCGATTCCGATGGCCGTCATGACGGCGCTCACGGCGGCGAGATGCTGCACCGGACTCAGGGCGGCATCACCGGCATACCCCCAGTCGACGTCCAGTCCGATCCACGCCACCCCCGTCATCGCCAGCAGCACAACCACGGTCGGTGGCACCGTCCACCGTTCGAACGCCGCGATCACCCGGTACCCGAACCAGGCGATCGCCACCTGGATGATCATGATGAACGCCGCCACTCCGATGCGTGCGCCGTGGGCGGCGTTGTCGGGGTCGACGAGCCCGATCCGGCCGAGCAGCGCCATCACCAGGTCCAGGACGATCCAGGTGTTGACCGCACACCAGCCCATGCACAGCACGGCTTGGACGGCCGCGGGCACATAGGCGCCGCGGCGGCCGAACACCGCGCGTGAGAGCACCATCCCGGTGACGCCGGTGCGCTGCCCGATGACGACGAACAGGCCGAACAACGACATGCCGATCGCATTGCCGACCGCCAGCACCGCGATGGTCTCGAACAGGCCCAGTCCCATCGTGACGCCGAGGGCTCCCAGCACCCAATTGATGGGCGCAATATTGGCTCCCGCCCAGATCCAGAACTGGCCACGCACGTCGGTGGTCTTGCTGGACTCGGGGATAACGGTGAGTTCGTGCTCTGAGTGGTCTATGGGTTCGGAGGTTACTTCTCCGGTGAGAGCTGTCATGGCGATTCCTGTTCGATGCCGGCGGAGGCGCTTCGGTGCGTTGTCTCCATCCTCGGGGCGCCCGACGCTGATCAGTGATAGACATTCTGTCTATAGAAGTCCGAACTCAATAGAGCTTCTGCTCACCGAAGGGCCCATGCAGCCATCCCAGACCACCCTGACCCTGCGCGATGTCCTCGACGACCCCGCACTGTTCGCGGCGCGACCCCAGGTGTTGGCCGGCTGGGGCCGATTGGACACCGAGATCCGCTGGGTGCACACCAGCGAGGTGCTCGACATCGCCGAGCTGCTCAGCGGCGGTGAACTTCTGCTGGTCGCCGGGGTGATTCTCGGTGACTCCTCGCCGGAGCAGCTGCATGCCTACATCGACTCGCTCGCCGACGCCGGTGCGGCGGGTCTGGCCGTCGAGCGACCTCGGGTCGGGACCATTCCCGCCGCCCTGGTCACTCAGGCCGACATCCGCGACTTCCCCCTGATCGAGTTGACCGAGGTGGTGCGGTTCGTCGAGGTCACCCGCGCCATCAACAGCCGGTTGGTCAACGAATCGGTACGTGCGCTGCACTTCAACGACGAGGTCACCCACATGCTGGCCGGGGTGCTGGCGGCCCAGGGCGACCTGGACGACATGGTGACGGGGCTGAGCGAGCTCAGCGGGTGTTCGGTGGTGGTGCGGTCGGTGTCCGGTGCCGTGCTGGCTTCGGCAGAGGTCGACGGGGCCCGCCCGCGCAGTTATGCCCACGTCGCCACCATCGAATCCGCCGGCGTCACCATCGCCACGCTCGAGGTGTTGCCGCGCGCCGGTGTCGACCTGCAGATGGTGACGTCGGTGTGCCGGCGCGCACCCGAGTCCCTTGCGCTGGGCCTGATGCGCTGGCGGCCGCTGACGCGATCGGATCAGCACCTGCGGGAGGTGTTCCGGCTCCTGGCTCTCGCCGAGGACACCGGCAGGCCTGCCGTACTGCGCGCCGATACCGAAGCCGCGCTGCGACGCGCCACCCGCGACCTGGGATTCGCCCCCGGCGGCTGGTACGTCGGCGTGGTGGCGCTCTGCGTCGACGGGCCTTTGCAAGTGGCCGAGCTCTCCGCTGTGCTGCGCCGCGACGACCGCCCGGTGCTCTCGGAAATCCGTGACGGTCGGCACCGATCGATCGTGCGGGTCGACGGCCGCCAAGACGTCGGCGCCGTGGCGGACGGGCTCGTCGCCACGCTGCACGCGGCACCGCTGCCGCGGGCGCTGCGGGTGGGCGTCGCAGAGCCCACCCGCGAACTGCCCGCGCTCGCGGACACGATGGCGACCGCGGCAACGGCCGCGCTCCTGGCCACCGAGTCGGAGTTCGTCGGGCTGGCTCGCAACGTCGCCATCGATCATCTTGTCGCCAAGGTGGATTCGGCTGCCGTGGACCGCTTCCTGCGTTCGGTGCTGGGGCCGTTGCTCACCGACGGTAGATCCGATGAGCTGATGGCCACCTTGGCGGTCCTGTTCCGTACCGGATCCCGGGTGGCGGCCGCCAACGAGCTCAACATCCACCGGCAAACCATGTACCAGCGCATCCACCGCATCGAATCGATCCTCGGCCGGCCCATTGCCGACGCCACCGGGTCCACCGGGGCGCTGATGGTCGCCGTGGAACTCGCCGCGGTGCGCCGTCGAGGCTCAGTGAGCGGGTAATCGGGGCGGGTAGAGTCACTACCTCGACCAGAACCGTGATGCGGGGGCGCCCTGCCCTGTCCGCAGCAGCTGGCACCAGGGTGATCGTGCCTGAACGAGTTTCTCGGAGAGTCACATGCAAAAGCTCAATCTCGGCGTTATTTCTCGAACCCGCAAAGAGAACGAACACCGTCTTCCGATCCATCCGCTGCACCTGGATCGCATTCCTGAAGATCTCCGCGGCCAGATCTACCTCGAGCACGGTTATGGGGAGAAATTCGGTATCTCCGATGCCCAACTGCTGCCGCTGGTCGCAGGAATACGTTCCCGCGAAGATTTGGTCGCCGAATGCGATGTGGTCCTTCTACTCAAGCCCGACGCCGAAGATCTCGCCACGTTCCGTCCCGGTCAGGTGTTGTGGGGCTGGCCGCACTGCGTGCAGGACGTCCAGCTGACGCAACAGGCGATCGACCGGAAACAGACGTTGATCGCTTTCGAAGCGATGAACCGCTGGGGTGCCGACGGCTCGTTCAATCTCCATGTCTTCCACAAGAACAACGAGATGGCGGGCTACAGCTCGGTATTCCACGCCCTGGAACTGATCGGGTCCACCGGAACCTACGGCCGGCCCTTGTGTGCTGCAGTCCTCGGATTCGGTGCGACTGCTCGGGGCGCGGTGACGGGGCTCACTGCGCACGGGGTGCGCGACATCAATGTCCTTACCAATCGCGATATTTCGGCCATCGCGTCTCCAATTCACTCGGTGCGGATGGTGAACTTCGAGCACGATGTGTACTCAGCGACAAGTCCCCGGCTGAGCCACGCGAACACCGAGGACGGCAGGGTGCCGCTGCCGGGATACCTTGCCGAGCACGACATCATCGTCAACTGCGTCCTCCAGGACACCGACGCGCCACTGACGTTCCTCGCCGAGGAAGACCTCGAGAAGTTCAAGGCGGGGAGCCTCATCATCGACGTATCGTGCGACGAGGCAATGGGTTTCCAGTGGGCACGACCGACGACGTTCGAGCAGCCGACGTTCACCGTCGGCGAGAACATCACCTACTACGCCGTCGACCACAGCCCGTCGTATCTCTGGAACTCCGCCACCTGGGAGATCAGCGAGGCGCTACTTCCCTATCTGCGGCCCGTGCTCGGCGGACCCGAGGCGTGGGATGACGACCAGACCATTCGCCGGGCGATCGAGATCCAAGACGGCGAAGTGCGCAATCCGAGTGTCTTGTCGTTCCAGGACCGGCTACCCGCTTACCCGCATGCCCGCCGCGGCCCCGAAGCGCCGGACAACGGGTAGGGGCGTACGGCCCTGACTCACTCTTGGGTGCCCTGGCGCGCCAGGGCAGCGGCTCGATCGGCATTGGCCAGCAGTACTTCTGTGCGCTTCGGCCAGTAGAACAGCTCGAGTCCGGCGACCACCAGGTAGAGGGCCGACGCGACCGCGTTCCCCACCGAGCCGTGCGTCGCGTCCCACAGCGCCGACCCGACACCGACGAGCAACACCGCCACCACCACCCAGCGCCACGGCCGACCCTGATCCGCTGCGGCGTGCAGTGCGTCGCGGTAACCCTGGACTGCCAAGGCCAAACTGGCGTCATCGATTCCGTCGCCGCGCCGTGCGGCAGCCACCACTGCCTCGCACTGGAGCCCACTCAATTCCGTTGAACCAGGCCAGTACTTGACCATCCGGTGGGCAATCCAGACGCCGGAAGCAGCGCCCATCACCACGAAGACCACAACACCGGCCACGAACATCCCGGAGTCCAGCCAGGCCAGGACACCAAAGCACACGCCGCCGCAGGCGCCCAGCATCGTCACCCGGCCGACGGTGCCGCCTCGCCAGCAGATAGCAGGCACTATGACCACCCGCACATTGTGCCGCCGCGGCGGCCTCGGCGCGGCGGATCAGGCCGCGATTGCCCTCACCGAAGACTTCGCGCCCCAACGGTCTTGCGAGGCCACTGACATCCCCTCAGCCGGCATCGGCAAACTCAGCTGTCAGAGGGGTGTTGATCGTAGTGCTTGACCAAGCCTTCAGTTGCCGCGGCGTCAACCTGTCGCTCCCAGCCCACGACGGCCGCGGCGATGATCATGATGGCGGTGGCGAAGCCGAGAGTCCCCGGCACCACCTGTGACCACCAGTGCCCGTTGGCCAGCACCGCACCGACCAGAAGCACCCCGACGAGGCCGGCCAGGACGAACCAATGCGCACTCACAGTGCGATGCGGAGCAGGGGTGGCCGCAGCCGTGCTGCCACGGGCATCGATGACATCGGACATTCCTCCACAGTGCTGTCGCCGGCTGAGGAAGCACCAAGGGACTGCTGTGGAAATGGCCTGAGTCCCGTGGACCGCGCCATCAAATGAGCCGGCCGAGGAGAGGTAGTCCGCGTAATGTGCCATCCACGAGATAGTGATCCATTTCACACCCTGAAGACCGGAAGGCAACCCGGACCATGCGCGACACACACTCGACCGCTACGGAGATGCGACCGCACTTCGAGGACATCCAGGCCCACTACGACCTGTCCGATGACTTCTTCGGCCTGTTCCAGGACCCGAGCCGCACGTACAGCTGCGCCTACTTCGAACCGGCAGACCTGTCGCTGGAACAGGCGCAGATCGCCAAGATCGATCTCAATCTGGACAAACTCGATCTCGAGCCCGGAATGACGCTGCTCGACATCGGCTGCGGGTGGGGCGCCACGATGAAGCGCGCCATGGAGAAGTACGACGTCAATGTCATCGGCCTCACGCTGTCCAAGAATCAGCATGCGCACACCACCGCGCTACTCGACCAGGTTGATTCCGCGCGCACCCATGAGGTTCAGCTGCACGGCTGGGAGGAGTTCAGCCGACCCGTCGACCGCATCGTGTCGATCGAGGCGTTCGAACACTTCGGCTTCGAGCGCTACGAGCAGTTCTTCAAGAACTGCTTCGACATCCTGCCCGACGACGGACGGATGACGATTCAGAGCACCACCAGCTACCACCCGTACGACATGGCCGCGCGCGGCAAGCCCATCACGTTCGAAGGCCTGCGGTTCGTCAAGTTCATCATCACCGAGATTTTTCCGGGCGGCCGGATTCCGACGGCCACGATGATGCGGGAACGCGGAGAGCAGGCCGGATTCACCGTCCCCGAAGTGTTGTCGCTGCGGCCGCACTACATCAAGACCCTCGGCATCTGGGGTGATGCTCTGGAAGCCAACCGGGACAGGGCAATCGAGATTCAGTCCGAAGTCGTCTACGACCGTTACATGAAGTATCTGCGAGGCTGCAGGCAGATGTTCACCGACGAGTACTGCGACGTCAACCTCGTCACCTATCTCAAGCCTGCGGCTTAGCCCGGTCTGTCACCAGCTGCTGCCGAAAGGCACTTTCTTGGCCTTGGCCGTCGCCTCCAGTTGCGGGACCTGATCAAAGCTCCCCTCGACCAGCGCGGCCTTCACCTGCGTGAGGATCTCAGCGCGAGCGGCCGTCCCGGCTCCGAGCGCTTTGAGGAAGTTGTAGGTGAAGGCGCCGTTGGCGCGGCCGTCGAAGTGCGCGTCGGAGGCCACCTGGTTGGACCGGCACGCCGCGTACAACACCGGCCTGGCGGCCGCGGGAATGGTCTTGACCAGGTCGCGCAGCCGATTCGGCTCGGCGGCCGCGGCGATTCGCCGCATGCCCTCGACGGTGGGCGGCGGCACGAACCGCGGTCGCCTGCCGGGCATGAGGTCGAGGCTCCGCAAGCCGTCACCGCTGTGGCAGGTGTCCAGCACCACTTCGACGAGCACGCTCTCGTCCACCTTGGCGAACAGTTCCCGGAGCTCGTCGTCGACGATCACCGTGTTGCGGTCCCAATCGTCTCCGGCGGCGGCCATTTCATAGCAGGCGAACACCTCGTCGACACCGTCGACTTCGTCGTCATCGTCGGTGTTCGGGATCTGTGTGCCGTGGCTGGAGAACGTGAACACCACACGGTCGACACCGGGTTCGTCGAGGATTGCGGTCAGCGCGTCCCAGACGTTCTTCTTCGTGGCCTCGGCGTCGCGCAGCACGGTGATGTCGTCGCGGGAGAACCCCGCTTTCTCGACCAGCCAACCGGCGATGTCCTCGGCGTCATTGACGCAGCCCTTCAACCAGCTTCCCGTCGGCAGGTTGACGAACTCGTTGATCCCCACACATAGCGCCCGTGCAGTCATGAGCTTTCCTCTCGTATTGTGGTTGTGGTTACTGCAGAACAAATTTGGCGTCCGGACGGCCGTACACCACGTAGGCCAACCAGGTCGCGGCGTCCTCGTGCGAGCGTGCCGCCTCCCGGGCGAGCAGCACCGCCTGCCCCAGCGGCCGGCCGTCGATCAACTGTCGGTACAGGTTCTCGGTGAAGATCCGCGACGGCTGTTCGGCGACGGACCACAGGCACGCGACGAAGGCCTGCGCGCCGGCGGCGAGAAACGCCCGCGCGAAGCCGCCCATGGACGACAACTGCACCCCGCCGCGGCCTGCCTGGCAGGCGTTGAGCACCACCAGCGGGCCCGCCCCGTCCGGGCCTTTCAGCGATGCGCTCTCGGCCACGTCGGTGGCGGAGAGGAACTGCCTGACGAAGTTGCCCTCGACCCTGCGGTCGTCGAGCATGATGAGCGCCTCGGCGACATCACTGGTGTCGGCCTTGCCGTGGCCGCTGAAGTGCAGCACGTCGAAGTCGCCGCGCTTGAGCAGACGTTGCACCGCAGTGGTGGAGGCGCGCAGATCGGTGGCCTTGAGTTCTTTGGCGAGAAACTCTGCCTCCGCGATGCTTTCGAGCAGCAGAAAGCTCCGATCGACCTTCCGCGGACACAGTGTGTACACCTTGCCGGGGCGCACACGCAGCTCAGGGCGCTCGGGAAACGGCAGGAACTGCCACCGCAGCAGCCCGTACTGCGCCAGGAACCGCGGCGCGGCCTCGCCAGGTCCGACCGGCGGCTTGAGGTGAACGATCTCCCAGGGGAAGTACGGCTCATCGGCCAACAGCAGCACCGACTTCAGCTCATCACGCAGTTCCCACAACGTCGCCTGCATCTCCTCGGGGAACAGACGCTCGAACAGGTCGCTGCCGCGGGTCTGCAAGAACTTCCGGAACCTGGCGGGCTGGTCCGAATTGAGCGTCCACGCCTGCTCGATGGCCTCGAAGAGGTCGGCCACGAAGGCCTCGTGGTTCCGCAGCTTCGGCGACTCGAAGCGCAGGTTCGGTGTCGGCCCCGGAAATCTGATGTCGTACTGGAACTGGAGGTAGCCAGGACCCTCGACCGGCCACACCTCCAGCCACACCGAGTCCTCGAGCACCACCGACGATGCGGCGGCGGTCACCACCTGCCGGCGGATCATGCTTCTCCGACGATCGGGTTCGTCGGAGTTTCGCGCCTCACCCCGCAACGTCAGATGGGCGACGATCTCTCCGGTGTCCCTGCGCAGCAACACCGCCAGTTCGATCGGGCCTGCCGCGCTCGGCACCACTTCGAACTCCACCACGGAGACCCCCGAGCCGGCGGGCAGCCCGATCGCGTCGTTGGTACTACCGTTGACCGTGACGTTCCGTTTGGGTTTGAGCTCGACGGTCAGCGTCTCTCGGGCGTGCATGCCGAACGGCGTGTCCGTCGCGGTGATCGTATCGGGACTCAGATCAATCTCTCTGCGTCCCAGTAGTACTCGCACCTTCAGCGGTTCGGCAGCGCGGATCTTGGCGGTCATCTCCGCGCGTACGTGCGCCTCGACGAGGCCCTCCGGCGGCGGCACCTCGGCTCGGGGCGGCGCCAGTTCCCGAACCTCGGGGCCGGGGTCGGGTGGCAGGCCACCGCCACCGAACACGACGCCCATGTCCGCGTCGGCGCCGAGCGATTCGAGCCCGCCCATGGCGGCCGCCGGGCCGCGCCAGGAATCCGAGCGGTCGATCAACCATGACTGCAACGCGCTGCTGACCTCGACTTGCCTGAAGTAGTTCAAGTGGTGCACGGACGGGTTGGCGCCGAAAGCGAGACTGTCGCGCAGGAAGTCCGATGGCGCCCGGTCGATGGCACTCATCGAGTCCGTGTCGACCACCAGATCATTGGCGCCGTCCAGGAGATCGTCAACCGTGCCTTCGGCCAGCCAGAGCGCAAGTGCGCGAGGGAATTCGCCGGGCGCCTCGTCTGTGACGTGCAGTTCCGAGGTGACGGCGAACCACGCGGGCCCGGGCTCGGGCTGGCCCACCTGATGGTTGTTGAGATCATCGAGGAACCCTCCGCCGGGCTCCATCGCGGCAAGGCCGGGCACTCCGCCGCCGTTCACCGAGTAGGCGACGAGGTACTTGACCAGAGCGCCGAGGGCTTTGAGGCCCGGGGCCAGAACTGCGCCGACGGGTACGACCGCCATC
Organism: Mycobacterium sp.; assembly: GCA_040512325.1. GTDB lineage: Bacteria > Actinomycetota > Actinomycetes > Mycobacteriales > Mycobacteriaceae > Mycobacterium. The sequence continues at coordinate 3,868 of JBEVFK010000037.1, read as the reverse complement.
AGGAGGTTCGTGTAGAGATCGACGAACACCGGCCACCTGTCCGGTTCGGCGAAGTTCGTCCCGGCATTGGGTACGCCGACGAACACGATCCGGTCGACGGTGCCGCCCCACTGCCTGCCGGGCAGCACTTTCTCGACGAGCGCACGGGCCACCAGCCCGCCCCGGCTGTGGGTGAGGATGTCGACCGTGGCGCCCGGGGGCACCGACGCGCAGAGTCGGCCGAACAGATCTTCGGCATTGGCCAACGGATCCACACTGAGGGTGTGATGGTCGAATCCGACTACGGCGTCGTAGTTTTCGAGCGCACGGTCCAGGAACGCCCGGCCGGGGCCATTGACGTCGCCGAGTCCGGAGTAGGCCCCTTCGGTCGATGAGAAGGTGCCGTGGATCAGCAGCAGAATCCGTGCGTCGGTGCCGAGGTCGAGGTCCTCGATCGTGTTGATGCGCGCCCACGTCCTCGGTTCGGCGGTCACGACGTGCACCAGACCTTCGTCGACATCGCGTTCCAGGAACTTGATCGCGAGGCCGTCGATCACCGGCGCCGCGAACCTCAGCACCAGCGCAGTGCCGGGCAGGGCGCGGACAGCCACCCGTGCCGTCGTGACAGCGCCCCCTTCGGGGGTGGGCAGCTGCCATGTCCACAGCCCGTCCCGTTCGGTCAGGACGACAGACGCCTGGTCGGGCGCCACCGTGACATCGAATGCCACCGGCTCGGACCGCGGCGTCGGACCGTCCCCGAGTCCGCGCGTGGACCGCACATCCAACTGGGTGACGACCTCGAACCCGCTTCGCTCCAGCTGTGCGGCGACCTCCGCTGGTGGGACCGCCGGGCCTGCACCCAGGTCACGCGGCACGGCCACACTGCGTTCACGGACATCGACCGACGGCGGCACCTCCACCCGTACCTGCCCACCCGCGAATTCAAGTGTGGCCACGTGCGTCCTCCATCGTCGGTCGGCCCGTACTGCTTCGATGATCGGAGGACAACGCAGGGCCGCATAGAGTAGTCGGCTACGCGCTTTCTGACGCACGCGACGAAAGTGCGGCCGGAGCACGGCGTGATCGCGAGCAACTCCTCGGCGCTGACCAGGTATTCTGGGGGCCACGTGTGTTGAGCGGGAGGTACGAGATGGCCTGGGTCCGCCCGGTGGGGACGAATGAAAAAGAGCAGGAAGACTTCCTGCTGATCCATGGATCCAAGGCCGACAAGAAGCGGATCAAGGCTGTTCGTGCCGAACGTGCCGCGGTGTATGCCGAGAAGCGGGCCGCGCGGGATGCCAAGAAGGGCGCCAAGAAGAAGGGCTGAAGTCCCCTTCGAGCGCAGGCAGCCCTCCGCCACAGACCGAACCCGCAGTGGCCTGAAATGTTGCCGCGGAAGAACTTTCGATCCGATAGCCCGTAGAGCACGGCATCCTCCGCCGCGTCCGTCGGTCGCCACCCCCGTCACCGACTGTGAGTGCAGAATGCACACCTCGGCGCGCCAGGCCGGGATCGGCCCCGGACTGAGGGATGATACGGGTGTGGTTGATGTTGCTAATGTGACTAATGGGAATCAGGCACCCGCGGCGCCTGCCGAGCCGATCGCTGCGGCCGAAGCGCAGACCGCAGCCTCGCATGTCGAGCCGCCGGCTGAGCCGATACCGGGCCGGCAGCAGCAGCACGTCTGGTCAATGCCCAAGGCGCCGGTCACCCGCAAACAAGCCGACGACGTAGGCCGCTTCGCCCTGCGCGCCGCGCAGGCCACCGCCAATTCGGTGGCCGGCGTCGCGCGGTTCGGCGCGCGCCTCCTCACCGGGTTGGGGCGCGCGATCGCATCGGTGCCGCCGGCGCTGCAACTGTTCGCTGTCGCAGGAGTGGGCCTGCTCCTCGGCGTCGTCGGTGCGATCACCCTGTCCGATTCCCTCGGCCTGCTCTGCACCATTGTGGTGATCCCGATCTGCTCGATCACCCTCGGCGCGCTCGGGCACCGTTGGTCCGGTGGACTGGGCAACCAGGCGCTGCAGGCAGACAACCGTGCGATCGAACCGGCAACCTCAGAACTGCAGCGTTCGGTCGAATACATCGACAAGAAGCTCGCGGTGGCGCTCACCTCGTTCGGCACCGACCGCCACCAGCAGGCGGTGATCGCGCTCTTCCAGGCCAAGACCGCTGCCGAGCTCACCCTGGGAACCGAGCAGGACTCGTCGAACTACGTCGACGTCCCCCTGCCTGCCGACGACCACCCCCTGCGGCCGAGGATCCGTGTCGGGTCAACGAAAACGCAGCTGCGAGAGAGCAATTCCCTGGCGGCATCATGACCGGACAGAACATCACGGGGCACGTCGCGCTCGTCGAGGACGACTACACGCTTGTCCTCAACCGGGGCGCTGAAGCGGGCGTGACAAAGGGCATGGTCTTTGCGGTGCTGTCCAACACCGGTCACGTGATCACCGATCCGGAATCCGGCAGGGAACTGGGCCGGCTCAGCCGCGAAGAACTGCGGGTACGGGTCTTCGATGTACACCCGCTGTTCGCCCGGGCGCACACCTTCGCCCGGACCGATGACTTCTATGGCCTGCTTCAGGTCCCGTTCGTCGAGCAGCCTGACGAGCACGTCGTCACGGTGAATGTCGGCGACGCCGTCGCATTGGTCCGTAGCGAATCCACGTCATATCGGGCCAGGCCCAGCGGGACGTCGCGCTGAGTCGGGGCTGGGCCCGGTCCGCCGGCCCGTCAGCCCACCACGACAAGCGCGACCAGTACCAGCGAGCCGACGGTGCCCACGAGCCCGCCGATCATGAACGCCCGAATCGCCAGTGGCCGGAACAACACTGCCCCACCCAGGAAGGCCAGCGCGGCCAGGCCGCCCAGAGCGAAGAGGACGCCTTCGGGCAGCGGTAGCGAGAGCACACCGCCGGCGACCAGCCATCCGGCAACAACACCGATTGCGGCGAGCAGCAGTGCCGGCACCCAACGGCCCATGTGCTGTAACGGGGACCGCGTAGGCGACGTCATCTGGTCATCATGCCCCAGTGCCCGCTCCGAAGCGCCGTCGGGATTCGGCTCGACGCAGTAGGTTGCTGCGTACCACCCGGCTGACCACCACAGGGTGCAGCAGGTGAACAGGGTGGTCGATGAGACCGTTGACCTTGAAAAAGCGAACGGCGACAACAGGATCGGACTCACCCGCAGTCAGCGCCCAGTCCACCAGCCGGGTGATGATGCGCATCGACGGCGGCCGGCGGCCCTGTACTGCCGGAAAGTTCAGATCCGAGGCCGCGGCCATCCGCCATGCCACCGCGATCGGTTTCGCCGAGGCACGGAAGTAGCGCCGGGGCAGGTCGGCGAGACCGCGGCCCAGGCAGTCCCGCAACGCCACCGCGTCCAGCGCCGCCACCGTCATGCCCTGCCCGTAGATCGGGTTGAAACTGCAGATCGCGTCACCACAGACCAGCAGGCCGGCAGGAAACCGCGGCATCGTGTCGAAGCGCCGCCACTGGCTCGACGGCATGCGATGTAGCGCCGGCTCACCGATGGGCTCGGCAGCCCGCACCGCCGCGTGCAGGTGAGCGGGGCAATATCCCTCGGCGAAGGACAGCATGCCGGCCAGGTCCCTGGGCGGCTCGTGTCCGGCCAGCCCGAACACCGTGAACATCCAGGTGTCGTTCTCGTAGCCGGTGAGAAACAGACCTGTTGGCCGTCCCGGCGCGGGCCCGATGTTGACCAGCATCTCCGACAGTGTGCCCCGCGGCATGCGCAGCAGTTGGCTCACGTAGGTGGTGCGCATGACGACGGTCTCCTCGACCGGCCGGCCGTACCCCAGGCTGTCCAGCAGCGCCGGTGTCCGTGCACCGCGGCCCGTCGCATCCATGACCACATCGGCCGTCAA
>JBEVFK010000036.1:0-36267 GCA_040512325.1 Mycobacterium sp. | reverse complement strand
AGATGTCAAAAGACAGTGGGGCTTTGAACAGTGAGGCGTCATCGTCACCGAAGAGCAGGATCTGGTCGCGCTGCCACTGCAGACGTTCGGCGATGGCGTCGTGCCGGATCATCGCTCCTTTGGGCTTGCCGGTGGAACCCGAGGTGAAGATGACATAGGCGAGCTGCCCGGGGTGCGCCGTCAGCGGCGGGGTGTCCGTCGGCTCCTCGGTGAAGCGCCAGTCGTCGAGATCGACCCGCAGGGTCGTGATGTCCCAGTCGGTGGTGTCATCGGCTGCGACGAGGGCGGCCACCGCCCCGGCGTCGGCCAGGACCTGCCGGCGTCGGTGCAGCGGCCAACTCGGGTCCACCGGCACGAATGCCGCCCCGGCGACCATGGCGGCCAGCACGCAGACCACCATCTCGGCAGAGCGCGGCACCCCGACAGCCACCATCGCCTCGGGTCGGGTGTCGATACGGCGGAGGGCGTGCGCGAGTTGAGCTGCGCGCGCCGACAGTTGCCGGTAGGTCAGCCGGCGCGAGCCATGAACCACGGCCACGGCGTCGGGGGTGGCGGCACATCGAGCGGCGAAGAGCTCGGGAACCGTCGACGTCCAGTCGGGAGTCGAGTGGTTGTTCCAAGATTCCAGCAGTTCCGCTAGATCCAGCGAATTCGTGGTCACGTCAAGCAACCTCTCCGTCGTTGTTCAGTTGGGGGTCCGGCGGTGCAGGGCACTCAGACGTGAGTGCTCCAGGCGCGCCAGAGTCGTGCGTAACGGCCATCGAGTGCGATCAGTTCAGCGTGGGTGCCGTTTTCGACGACCCGACCGTCGTCCATCACGGCGATCTGATCGGCGGCAGCGGCCTGGGTCAGCCGGTGGGCCACGATCAGCGTGGTACGGCCCTTGGTCGCCGCTGCCGCCGCGGCTTCGAGCTCACCGGCGTGGGTGCTGCCGGCTTCGGCGGTCGCCTCGTCGAGGATCACCACCCGGGGGTCGGCCAGCACCAGACGGGCCATCGCGATGTGTTGCGCTTGTGCCGCGGTCAGGGCCACGCCGTGTTCCCCGACGAGCGTGTCGAGACCGTCGTCGAGGGCTTCGACCCACCCGCCGGCGCCCACGTGGTGCAGGGCCGCCCAGATCTCGTCGCGGTCGGCGTGCGGCGCAATCAGGCGCAGGTCATCGATCAGGGGGCCCGAGAAGACGTGCACCTCCTGGGTGATGCTGGCGACCCACTTGCGTAGCCGGCCGGCCTCGATATCGCTCACCGACACGCCCCCGATGCGTGTCTGGCCACGGGTTGTGGTCAGCAGCCCGGCGATCACCGCGGCCAGTGTGGTCTTACCCGCCCCGGTGGTGCCTACCAGTGCGCAGCGCGTTCCGGCCGGTATCTGCAGCGAAACATCATGCAGCACTTCAGGTCCTGAGCCGTACGCGAACGAGACACCGTCGACGTCGATATCGGACCCCTTCGGTACCGACGTGGGGCCGTGAGTCTCGGGACGGTGCTGCGAGGTGCGCAGGTCGACGACACCGACGAGGCGGGCCAGGCTGGCGCCGGCTTCCTGGGCTTCGTCGAAGGTGTACATGAGCATGCCGATGGGATTGAAGAGGCGGTGGAACATCAACGCTGCCGCGGTGGTCTGGCCGACGGTCACCGACCCCGACTTCACCAGCAGGAAGCCCACCACCAAGGTGGCTGCCAGACCGATGAATTCAGCGCGGTTCACCCGCCCGACCAGACGGGTGAACAACGTGAAGACCGTGATCGAGATGTCGCGGGCCCGAGCCGACGAGCGTTCGATATCCGCCCAGTGCCGGTCATGGGTTTCGTAGGCAGCGATGGTCCTGGCGCCCTGAATGGCTTCCACCGTCACCTGAGATCGGGCCGCGATCGCGACCCGCTCGTCGGCATACATGGGCGCCGAGCGCGGCAGGTACCACCACAGCCCGGCCACGTAGGCGGGGATGCACAGTGCGCCGGCCAAGCCCAATCGCCAGTCCAGACTGCCCATTCCGATCAGGGTGACGACCCCGAGGAAGAACGCGTTGAGGATGGTGGGGAGTACCTCGGACGCGGACTTCGCCACCGTGGCGACGTCGTCGCCCACCCGGGACAGCAGGTCACCGCGGCCGCTCTCCTCGATCTGGGTGGCAGGCAGGTGCAGCGCGCGATCCAACACCTCTTCGCGAAGGTCAGCCACGGTGTGCTCGCCGAGTCTGGTGATCAAGTAGGTGGACAGACCGGTGCCGAGGCCGCCGAGTAGCGCGGTCACGCCGATGACCGTCGCGAGGCCCACGAGACTGCCGGCCGTATCGCCGTCACGGACGCGGTCGACCAGGGCGCCCAGGAGATATATCGGCACCGTCGACGCGGCGGCCGCGGCCATCCCGACCACCACCGCGGCGGCCACGGCGCGCCCACGTCGGCGCAGGTCTGAGCTGAGCCACGCTCCGGTGCGGCCTGCGGTGGCTATCGGAAGTACTGGGGCAGTGGTGAATTCGCTCATCGGGTCACCAGCTCGCGGTAGTCGGAGTAGGTGTCGACGAGGTGGTGATGGTTTCCCTCGGCCTGGATCCGGCCCTCGATGATCAGGAGGACACGGTCGGCCGCCGCCAGGAGCGCTGGGCTGCTGGTGAAGACGATCGTCGAACGGCCACCTGCACCGCGCAGGCGGCGGATGCCGTCGGCGACGGCCTGTTCGGTGACCGCGTCGACGGCGGTGGTCGGATCATGGAGCACCAGGACATCCGGATCTGTCACCAGGGCTCGGGCCAGGGTCCACCGTTGACGCTGACCACCGGACAGACTTGCGCCGCGTTCGACAACAGGGTGGGCCAGTCCGTCGGCGTGCAGGTCCACCACGTCGACCGCGCAGGAGGCTGCGAGCGCCGCGTGCCACACCGCTTCGTCGGCATCTCCCGGTCGGGCGCCCACAGTCAGATTGGATTCCAGGGTCCCGCTGAACAGATCGCTGTTGTGGTGCTCCACAAGAAGTTTGGTGTGTCGGTCACCTGTCGGGATGTCACCGATTCTCCGACCGCCGATTCGGACGGTGCCCGCGTCGCGGACCTGACCCGACAGCAGTTCGATCAACGCGTTGGCGTCGCGCGGATCGTGGGCGAGCACCGCGACGAACTCGCCGGGGGCCACCGACAGCGCTATCCCGTCGAGGTCGCCGTGAGTGGCGTCGGTCACCGTCAACCACCCGGCAGGGGTCTCGGTGCCAACGTGAGTGGCGGACTGCGGTTGGTGGCGGGTTCTCGACGACAGCACAGTGGCGACCCGGTTGGCGGAGCCGCGGGCTTCGGCGACCCAACTCGGCACGATCGCCAGTAAGGAGAAGGGCTCGATCAGGAACTGTGCCAGACCGATCACCGTGATGAGCTCGCCGACGGTGAGACTGCCGTTGATGGCGAAATAGGCGGCGGCCACCGCGACTGCCATCGCGGCCAGGGCTCCGGCGGCCGAGGCCGCGCCGGTGTGCACACTCTGGATTCGGGCGGCGCGTAGCGCTGCGGTCAACGATCTACGGCTTGCGGCCCGGTAACGCGCAGATGCGTTGCCCTGCGCGCCGATTCCTGCCAGTGGACGATGCCCACTGATCAAGTCGGTGGCCAAGGCGGTGGCCCGCCCCACCTGCGACTGCTGTTCCTCGACGCGGCGCGCGATCAGCGGTGCCGTCAGCTGTAACCCGGCCACCACGATCGGCACGCCGATCAACACCATCAGTCCCAGGGGCACGTCGATGGTCAGCAATACGACACCGCATGCGACGGTGGCGACCACGGCACCGGTGACCCGGGGGACGTAGTCGAGCACATACGAGGTCTCGTCGGCGTCAGTGGACGAGATGGACAGCAGTTCACCGACCTGGAAGTCGGTGTGTATACCCAGTGGATCGAGCACTTTTCGGCTGAGTTCGATTCTCAGCAGGTGGGATTCGCGAGCGATCGCGAACATCAACAACCGCGCACCGAAGCGGTAGACCACCGTCAGTACCAGGAACAGCGCCGCCAGAACGCCGATCCACAGGACAATGGCGCTGACGCTGCCGGTGGCGACAGCGCGGTCGACGATGATGCCGATCAGCACCGGCACCGACACTTCACACAGCTGGTGTGCCGCAATCAAACCCGAGCCCGGCGCCAGCCAGCGCAGGTTGCGGGTGACCGTACGGCGCAGAAGTCCCGGGCCGGTCCAGAGCGCGGGAACGCCGGCCGGCTCGGCCGTGCTCAAGCTCGAGATATGGAGTCGGCGCTCATGAATTCGCGTAGCGAGCGAGGCCGCATATCGGTCCAGTTCTCCTCCACGTAGCGCAGAGCGCTGTCGCGGTCGCTACCGTCCGGACTACCGAAGACCACGGTCCAACCCGCGGGGATGTCGGAGAACGTCGGCCACAGCGAATGCTGCTCCTCGTCGTTGACAAGGACGAAGAATCGTCCGTCTTGATCATCAAAAGGGTTGCTGGACAACGCATTCCTCCCGTACTGTTTGGCTGACATCGCGATCGCAGCGGCTGCCCCGTGATCGGCAGACCGCCTGTCAGTGCCCCTCCAGAGGCATGATGCCCCTTGACCAAGGGCACGCTATCAAAGGTAAGCCTAACCATAAGTCGTTACCAAATAAGCTGGGAGGTTGCTGTGCGTTTAGCGATGTTCGGATATCAAACGTGGGGTCACCGCACCTTGCAGGCGCTGCTGAAATCGCGTCATGAGGTGGTGTTGGTGGTGACACATCCGGCGAGTGACCATGCGTATGAATCGATTTGGGCCGATTCGGTCGAGGATCTCGCGCGCAGCGAGAACATCGACGTTCACCTGGCGAAACGGCCCACCCCGGAGCTCATCGAGCAGGTGAGGGCGGCCGCACCAGATGTCATGGTGGCGAACAACTGGCGTACTCGCCTGCCGGAAGAGCTGTTCGGCATACCCACGCACGGCACTTTGAATCTCCATGATTCGTTGTTGCCGAGGTTCACCGGCTTCTCACCGGTGATCTGGTCGCTGATCAGCGGCGCGAGCCAGACCGGGTTGACAGCTCATCTGATGGACGGCGAGCTCGATACCGGTGACGTCTTGGTGCAGCGCGCTGTCGACATCACGTCCGACAGCACCGGAACCAGTCTGGTGTTGGCCACTTTGGATCTGATCCCGGACGTGCTCAACGACGCGCTTGACCAGCTTGAATTCGGCACGGCCACACCGATCCCGCAGGACTTGAGCCAACGCACCTTCTTCCACAAGCGCTCGGATCGTGACAGTATCGTCGACTGGTCCTGGCCCGCTGCTGACATCGATCGCCTGGTCCGTGCTCTGTCGGATCCATATCCGAACGCCTACACCTACTTTCGCGGGCAGCGGTTGCGACTGATCTCGGCGCATGTTTCGCGGTGCTGTTATGGCGGGACGCCCGGGCGGGTCTTCATCGAAGAAGACGGTGGCATGGTGATCGTGGCGGGTTCCGATGCCTACCGTGGCCAATCACCCGGTCTGGTGCTCGATGTCGTACGCACCGAGGATGGCGTCGATCACCCCGCGTTGTCGTACTTCGAACACGGCGGCGGGTATCTCACCACCACGCCGGAGTGAGGTGGCTGTTCCACCGGGATTTGTCGGCGCTTTTTCGCTTTGCGACGATGTGGCACGGTCGACGTCGCCCAAGCGCGGATCGGCCGCCGGCCTGCGGTGACGGCGAAAGTCCTTGCCATATCTACCCGTCCAATGGTTTTGCTGTTCGACTCCCGGTGTCGACCTGCTGGATTCGTAGGCGCCACCGAGCCGGATCGATGCTCTAACGTTGTCATGTACGCACCCACTCGATACGCGACGTCGACGCGTCACGTGTTCACCCACAACGCTTTTGGGCCGGAGGACGGGCCGGCGCCAGTGTCGGCATCGAGAGCCCGGGCAGGCGCAGCGGCTCAGTAGTCGACGCGGAAGCCGCCGATCAACCCGATGGTATTGCCATCGGGATCGGTGACCGTCGACAGGCGCACGCCGTTGTCGGCGTCGACTATGGGCCCACACCGCACTCCTCGATCGCCCAACTCTGCAATGTGTGCCTCGAGGTCGTCGACGGCGACATTCAGCAGACTCGAGCCGGCCAGCTCCGGATCGAGGAAGACCTGCACCCAGCCCTGTGGGACCACCTGCCATTCGGTGAGCGTCGGCATCGGATCGTTGTCGGGCGCCCTGCCGAACAGGGAGCTGTACCACTCGCGGCTCACCGGCAGGTCCGAGACGGCGACCACCGCCAGCAGATGCTGGACAGACATAACTTGACCTTTCGTTGTACCCGCCAGGTTATGACCGGCCACAAGCAGGAAAGTCATCGATCGCCGCGCCGCGCGCCCCGTAATTGACGGATCGGTGAGTTACGAAACACGACAGGTTGTTATCTGGATGTAGCCGGAAAAGATTCATTTTCCCAGGTGGTGGTAGACGCACCGCTATCTGGAGGTATCGCGAAAGGTTAGCTGCGCGGTACGCTGGCGACCACGGGCAGCCTTGGCGTTCCGCTGATAATTGCCGCCACCGCCGACATCGGAGACGTCATGACTCAGCGCAGACTGTCGGTGAAACGCGTGACGTCGTGATCTACGACAGGGCCGAGCCGACGGCGGCGTCCTACCTGCCCGGTTCGGCGACCACCGCCGCGCAGGATCTTCCGCAGGCCCTGGCGGGCACCATCAGCGAGGTCCTCGGCAGGCCACGCACCCGTGGCTGGATACATCTGTGGCTGGCCCGGTTGGCAATTGTCGCCGGAGCCGTGCTGGTCGCCATTGCCTGGAGCACGGGGTCGGCACGGGCGGGCTGGGCTACCTCGATCTACGCCGCCTCGATCATCACCATGTTCAGCGTCAGCGCGCTGTATCACCGCGTGTACTGGGATTCGCCGGTCACGCTGAAGTGGTTCAGGCGCTTGGACCATTCGATGATCTTCGTCTTCATCGCCGGGAGCTTCACCCCCTTCGCACTGTTGGCGATGCCGCCGGCCACCGGTACCGACGCTCTGATCGCGGTGTGGACCGGTGCGGCGGTTGGCGTCGCACTCAAGATGTTCTGGCCGTCGGCGCCGCGGTGGATCGGGGTGCCGCTGTATCTGCTGCTCGGTTATGTCGCGATCTACTTCGCCGAGGAACTCTGGGAGGTCGGCGGCCCTGCCGTGGTCGTCCTGCTGGTCGCCGGGGGAGTGCTTTACAACATCGGCGTCATCTTTTATGCGTTCCGCTGGCCGAACCCTTGGCCCGCGACATTCGGATACCACGAGTTCTTCCACGCGTTCACCGCAGGCGCGGCAACGTGTCACTACCTCGCGGTGTGGGCGGTCGTGCCCTAGGAGATCGGCTGTTACCGCTAGCCGGTAGCCGAAGGTGTGGCTATCAGGCTTCTGCTGCTGACCGGAATCGGGTTGAGTCGTTTCATGGAGTTCGAAGTGGCGATACTAGGACTCAGACTCATGTTCACCGATAGGAGCACACGTGGCAGCCGAAGATGCGCACTTCTATCGGACCGCCGACGGCACCGGCCTTCCGCACGATCCGTTCAATGCGATAGTCGGGCCCAGGCCGATCGGCTGGATCTCGACGCTGAGTGCCGAGGGCGTGCGCAACCTCGCGCCCTATAGCTTCTTCAACGGTTTCAACTATCGGCCACCGGTGGTCGGTTTCGCGTCGATCGGCTGGAAAGACTCCGTGGCCAATATCGAGGCCACCGGAAATTTTGTCTGGAATCTCGCGACGCAGAAGCTCGCGACTGCGATGAACGAAACCTCGGCGTCGATTCCGGCCGGCGAGGATGAGTTCGTGCGCAGCGGGTTGAGCCCTGTTCCTTCGGCGCTCGTTGCGGCACCGCGGGTTCTCGAAAGTCCCGTCAATTTCGAATGCCGGCTCACTCAACTGATTCAACTCACCGACGTCGAGGGCGGCGAATTGCCCACCTGGCTCGTCCTGGGTCAGGTGGTCGCTGTGCACATCGATCGCGAACTGTTGAAAGACGGTGTTTATCTCACCCCGGCCGCCGCGCCGATCCTGCGCGCGGGCGGCCCCGGTGATTATGTCGCGGTCTCAGCGGATGCCATGTTCACCATGATCCGGCCCGACGACCGCCAGCGGTGACATCGGCACCGGACCTCGGCTCAGTCGGTGAGCGAGATCGTCGTGACCGCTGCGAGTTCGCCGTTGTCGCGTGGTTGCTCGAAGACCACTTCAGCGCTGCGACCCGCCGTGGCCAAGGTGGCGATGGTGTTGCCGAAGAGCGGTCCGCTGAGGTTGCGCCACGACATCGGCAATTCGGGAGAACCCTGGCGACGCGCCCACCAGCGGGTCAGCCGAGCCGCCCGTGGTGACCAGCCCAGCTTGAACACCGGCTTGACGAAACCCGGCACATAGTTGTGTACCGGCGAGCACACAAGCTGATGCACCCGGGTGGATTCGGGTCCGGGGAATTCGGCGCGCGCGGCGTAACTGTGGTGGACGTCGCCGGACAGCACGCTGACCGTCGCGGGCCCTGGCGACGAGCTGTTGGCCACGCCGATGATCATGTCACTGAGCCGCAGAAATGAGGTGAGGAACGCGGGCCAGTGCTCGAAATCGACCGTCTGACGGATCTTTTCGGCCAGTCGACCGCGCAGGCCCGTCCGGTCGGCGGCGAACTCGTTGACGGTCTGCAGATCGCCGATCGCCGGCGGCAGCAGCCACGGCAACGACGACGCCAGGATCAGGTGATCGAGCTGATCGAGGCCGTCGTTGACCTGGGTCTCCAGCCACTTGAATTCGCGGTCACCCAACATCTTTCGATCGCCGCCGTCGAGAATCCTGGCGTTGCGCGAGTCGATCATGATCAGCCGGCTGCGCCCCAGGTCCCAACGGAAACTGAAGCGCAGGCCTTTGTCGCCGTCGACCTCGTAGTCGGCGCGGTCGGCGAGCTCTGCCAGGTGCGGCCAGCAGTCTCCGTCGGAGGCAAGCGCTTTCTGGTAGTCCTCGTCCTCGGCCAACTCTGACGGACTCAGGTTACCCAGGTGCTGGTAGACCCAGTACGAAGCGAGCCCGGCGCGAATCCGGTCGCGCCACCACGGCATCTTGTTGACCTCGGTACGCCAGGCCGCCGAGGTGTTCCAATCGTCGCGGATGTCGTGGTCGTCGAAGATCATCGCTGTCGGCAGGGTCGACATGACCCAGCGGATCTCCGGATCACCCCAGGTGTGCCGGTAGAGGCTCTCGTACTCGCTGAAGCTGACCACCTCGTCGGGTGGGCGTTTCTTGGACGTCCTGCGTCCGGCCAGGTTCTCACGCGCCTCGGGGGTCAGCTCGTCGGCGTAGACCTGATCGCCGAGCAGCAGGAGGACATCGGGCCACTTCTCGACCGGCGTGGAGGTCAACCGCTCCGCATAACAATCCAGAGCGTCCAGCCCCAGCTTGTCGTCGACCGAGGCGTCGCCGGTCTTTGGATACCGGCAGGAGCCGAAGATGATCTTGAGTCGATCGGTGGACTCGGGTCCACGAGTCCGGATCACACTGGGCGGGAAGTCGGAGTCCGGTTCGGGCCAGACCTGCACCCCGTCGATGTGGACCTGGTACGCGGTGACCGAGTCGGCCTCGAGCCCGGCCACCGGCACCAGCGCGTAGTGGCATTCCTGCACTTGAAACGTGCGGGTGGAACAGCCGAGCACCTCGACGTGGGCCTCACGGTCGGTCTGCACCCAGACCATCGCGGTGGTTTCACCGACATGACGAAGGACGGGACCGAGGAGGAGAGGCACCTCGACAGCCTAGGGGAGTCCGTCGCGCCGGGTCTTGTCGCGTGAAGTCGGAGGGCGCGTCGCGGACTTCTTCGTCAGTTTGATTTTCAAACTCGAGGCAGGCAGAATTGAGCCGTGCGTGATGTGCGCCTCAGCGATCTACCAGGGCGGCCGTGTCCGATCGCCGCCGCCCTGGAGCTGGTGGGGGATCGGTGGTCGCTGCTGATCGTGCGCGAACTGTGGCTGGGCGCCACCAGATTCGGCGAGATCGTGGTCGGAACGGGTGCGCCGCGGGATCGGATTGCCGCACGGCTGAAGGCACTCGAGGACGCCGACGTCATCACGCGCACTGCCTACCAGGCGTCCCCGCCGCGATTCGACTATCACCTGACCACCGCCGGGATGAAACTCGCACCCGTCCTGGACGCCTTGCTCACCTGGGGCATGGCCCACGCGGTGAGCGACGACGATCCTCACCGCACCGACTTCCGGAGCATCCGCCGTACCGAGAGGGCACCGTGACCGCCGAATTATCCCAGACGAACACACCGGACAGTTGGGGGCCGCTGCGCGAACGAACAGTCACCTGGCATGAGCCCGGCCCCAGCACTGCCGCGGGTCTGTCGATGGCAGGCGTCGATTACCTGACAGCGATGATCGACGGCACCCTGCCGCCGCCTCCCATCGCCGGGCTGATGCAGTTCGAACTCGCCGAGGCCGAACCTGGTCGCGTCGTATTCACCTGCCGTCCAGACGAATCGGCCTACAACCCGATCGGCGCTGTCCATGGGGGCCTGGTGTGCACGCTGCTCGATTCGGTGCTCGGTTGCGCCCTGCACAGCACCCTGCCACAGGGGAAGGGCTATACGTCGGTTGAGATCAAGGTCAACTATCTCAAGGCTGTCCGGCTCTCCAGCGGCCTGCTGACGGCCACTGGCACCGTAGTGAAATCAGGTTCCCGAGTGGGATTCACCGAAGGGTCGGTGACTGACGCATCCGGCGCGGTAGTGGCTACGGCATCGAGCACGCTCCTGGTGTTCGACCTCTGACCTGGGGCCCCGATGTGGTGACCGGCCCGGTTCTGGCCGGCACTGACGTGCATGTGAGCATGAACTCACCCGGCAATCGCCAGGTTCTTGACGAAGAACACCCGGCGGTAGCCGTCCTCGAGTCGGCGGCCGGTCTCGCGGTAGCCCCGGCGCGGATAAAAATCGAGATTCTCGGTCATCGCCTCGTTGGTGTACAACCTGATCTCACTGCGGCCTTGCTCGACAGCATCCTGGTCCGCGCGCTGCAGGAGCCGCTGCCCGTGCCCGGCGCCTTGGGCGGCCGGTTCCACGGCCATGGTGTGCAGCAGGAGGTGGTCGGACCTGGCCTGGGTGACCAGCAAGCCGACCAGTTGGTCGTCATCGGCGTCAGCGGCGGTCAGTATCCAGACCCGAGATGTGCCAAGCAATTCCGCATAGTCGGCGACCATCGGCGCGGGTGGACGGCCGATCCGGTCGACGTACTTGGTGAAGGCGCTCGTCGCCAGTTCCGCGACTGCCTTGACATCGTCGCTGGTGGCGCGCCTCAGCGTGGGTTCGCCCATATCCGCCACCCTAGCTCGGCGATCAGGTGATGCTGACGACCGCACGATGGCCGACGGGGGCCTCGAGCACCGCGTTCACCGTGCCGAACACCGCGATCATCGTGCACGCCCGGTCCACCGCTTCCGGAACAGTGCCGGAGCGCAACTTCACCGCGACGATATCGGGCGTCTCCTGCACTTCGACGTGGGTGCCGAAGCACACCGGTGTGCCGGTGGTGAACTGCACAGCCACGGCGTGATCGTCGGGCAGCCGACTCCAGGATTCGATGTGTTGAGGGTGACTGTCGACGATGGCCGGGTTGTCGACGAACTGGGTGATTCCCGCAGGTAGGGGAACCTCGGGCACCGTGGTGATGATCGGTGTCGGCGGCGCATCCCCGACAGGTTCTCCGGTGGCGACGGCGGAGGACAATCCGAGCCCTCCCGCCGCGGCGAAAACGGACGCAAGCACGGTCGCACGGTGTGCAGAAGCCATGGCTCCAGAGTAAGCGTTCTCAGTCAGCGGCCCGCCGACGCCGCCGGACGCGAGAGTAGATGAACCAGCCAACGCCGAGGGTGACCGCCGCGAGGACGGCGTACTGCAGAGCGGAGGTGTAGGGGTCGATCCGATGCCAGTTGGCGCCCAGCAGATATCCGGCGAGGATGAAGGTGGAGTTCCAGATCAGGCTGCCCATCATGGTCAGCGAGGTGAACACCAGGAAACTCATCCGTTCTGCACCCGCCGGGATGGAGATGAAACTGCGAAACACCGGGATCATGCGACCGAAGAAGACTGCTTTGTAACCGTGTTTGTGAAACCAGGCGGTGGACTTGTCGACGTCATCGAGGTCGACAAGCGGAACGCGGGCGAACACACGACGCATACGTTCGTGCCCCAGCCAGGCGCCGAGACCGTAGAGCAGCCACGCACCGATCACCGAACCGGCTGTGGTCCAACCGATTGCACCCAGGAGCGAGAGCTGGCCCAGTCGGGCAGCGAAGCCGGCCATCGGCAGGATCACTTCGCTGGGAATCGGCGGGAAGAGGTTCTCGATGAAGACGGCGAATCCGGCCCCCGGTCCGCCGAAGCGCTCCATGACGTCCACGGTCCAGCCGGCGATTCCGTCGAGTTGCACGGCCTCCGCCGAGGTCGTCATCGGGTGAACATCGTCCTTTCCATGGTGAAACCGTCTGTGTGGCAGTCTCCGTCGCGTGTTCGGGCGAGTGAGTGTTGCAGCGAACAGCTCCACCCTACCTTGACGCCGGACGAGGACGATGTGGCGGAAGGGCATCCTGGTGTGTCGAGGCGGCCTCGATTGTCGGCCTCGGCCTGCCTGCGCCAGTGGCCTGCTGAGTCGGCCTCACCTTAGGCTGCACCCATGACTTCGAAGTCGGCTCCCCGACAGCGTCGCCCGGTGGTGATGGCCGTCCACGCCCATCCTGACGATGAATCCAGCCAAACCGGCGGTACTTTGGCGCGGTACGCCGCCCGCGGCTGCCGCACGGTCCTGGTGACGTGCACCGACGGCAGTCAGGGGGACGCCGCAGGCGGGTTCAAACCAGGCGGCACCGAACATGATCCGCATGCGGTGGCCCATTACCGCGCTGCCGAACTGGACCAGGCGGCTGCCGCGCTGGGCATCGACGACGTGCTGAAACTCGGCTACCCCGATTCGGGAATGGCAGGGACCACCACCCTGGCCGGCGACCGGATCGCGTTCAGCGAGCTGCCGGTGCGGCCGCTGATCGGCGCGATGGCACGTGCCATCCGCCTGTTCCGGCCCGACGTCATCCTCACCTACCCGCCGAACGGCCTCTCGGAACACCCCGATCACATCCGCACCCACGACATTGTGGTGGCCGCCCACCAAAATATCGTTGCCGCCGCTGACTGGGGCCCACCGGAGGCGCCCGGGCCGAGGCTGTACTACATCGCCCTGTCGCGCAGCCGGCTCGACCGCGCGGGTAGCGCAGTCCGCGAGGCGTTCGGTGACGATGCCTGGGCGCCTCCGCCGTCGGCGGGCGTCGACGATGCGTCGATCACCACGGTCATCGATGTCAGCGAGTACTGGGACCAGAAATTGCAAGCACTCGCTGCCCACGCCAGCCAGGCGGACGCCGCTGCGCTGCTGAAGATGTTCTCGGTTTTCGAAGCTGCCGGCTCCGAGGCCCGCACGGAAGAGTACGTGCGCGCCTATCCGCCTGTAACTTCGTCGGAATCAGGAGTGATCGAGCGCGACTTCTTCGATTCGGCTCAGGAGACGTGCTTTCCGCGGGGTTTCGTGTCCGCGTAGGCCAGCGCCCAGTCCAGCGCGTGGTCGGCGACAGCCTCCCACCCGGGCGCCGCACAGGTCCAATGGTCACGGCCGGCAAACTCGAAATACTCGGTGACCGCGGGAGACTTGCTGTAGTGCTTGGCATTTGACTTGTTCACCGCGGGCGGCATGATGTGGTCCTTTTCGCCGCCGATGAACAGCAGCGGCGCCCGGTCCGCGGCGTAGTCGACCCAGGTCTCCTGGTGGCCGGGTTTGAAGTTCGCGATCAATCCGTACACCCACACCCAATTGCCCGGTGCAGCAATGGCATACCGCTGCCACACCTGGTCGGAGTCCTCCCGGCTGAGGGTGTTGGTGAACGCGTAGTGGAACTCCTCCTGGGTGAAACCCACCGCCTTGTGGATGTTGGCCGGGTTCTTCAGCGCCGGGAACAGCGATTTGACCTGCGAAAGCGGACTCACACGCACACCCTCGGTCGGTGCCGAATCGACGACCACGGCTGAGGCGCCGAGCCCTCGGGCCAGAAGCAGCTGGACGAGCGTGCCACCGAATGAATGGCCCATGATGATCGGCGGCACCTCCACCGATTCGATGACTGCGGCCAGGTGGTCGACGGTCTCGGGCACGGTCAGGTTGGCGATGACGTCAGGGTTCTCCCGCAGCGCCTCGACCTCGATGTCGAACCCTGGATAGGCCGGGGTGAGCACCCGATATCCCTTGGCCTCGTAATGCGCCTTCCAACCCTCCCAAGAGCGTGGCGTCATCCAGAGGCCATGGACGAGAACGATTGTGTCGCAGTCGCTGTGATTCTCAGTCATGCGCGGATCCCTTTCAGGGTTCAGGAGTTGATGAAGTCGAGCAGGTCGGCGTGTAGGCGGTCGCGATCAGTGTCGGGCAGGCCGTGTCCACGGCCTTCGTAGACCTTCAACACCGCTCCGCTGATGGCTTCTGCGGAACGCTTGCCCCCGACCTCGAAGGGCACGATCTGATCGTCATCGCCGTGGATGATGAGTGTCGGTACATCGATCTCGGCGAGGTCGGGTCGGAAATCCGTCGCCGAGAAGGCGGCGATGCATTCGTAGGCGGCACGGTGTCCGCACGCCATGCTCTGTAGCCAGAACGCGTCGCGAACTCCCTGCGAAACGTTGTGGTTGCGGTTGTGCCCGAAGAAGGGGCCATCGGCGAAGTTGCGGTAGAGCTGGGAGCGGTCGGTCAGCTCGTCGGCGCGGATACTGTCGAAGACCCCGATCGGCAGCCCGCCGGGGTTGTCTGCAGACCGCAGCATCATCGGGGGCACGGCGGCCACCAGGACGGCCTTGCTGACCCGTCGACTGCCGTGCCTGCCGAGGTAGCGTACGATCTCGCCACCACCGGTGGAGTGCCCCACCAGGGTGAGGTCAGTGAGATCGAGGGTTTCGATCAGTGTGGCGAGATCATCTGCATAGGTGTCCATTTCATTGCCATGCCAGGTCTGGCTGGAGCGCCCATGACCACGCCGGTCATGGGCGATCGCACGGTGTCCGTTCGTGGCCAGAAACAGTGCCGTGGCTTCCCAGGCATCTGCATTCAGCGGCCAGCCATGGCTGAGCAGGACCGGTGATCCTTCGATACCCCAGTCCTTGTAGAAGAGCTGTGCTCCGTCGTCGCAGGTGACGAAAGGCATCGCGGATTGTCTCCCTCGGCTTGGTGGGTCGAGTCGAGTGTGGCGCGCGACGGTGGTTGTGCGAACCACGCGTTGTGCGTAGTCGGGAGGCTCAGTCTGTGTGGTTGAACCGCTCGACGAGTTGACGGCGTGAGGAGACGCCCAATTTCTGGAAGACCTTGCGGAGGTGGTAATCGACGGTGTTTGCCGTGATGAACAGCGTGGCCGCAATCTCTGCGTTGGTGGCCCCGGCTGCGGCCATCTTCGCCACCGCAGCTTCGCGTGCTGTCATCGCGACACCGCCGAGGAGCTGGCGATCGGCGCCCTGTTCACCTGTCGCCTCCAGTTCTGTGCGCGCGCGGCGCGTGAAACTCGGCGCTTCGATCTGCCCGAAGATCTCACACGCACGGCGCAGGTGTTCCCGCGCGTCGCGGCGACGTTTCTTGCGGCGCAACCATTCGCCGTACAGCAGATGCGCCCGGCCCAGATCCATCGGTGCCGCCGCAGCTTCGAGAAAGCCGATCGCCGTCGTATAGTGTTCGGCCGCAGCATCATCGGCAGCAAGCAGAGCGCGGCATCGGTGGTCGAGGCCCCGGAGCCAGGGGGTCGGGTTCGCTGCCGCCATCGCCGTCACCGTCGCTGCCGTGCTGCGGGCCTTGTCGAGGTGCCCGCTGCGCACGGCAGCCTCGACCAGATCGGCCAACTGCAGGTAGGTGACGTGCAGAAAGGGGCGGGCCTGCAATGCGTTGATGCGCTCGTAGGCGCGGTCGTGGTGGGCCTCGGAGATCTCGCGGACCGCCAGGGCGGCCTCCGCTGCGGTGTGCACGCCGGCGAATCCCATGGCGAGCGTCAGGTCACCGATGGCTTCCACTGTCTCGGTAGGTGTTTCGGCCCAGACCAGCTGGGACACATTCACCACGTTCTCGGCTTCGTATCCGATGGCGCGTCTGAGCTCGCGGACCTGCTCGATGAACGTCGTCGCTGCTGCCGGGTCCCCACGTCCGACCTCGAAGCTGGACCGGACCCACAACACCGTGTCGAGTGCCCGTAAGGCACCGCCATTGCGGGCTATCGATGCCTGCCTCTCGAGGTAGGCGGTGGCCGCCACAGCATCGAACAGCGCCATGGCGAAAGCGATTCCGACAAAACCGAATTCGGGCAGAGTGGTGTCGTCGAGCGACATGAGCGTGGTCAGCGCGGCGCGCATCAGCGGGACGGCCTCGGCATATGGCAGCAGCACATGCGCAGCCAGTGCCTGGAGAATGAGGCCGTAAGGTGCGTCGGCGTTACGTGCGCCCATGTCGAACCGGTGGCCGAGATCCTTCAAGGTCAGGCCTTGCATCTGCCACTCGGTGACGAGACTGTTCTCGAACGCCTGCAGCAGTGCACGGTGCTCCCGTACCGGGTCCACCTCACGAAAGTGGTCCGCCGCGTGCAACAGTCGACCGGCGCCCAGCTTCACCGCGGCCGGGTCGGCGACGAACATCGCCACCGCTGACTGCGCCATCAATAGCCGGCCCTGCTGTGTCCGGTCGAGGTCAGCTGAGTCGACCCGGTCGAGCAGGCTCCTCGACAGCTGAGCGGCTCCGGCGGAGCCGGCCGACTCGGCCGCGGCCAGGAGTCGTTCGTTGCGCCGGCGGCGGTCTTCGGTCAGGTCCGCCGCCCGAGCCAACAGACTGGCTTGAGACACCAGACCGCCGCGGCGCTTCGCCTGTTCTGCCACTTGCTGCAACCGCTCTGCGACGGCTTCGCTGGGGCCGACCACAGCCTCGGCGGCATGCCACACTTCGAGTTCGACGAGTCCGAGCAATGCCGCCTGTTCAGCGAGTAGAGCGTGCGTTTGCCTGCGCTCATGGCCTGCAGTGGCCCCGTACACCGACGAACGGACCAGCGGATGCCGGAACTCCACCGTGTCTCCGAGTGCGACGAGGCCGGCTTTGGCGGCAGTGTCCCGGCAGTCGGGGGACAGCCCGAGCTCCGCGGCGGATCGTTCGATCAGTTCGCGCTGGCCACCGGAAGCGGCTGCGGCGATCAGCAGCCAACTCTGCACGTCCTCCGGCAGCTCGCGGACCTGCCGAAGATAGTGTGTCTCGAGCCGGCGGCTGACCGGCACCGGATCTCCTGTCAGGGTCAGATCGTCGATCTGGCGGAGGCTCAAATCGCGAGCCAGGTCCACCAGTGCCAGTGGATGGCCGCCTGTCGCGTCGGCGATCTGCACGGCCGAGAACGGATCGATACTCGACGGCAGCACGGTCGTCAGCAGTTGGATGGCGGCCCGCTGAACCAGGCCGGACAGTCGCAGAGAGCTGATGCCGGCGAGCGCAAGATCGACATCTGCGTTGTCGCGGGTAGCGAAGATGAAGACTGTCGATTCCGCGGTGAGGCGACGGGCGACGAATCCGAGCACGCTCAGCGATTCCGCGTCCAACCACTGCGCGTCGTCCAAGACGCAGACCACCGGCGTCTGTGTGCCTGCTGCCGCGCACAGGGCCAGTGAAGCGAGGCCGACCAGGTAGCGATCCGGTGGGGGACCGGCGTCGAGACCCCAGGCCACTCGTAGCGCGTCGGACAGCCGAGGTGGAAGGAGCGCCATCTGTGGGTCCAGCGCCGTGCCGATTCGCTGCAGACCGGCGTACGGCATCGACGACTCGGCCGCGTAGCCGTCGATGCGGATCACCCGGACGCCCGCGAGGTGCCCGGTAGCCGCATCGAGCAACGCCGTCTTGCCGATGCCCGGCTCGCCGCGGACAACCAGAGCACCACTGAGTCCATTGCGTGCCGCCGTGACGAGTGAGCGGATTGCAGTGAGCTCGTCGGCGCGGCCCACAATGGACTCGGGATGGTTGATCACGATTGCTCAGACTTTATAAGTGAGAACCGGGGTCAGCAACCGAAGTTCGGGTCGGCAACAGCCGCCCTAGAGGTCGACGATGCGGGTGTCGGCGATGGTTTCGGCAAAATCGGTGCCGAATAGTCCTGCGGGCGTGTGGAATCCGGGACGGTAGTCACCAGCCAGCACCCGCCGCGCCGCTTCGGCAGCGGCCAGCGGCGTGAATGTATAGCCGTTGACGGTGTCGAGCACCGAGTACGCCTGCGTGCCGTCTTCGCCGGTGACCTCCACCGCGGCCTGGTAGCGGTCGGCCTGCCGCTGTTCGGCAGTGGGCCCGTCCGGCAAGGCGGTGAGGTCGCCGCGCGGGAAGGCTCCGCCGGATACATGGACAAACGTCTCGATGTCGGGGATCCCGGTGGACCGCCAGATCGTCACCAGGTCCGGGAGCGTGACGGGGGAGCAGGAGGTGGGTCCGCTGCCGAAGTCGAAGTCGCGGACCTGGTCGGGATCGCGGCTCACCAGCGTGCCGCCGACGCGTTCGAGGCAATCCGCGGTGAGGTTCTCACTCGCACTGATCGCCGATCCGCGCGACATCGTGCCCGTGACGTGCAGTGCGATGCGCACGCGCCGCGCAGTCGTCACCCGTTGCGCGGCATGGCCGGCCAGGCTGCCGAGCATGGCGACGCTGCCGCCACTGCCTGGCAGCAACATGACGCCTACGGCTTTCGCCTCGTCGTCGAGCGCTTCGGCCAACAGGTAGCTGTCCAATTCAGCGGCGATGTCGAGGTAATGCACGCCTGCGCGGATACAGGCTGTCATGAACACGTCGGCGGTCTTCATGAAGGGGCCTGCGCAGTTCAGCAGGACGGCCACGTTCGACAGTGCATCCTCGACCGCCGCGGCGGCGTCGACGCCGAACACCCGGTATTCGACGCCGAGTTCGGCAGCGAGCGGCGCGAGCCGCGCACCGTCACGTCCGCCAAGGAGTACGTCGAGCCCCGCCGCCACTGCGTGTTCGGCGGCCATCCTGCCGGTATACCCGGTGGCTCCGTAGATCATCAGTGTTGTCATGGTCAGTGTTGCCAACTCTTGTAAGTGAATTCGAGGCTGTACCCGTCGGGGTCAAGTACGTTGGCGGCGTAGTAACGAGGGTCGTAGTAGACGCGCGCCGCGGGCGGGCCATTGTCGGTGGCGCCTGCGGCAATCGCGGCGCTGTAAACGGCATCGACGGCAGCCATACTGTCGGCGACGAAGCCGACGTGCGCGGCACGGCTGTCGGCCACGTCGTGCCGGAGCCAGAAGAAGATGCGCCCATCGGCTCCGAAGCCTTTGAGGTCCGGATGTCCTGGGGGACCGTCGTTTCCGTCATAGTCCACGCGGGTGGTGATGCCCAACGGGGCCAGCGTCGAGGTGTAGAAGGCGATCGAACGATCCAGGTCGCTCACCGAGATGAAGATGTGGTCGAGCATGCGGTTCCTCTCTCACGTGTCGTCAGATGACGAAGCCGCCGGCGACTTCGAGGGTTTGAGCGTTGATCCAGCGGCTGTCGTCGGAGAGCAGGCTCACGATGGCACTGGCGACGTCGTCGGGTTCGCCGACGCGACCGAGCGCAGTCTGCCCGGCCAGTAGTGCCTCGAACTCGTCGTTGAGTCCGCCTCCGAGTTCGGTGCGGATGGGGCCGGGAGAGATCGCGTTGACCCGGATTCGGCGATCGCCGAATTCCTGTGCCATATACCGGGTGAGCACGTCGAGGCCACCTTTGAAGCTGGCATACGGCGCTACCCCCCGAGTGGTCACTCGCGTGGTGGCGCTGGTCATGTTCACGACCTGGCCGCCGTCGGCGATCAGGGGCAGCAACGTCTGGGTGAGGAAGAACGGTCCCTTGAGGTGCACGTTGTACAGACCGTCGAACTCCGCTTCGGTGACCTGCGCGATGGGGTTGAAGTTGCCGTAGCCCGCGTTGTTGATCAGATGATCGAAGTCGGCGCGATCCCAGGTCGTCTGCAGCGCCGTGCGGACGGCCGCAGCGAAGTCCTCGAACGACCCACTGTCGGCGACATCGAGCTTCAACGCGACAGCTTTGCCTCCACCGCCCGTGATCTTGTCAACGATGGCGGCGGCGGATTCCGGGTTGCTGTTATAGGTGAGGATCACGCCCATGCCGCGCTCAGCGCAGGCCAGTGCGGTGGCGGCGCCGATGCCTCGGCTACCTCCGGTGATGATGACGATGCTCAAGTGGATCTGCCTTTCAGGTGTTGGGTAGGACGAGTCAACCCGGGTGACGCTGTGCGGGGAAGGGCGAGCCTTCCTGGGAGTGCCACACCTAGGAAGGACTCAGAAGATGAGGAACTCGTGGCCGGGCAGCGTGACCTGCTCGCGCACCACCAAGACCTTGTCGCGAGGGTGGTCCACGAAAGATTCTTCGCCGTTCCGAGTCACATTGCGAAAGTGCGGATCTGCCATCACTCCAGAGATCGAGGCGAGATCGTTGAACCAGGAATCGGCGACATGGGCTTAGACCGATCGGACATGGCGTCAATGTGCTCCCACACTTGCCAGTTCGGCCGCGAGAGCAGC
This sequence comes from Mycobacterium sp., assembly GCA_040512325.1. Lineage (GTDB taxonomy): Bacteria > Actinomycetota > Actinomycetes > Mycobacteriales > Mycobacteriaceae > Mycobacterium. The sequence goes on along the minus strand of JBEVFK010000036.1, from coordinate 15,653 downwards.
CAGGACCTCGAGAGCCGCCAACGGATCCGCTGCCTCGGTGTCGACCGGGAACACCACCCGCTCCACGTCGAGCTGTGCATATCCGGCAACGATGTCTTTCTCGGCCGGTCCCACATGCAGGACGGTGACGGGTACCTCACGGCCGGCCAACGCCCGTAGCCGCTCGATTTTCGGCCCCAGCCCGTCGGGTGACTCGGGATTGGGGAACCAGCCGTCGCCGGCCTGCACGATTCTCGGGAACACCTTCTCGCCGCCACCCACGTAGACCGGGGGGTGCGGGAGCTGGACAGGTTTCGGCCAGGAGTAAATCGGGTCGAAGTCCACGAATTTGCCGTGAAACTCCGCTTTGTCGTGGTGCCAGATTTCTTTCATCGCGAGGATGGCCTCGGTGGTGACAGCCCCACGCGTGGTGGGATCCACGCCGTGGGTCGCCATCTCCTCGGCATTCCAGCCGGTGCCGATGCCGAAGATGAACCTGCCGTTGGACACCACGTCCAGTGAGGCGATCATCTTGGCTGTGGTGATCGGATCACGTTGTGCCACCAGAGATATCCCGGTACCGAGTAAGAGTCGATCGGTGGTCGCCGCGATCACGCTGAGCGCCACGAACGGATCGATGGTGTGGTACAGCGACGCGGGACGGTCGCCGAAGGGATAGGGCGACACCTCTTTGACGGGAATGTGCGTGTGTTCGGCGAGGAAGATCGAGTCGAACCCGCGGTCTTCGACGGCGCGACCATAGTCGCCCGGGGTGACGGTCGATCGGTCGGTGAAGGTGGTGTTGATGCCGAACTTCATGCGGACTGCCTCGTGCTCTCTGACTCGGATCGCGGGCCTGGAACGGCCCCATGGCCAAGGGTGGACGTTCCCGTAGGGGCAAGGTCAAGTCAGGTTCTCTACCCTTGAGGTCAAACCCCTTCATCGCGCAGAGGAGACGTTGTGGCGACACGCCTCACCATCGGGGAATTCGCGTTGATGACACACCTGAGCAAGAAGGCGCTGCGGTACTACCACGAGCTCGGGCTGTTGGAGCCGGCTCACACCGATCCGCACACCGGATACCGGCACTATGCCACCGACCAGGTGGCGCAAGCCCAGGTCATCCGCTGTTACCGCGACCTGGACATGCCGTTGCCGGAGGTCAAGGCGGCCCTCGCGGCCGAGAGCATCGAAGACCGCAATGCCGTCATCGCCGCTCATCTGAGGCGCATGGAGGAACAGCTTCGGGAAACCGACAAGGCCGTCCAGACAATGCGTGAGTTGTTGGCCGGGCAGACCAGCCCGCTGGATGTCGAGTTCCGCTCACTGGCTGCCACACAGGCGTGGGCGGCGTCGGCCATGATCAGTCTGAGTGACTACGACAGGTGGTACTCCCACGCATTCGAGGAGATCCGTCTGGCCCTGGCCGGTGTCCAGCAAGCCCCACTCGGCCCGCTGGGAGCACTCACCACCAGCGAGTTGTTCACCGAAGACGAGGGCCTGGTGACGTTGTTCGTCCCCATGAATCTGCCCGCGCCCGCCGATACCACGCTGGTGGACATTCAGCTGCCGGCCACCCGCTACGCCGTTGCCGTCCACCTCGGTGACCGTGCAAATGCGGATCGAACGTGTGGGGCCTTGGGCAGTTATGTCATGGATCGACAGATCGGTGCATCCGGTCCTGTCCGGGAGAACTTCGTGTCATCAGAGGGAACGAGCCCGTCCAGAACTGAGATCTGTTGGCCGGTACTCAGCGATGCCCAGTGAGCGCGGGGGCGGCAAGTCCGGACTCGACCATGGTGTCGCGCAGGATATCGGCGAGCGATGTCTGGGCCAGCGAGTCACACATTGCCGTGGTGGCTCGTTCGTAGACACGGGTCAGTACGGGCTGAATTCCGTATCCCACATAACATTCCGCATCCGGTGGCGAGGCGTGCATGCCGAAGATCTCCTCGCCCCCGATTGCGCGGTAGACATCGAGCAGGGTGATCTCCGATGCGTCGCGGGTCAACGTCCAGCCTCGGCTACGACTGGATTCCACCAGACCGGCCTCACGCAACTCGCTGAGACTGCGGCGTATGACCACCGGGTTGGTGTTGACGCTGGTTGCGATGCGCTGCGAGGTGCCGACCTCCTTGTCGGTGCCGCGCCGGTCGAAGGCAATCCACGTCAGCACGTGGACAGCCAGGCTCATCCTGCTGTTCGCGCTCATCCTGCACCGTCCTGATTTTCTGCTGCCAGTGCGTCGGCGAGATCCGACCCGTCTGTAACAAATGCAGTTACGTATGTTACCCCCACCGGGACCAGCTACCGATGTGCACCGCTTCAACGAGTAGTCGCGGGGGAGTGGCCCCCTGACGACGCTTCTCGGTCACGGTCCGCCTTTCCAATGCTCGATGCGGTTGTGGTCGGGTGTGAAGCCGTGTTTGACCCCCCACAAGACCGCCTGGGTGCGGCTCGCGACATCGATCTTGCGGTAGATCGTGCGGATGTAGGACTTCACGGTGTTCGGGCTCAGATAGGTCAACGCTGCGACCTCGGCGTTGCTCTTGCCCTGGGTGATCAGCGCCAGGATCTCGGCTTCCCGGTCGCTGAGCCCCTCGCCCCGGCCGGGCCAGTCGAGCCCGACCGCGGTACGGGTCTTCGCCGGGACGTCACTGATGACGGTTTCGCCGGCATGCACCGCCTCCAGCGCAGCGACGAGCTCGCGCGCAGGCAACGTCTTCGAGAGGTAGCCCTGTGCGCCGTGTTCTTGGGCACTGGCGATCAGGTCCGGGTGAAAGTTCCACGTGTAGACCACAACTCGACGCGCACGGGGATTCGCCACCAGGGCAGCGATCTCGTCGTGATCGGCCTCGGGTTGGGCGAAAGAGTCGTAGAGGACGATGTCAACGGCATCCTCGAGTCCCATGTTGGAGTCGATCTCGGCGACCACGACACGGTCCCGGTAGCGATCGAACATGTTGGCCACGCCCATCAGCACGACGTCGTAATCGTCGACGAGCGCGACGGTGATCGGTGCTTTCGGCGGGGTCATGGCCTTCAGATTACCTACTTAGGGGTGTACCGGCACCCCCCTTAGGGGTGTTGAACTGACGTCAGTGTCGAGCAACAGCCCGACCACCCGACCCCAGCGCACCTCGCCGCTGCACCAGAAAGGCTGACCGCCATGATCGGTCTCATCATCAGCATCCTCGTCATCGGACTCATCGCCGGCGCTCTCGCGCGTCTGCTGGTTCCGGGCAAGCAGAACCTGTCAGTCCCGATGACCATCGCCCTGGGCGTCGTCGGCTCCTTCGTCGGCGGATTCCTCGGGTACCTGCTTTTCCACAAGGACAGCGCGGCGGGCTTCTTCCAGCCGTCCGGCATCATCGGCTCCGTTATCGGTGCCGTCGTAGTACTGGTGATCTGGCTCCGCGTCGGCGGACGCAGCTCGGTGCGTTCGCGGTAGGTGTCTCGTGGACAACAAGGATCGACTCTGATCTTCTGGGGTCGATCCTTGTTGTTCCCGTCACCCGCCCGTCGAGAAGAGGAGAACTGTGAACAGCCACAATGACCATGGCGCAACGCCCCTCCGTTCCGCCGGTTTCGTCGTCGTCGAGCACTGGATCGAGCGCACCGTGGTGATCTCCGCCTCGGGAGATCTGGACATGCTCACCGCCCCCACGCTGGCCGCCGCAATCGAAGCGGCAACTCAACAAGAGTTCGGCGCCCTGATCGTGGATCTGACGACGGTGGATTTCCTGGCTTCGGCCGGCATGACCGTACTGCTCGATGCCCACCGAAATATAGTGCCGCCGAATCGGTTTGGGATCGTTGCCGACGGCCCAGCCACGAGTCGGCCCATGAAACTGGTCGGCGTCGACGCAATCGTCGCCGTGTATCGAACCCTGGACGATGCAGTGGGCGATCTGCGGTGACCCCGCAGTACCGACTCATCTGCTGACAGAACCTTCCGAAACCCGCACCACCACCGAGTCGCTGTCTGATAATCGATCAGGCGGCGATCAGGAGTGAGTGCATGAAAACAGTCGAGTCGGGGGACTCTGGGCGTCTTCGGGGCAGCAGGTTTGTGGGACGGGTCGGCGCGCTCGCCGTCGGTCTGGGCATCGGCGCCGGCGTAGCCACCGGCTTCGCGGCGACGGCGACGGCAGACTCCACCGGCTCCGGCGCCGGCGCCGGCTCAGGGTCCGCCGACCGCCCGTCAGCGTCGTCATCCAAGGAAGGATCCGGCAGCAAGACTGATCGGCGCCCCTCCTCGACGTCATCGACATCGGCGAAGCGGCCAAAGGATTCGACGACGGCGGTCAGGTCGAAACCCAAACGTTCCGTAGATGACTCGACCTCGGAAGACGCCGATGATGTCGAGCGCCCGAGCGCGCCGGTGACACGGAAGTCGGCACGAACGCCGGTGAAGAAAGAACCCAGGACCACGCGGGATGCTGTCGTGGTGTCGATCGCGGCACCGGAGACCGCCGTCAGCGAAGCCGAGCAGGCCGGGTCCATTTCAGCACCCGAGGACACTCCTGCTGCGTTGCCACCCCTGGGTTCTCTGCTGGAAGGGGTGCGCCGGGAGTTCGAGCGGGTTCTGTTCAACAAGCGCCCGACGATCGCGCCGGTGATCAACAGCCAGAACGCCGACGGCGTGGTGACAGGCAACCTGGGTGCTCACGACGCCGACGGTGACCCGCTGGTCTACACGGTCGTCGGTGACCCGAGCCTGGGCCGACTGACAATTGACTCCACCACCGGTGATTTCACCTATACCCCGGTCGTCGATTTCGCTACCTACGGCGGTGACGACGCCTTCGCCGTGTCTGTCGATGATGTCGGTGCCCACGTCCATGGACTGTCGGGATTGCTCGAGGCGCCGGTCGAATTCGTGCGCAACATCCCGTTCATCGGATCGCTGTTGTCGCCGCTGTTACCCAACCCCACCCCAACGGCCGTGGTGCGCCTCACGTTCGACGGTTCGACAACGATGACGTCGCTGACGTTTCCGGCCGGGTTCCGATGGGGAGTATCGACGGCGGGTTTCCAGTCCGAGATGGGCGGCGGGGCCCCACTGGACGTCAACTCGGACTGGTGGCAGTGGATGCACGATCCGGTCAACCGTTTACTGCTGGGGTGGAAGGCCGCGGTGCCCGAGGACGGGCCGGGCGAGTACCTCGAGTACGAAACCGATGCCGACCTGGCCGCCAACGGCGTCGGAGCCGACACGTTCCGCTTCGGCATCGAGTGGAGTCGGATCTTTCCGAATTCGACTGAGGCCGTCGACATCTCCAATGGATTCACCCCGGAGGTGCTCGCCGAACTCGATGCGCTGGCAGATCAGGACGCGGTCGAGCACTACGGTGACGAGCTCAGCGCGCTGCATGCGGCCGGCCTCGACCCCCTCGTCACCATCAACCACTTCACCTTGCCGATCTGGGTGCACGACCCCGCATCGTCCCGTCTCCAGGCAATATTCGGGGCAGTGCCGCAGAACGCAGGCGGCTGGGTGTCCCCGTCGACGGTCACCGAGTTCGAGAAGTACTCGGCCTATCTGGCGTGGAAATACGGCGACCAGGTCACCGACTGGATTGTGCTCAACGAGCCGGTGAACTCGATGTTGACGTCGTACTACAGCATCCCGTTCGCCACCGGATTCCCGCCCGCGGTCTTTCGGCCCGACCTGGTGGCCGAGGGGCTGCGCAACGAAGCAGCCGCATATTCGGCGTCCTACGACATCATCCATCAACTCGACCCGGATGCTCAGGTCGGTTTCGCGCTGAACATGTACGCCTGGCGCGGGGCCAACCCGGCCAGCGCGGTCGATCAGCAGGCCGCCGCGACGTTCAGCGAGTTCTACAACAAGTGGTTCCCGGACGCGGTGCTCCGTGGCGAGGTGGACGCCGACTTCGACGGCGTCATCACCGATGACGAGATACACCCCGAGCTCGTCGGCAAAGCCGACTTCTTCGGCGTCAACTACTACAGCGCGGGCACTGTCGCCAGCTTCGGGGGAGCGACCCCGTTTGCTTCCATGCCAGTCCTGAGGGGTTATCCGCAGTTCGCCAACCTGATCAACGTTGCCACCGGGAGTGGTTGTCCCACAGCGGAATGTACGGATACCGCGCAGATCGTCAACCCGGCCGGATTGCGCGAGGTGCTCGATATCGCCGCGTCGTACGGAATTCCTCTGTGGGTCACCGAGAACGGACTGGCAGACGCCGACGACAGCAATCGAGCGTCCTACACCGTGCGTCACCTGGCGGTGATCCACAAAGCGCTTGCCGATGGCCTGGACATCCGCGGCTACACAGCGTGGTCGTTGACGGACAACTTGGAGTGGGTGCTGGGCTACGGCCCGAAATATGGACTCTATTCCTATGATCCGGTCACCCTGGAGCGCACTCCACGTCCCAGCGCGTCGCTGTTCAACCAGATCTTCACTGGCAACGCCGTCTCTGCGGAGGCATTTCGGCTGTACGTCAACGACATTCGCAACCGCCTCTGATCGACCCGGCGAACCCCGTCGACGCCTGAGGGTGGCGCCACCACGGCGTTGACCCATGTCGCCACCCGGGAACACCGTCGGGGAGCAACAGGCCACTCACCTCCTATGGCCAATATCACTCACTGTTGACAGTTGACATAACTGCCACTGCGCACCACCATTAGTGACCGAAAGTAGATGTTGACAGTCGACGGTGAATTCAACTTGGGGCGCAGGAAGGATAGGTCGTGAACGCTGACGCGGCTCGTATGCTGCCCGCGCCGGCGGGCTGCGAGAAGCCAATGGGACCATCCACCGCCGGGTTGTGCGTGTCGCCGAGACTCGTCGCGGAGTAGTGGTGGCAGGAAACTCGACTGCTCCCGGACGCACGGTGACCAGCAAGTTGGCGGCGATTCTGCTCGTCTTCGGCGATGGCGGTGTGCATTCTCTGACCGAGATTGCCAGCGATACCAACCTTCCGACCTCGACTGCGCACCGGCTGACCACCCAGATGGTCGCTTGGCGACTGCTCGAGCGCACTGACGACCGCAGTTATCGGGCCGGCTTTCCCTTGCGCATGATGGCCGACCACCATTCATGCGCTCTCGCACCGATGTTGTATCCGCACTTGATCATCCGAGCTCTGCCGGTTCTCAACGAACTCTCGGTGGTGACCCGCAACGAGGCACGGCTGGGCATCTTGCGCGGCTCGGACGTCCTGACCCTGCGGCTGCCACCGCGACCGGTTGACGAGCGGGTGCACGCTGAAGGATTGGTGCACAGCGTGTTACCGGCGCACGCGTCTGCCGCAGGCAAAGCGATGCTCGCCTTCTCGCCGGCGCACGTCATCGACGATGTCCTCGCGGCCGGCCTGCCGACAGTCACCCGGCACACCATCACCTCCGCGGAGGTTCTCCGCCAAACCCTGTCGGCCATCAGGTTGACGCAGCTGGCGACATCGGTCAATGAACTCGAGCTGGGCGCAGCGGCGATCGCCTGCCCGGTTTTCTTCGGCGCCGGACGGGTCGCGGCCGCCATCGAGCTCACGAACCGAGAGCGAGGTCGCGAGCTGGAACCGGCGGCGGGCGCGTTGTCGGTGGCGTGTCGGAGTTTGTCCCGCCAACTCGCGACGGAATCGCACCTCGCGGACAGCCGGCGCCCCGACGGTTCAGGCGGCCCGGTGTGGGCGCTGGACAGCCGGCACCGACCTCAGGGGTGACGTGGTGATCGTGCCGACGACACCGCCGCCACGTTGGCCGGGAACCGAGGACCCCGGTCGCGACGGAGCCGCACCCGGTGTCTGTGTTGTAAGTAGGACGCCTCCTGCTCACAGAGCAAGAGCCATGTCGACTCCGGCAGACGCGGTGGACTCCTCTTGATCTACCGCGGACTCGCCGGTGACTGCCACCCGGTCGTCCGGAGCCAAGACAGCAGGATCGATGCGCAGCACCGCGTAGCCCGCAACAGCGCCTGCTCCGAACCCCGGCGCGAAAATTTTCATCGGCCTGTCGATCACGCCGTCGCGAATCGCGTCGGCGATCGCCAGCGGAATACTCGCCGCAGAGGCGTTCCCCATCCGTTCGATATTGAAGTACAGCTGATCGGGGGACAGGCCGGCGCCGGTGGCCAGATCGACCACCATGGTCTTGTTCGCCTGGTGCGGAATGGTCAGGTCGATACTGTCGAGCAGTGATGCTGCGACTCCGTCCGGGTCCGGCAAGGCTCGGAGGTCATCGAGCATCTGCCGCAGGTACCGGCCGGCCAGTGTCTTCACCTCAGGACCGAAGACCGTGATGTTGTTGCCGAAGGACGGGTTGGGCCAGAGGATCGCATTGACCTGACTGGTCGGACCGCCGGCGTAGGTCTGCATGTACTCGATGTCCGGCGGAGAGCCTTCGGGGGCGACACCCAACACGATGGCGGCGGCGCCGTCACCGAAGATCATCCGCGACGGCCGGACGTTTCCGATCTTGTCGGAGAATTTCTCCGCGCACACGAGAAGTACGGGGCGCCTGACCAACTGGAGGATCCTCGTCGCCTCCGCAAGCCCGTAACTCAGGCCCGCGCAGGCGGCAACCAGATCGAACGAGGAGTGCGTCTGTCCGATGCCCAACGCGCCGGAAAGCCAGGTGGCGACCGACGGTATCAACCGGGAGCTGGTGCAGGTGCACACGATCACCGCACCGATCTCATCTGGTCCCACCTGTGCGTGCGCCAGCGCCGACTCGGCCGCCTTGAACGCGAGGTCCTGCAGACTGCCCGAGGTGTAGCGGCGCTGCTCGATGCCCGTTTTGGTGCTGATCTCCTCAGCGGACATCGGCGACCAGTTGTAGGCGCTGTTGCGGATGAGGTCCGCGTTGGTGCAGACCAGATCGCCTTCTGCCGCGGAAATAGCCATGATCCTGGGTTGCACCGTCAAGTCGTCACGAACGTTGAGTGCCGGGTATGGGCGAATGGGTGCATGCACGGTGGGGACGGCCGGGCGGGCCTTGTGCGGCGCGTGCCCCGCTTTGACGCGGGACAGGAAAAGCTGGACCTCCCGGTCCCGCGGATAGAAGACCACCACGTAGTCGTCGTCGCGCAGATCTCCGACCGGGGTCAGGGCGGCCTCGCCACGGTCCCACGGATACTGATTGTGCAAGACCATCGACCAGCGGCGTAGTGCTTCCAGCTCGGGGACTTCTTCGTCGCAGTCGATGATCTCGGTGTAGCTGTAGCGCCGGAAGTCGGGATCGAATCGATTGAGACGCAGGGTCTGGTTGGCGGGGTCGGCCAGCAGTTCGGCGACCGTCGGCACCACCGGGGACAGCTTGGTGGCGTGGTTCCGGCGGTGTCCGAAGACGTCGTAGAGCATCTCGAAGATGCTGTCTTCGACCTCGGCGTCCCATTGCTCCGGAAGATTCGGATAGGCCGACATCACCGCGGACACCTTTGTCTCTCGATCCTCCCACGGCGTCAGGATCGGGATGAACAGGTCGTCGCGGCGGCGCGGCACATCGGCCCAGCGGGTGGGTTGCACCTCGTACATGGTGATCTTGAATCGATTGGCCCAGAACAGGTTCAGCGCCATATCGCGCATCAGCTCGAATTTGCTCTGGTAGGCGCCGGTCTTGATCTGCTCGAGGATGTGAGACCCGGATGGCGCCTTGGAATCGAAGTCCCGTCGCACCACAGCGTCGAGCTGTTCGAGGCTCTCGAACGTGGAGAAGTCCAGATCGGGAAAACAGTTGGACGGGAAGACGATCTTGCCATGCTTGTTGACTTCAGTGGCGTGCATTGCCGATCACCTTTTCGACGAACGTTGGCAGGTTTGCGAGTTTGATCCAGCGTTGGCAACCGGAGGCGGCCACGGGCGTCACATATCCAGACCGCCGTTGACCCCCCACACCTGTCCGGTGATGTAGCCCGACGCGTCGGCGGCCAGGAAGTGCACCACGCGCGCGACCTCCCACGGCTCGGCCAGTCGGCCCATGGGGATGGTGCCTTTGATGCGGTCCAAGACCTTTTCGGGAATGGTCTCGAGCATCTCCGTGGCCACGAATCCCGGCGTGATCGCATTGACGGTGACCCCGATACCGTCTTGCGGTTTGCCCGAGCGGCTCATCTGGAAACAGGCCTCGCGCGCCAGGGTCTTGGTCAGACCGAACAGGCCCGCCTTGGACGCTGCGTAGTTGGCCTGACCGATGGCGCCTGTCTCACCGATCACCGAGGAGATCATGACGATCCGTCCGGTGCCGCGCTCGAGCATGTGTGCCAGCGCGACCTGGGCGAGGAAGAACGCCCCGGAGAGGTTGACCCCGATGACCTTGTTCCATTCGTCCTCGGTCATCTTCGCCACCGTCTTGTCGATGGTGATGCCGGCGTTGTTGATCAGGATGTCCAGGCGGCCGTGCTGGGCGATGACCTCTTCTATCGTGCGCCGACAGTCGGTCGCACTGGAGACATCACCCTGGTGGACGCTCACCTCGGCACTGTCGTTGCCCTCGGACAATGCGGTGAGGAACTTCTGCGCCTGTTCGGTGTTCCTGCCGTATCCCGCGGCCACCGTGGCGCCCTGGTTCACCAGGCTCTTGCTGATGGCCGCACCGATTCCGCGGGTACCGCCGGTCACAAATGCCACGCGCCCACGGAGTTTCGTTCCCCGAGCAGTGTCGGACTGGGACTCGCTGAGCTCCGGTTCCGCCGTTGTCGCCGTCATATCCACCCCTTGTCCATGCGCAACATGTCGAGGCCATTGTCACCGACAGAAAACGGCGCGATCGATCCTTCCCGCTGGGCAGAACATCGATGGACATCCTCTCGGATTCGCAGACGCGAAACCCGGTGCTGCGATCGGGTGCTGCCGGAGATGCACGGTCGGTGTCCGACTTCTTCAGGGGGACAGTGTGTTTCAGTGGCTCGACCCACCAGAGACGTGCACTTCGGGACTCGGGTGCCGGTCGTGACACCGACCGCGGGCCGGCTGACGGTGCCGGGGCCCGCAGCATCGCCGACCGCCGGCGCAGAATTGATTGGAACACTTCAAGACTCATTTGCTGCGAGACCTCGTGTACACCAAGCTGGAACCGGACCGCGAGTGACGGCGGCCGGGGTGTCCGGATCCGTCCAGTGGAAAGACCCCCTAGGGGGTCGGCCGACGGATTGACCCCGCCCTACACTGGGCGAATGTCGGACGCCGACCCGTTGACCGTGATGTTTCCGAAGCGAATTGCAGTGGTCAACAGGGGGGAGGCTGCGGTACGTCTGATCAGAGCGGTACGAGAACTGAACGCCGAGTACCACTGCGGCATCAAGACCATCGCTCTCCACACCGATGCTGAGCGGCGGGCCATGTTCGTCCGCCAGGCTGACGAGGCGGTGACGCTGCGCCGCCAATCCGAGGGCATCGTCTACCTCGACCACGCCGAGCTGGAGCGCGCTCTGCGGCTGTCCAGAGCCGACGCGGTGTGGGTGGGCTGGGGTTTTGTCGCCGAGGACATCGCCTTCGCCGAGCTCTGCGAGCGCATGAAGCTCACCTTCATCGGGCCGCCCCCCGCGGCGATGGCAGCCCTGGGTGACAAAGTCGAGGCCAAACTACTGGCCGAGAAGGTCGAGGTCCCGCTGGCGCCGTGGAGCGGCGGCCCCGTCACGACCCGCGAGGACGCCAGACGCCACGCCCAGATCATCGGCTACCCGCTCATCATCAAGGCCCGCAGTGGTGGCGGTGGCCGCGGCATCCGCAAAGTGTTCGCCCCCGATGAACTCGAAGTCGCTCTCGAACGCACACAGGGCGAAGCCGAACGATCCTTCGGCGATCCGGTGGTGTTCCTCGAACGCCTCGTCACCGACGCCCGCCATGTCGAGGTTCAGGTCATCGCGGACAACTACGGCAATGTCTGGGCCCCTGGCGTTCGCGACTGTTCCATCCAGCGCCGGAACCAGAAGGTCATCGAAGAGTCCCGGTCACCCCTGCTCACCGATGAGCAGGCTGATCATCTCCGCAGGGTGTCGGCCGAACTGGTCCGGGCCGCCGGGTACCGCGGAGCAGGCACCGTCGAGTACCTGTACCAGCCAGAACAGCAGACCTTCACCTTCCTCGAAGTCAACACCCGGCTGCAGGTCGAGCACCCGATCACCGAGGCCACCACCGGCATCGACCTGGTCAAGCTCCAGATCTACGTCGCTGGTGGCGGCGCGCTCGAGGGCGACTGCCCTCCCGAATTCGGCCATGCCATCGAGGCTCGACTCAACGCCGAAGACACCGACAACGGGTTTGCCCCCGCGCCGGGCGCCGTCCGGCTCCTGAAGTTCCCGCTGGGCTCGGGAATCCGGGTCGACACCGGCATCGCGCAGGGCGACGTCATACCGCCCGACTACGACTCGATGGTGGCCAAGATCATCGCCTGGGGACGTGACCGCAGCGAAGCCCTGGCGCGGCTGCGCACCGCCCTGCACGAAACCACGGTGGTCATCGACGGCGGGACCACGAACAAGTCCTTCCTCCTCGAGCTCCTCGACCGCGACGAGGTCATCTCGGCCACTGCCGACACCGGCTGGCTGGACCGCACCGACGCCGGAACAGCCGCCGGTCCCACCCCGCTGGCCGACATCGCGCTCATCGCCGCTGCCGTCGACGCCTACGAAGCCGAGGAAGCCAGCGAGCGTGAGGGCTTCCTGGCCTCGGCGCGCGGGGGTCGACCGCGGGCCACGCACGCCATCGGCCGGACCGTCGAACTCAGCTACCAGGGTCAGGCGTACAACCTCACCGTCGGGCAGATCGGACCTCTGAGCTACCGCCTCGACGGTGACGGGGGAGCCCTGGCCGTCGACGTCGAACGACTCGGCGAGTACGAGAGTCGCCTCACCCTCGGTGACCGGCGATTCCACATCGTCACCGTCGCCGGGCCCACGGGATTCCTCGTCGAGGTCGACGGCCTCAGCCACCGCATCAGCCAGGACGAGGCCGGCCTTGTCCGTGCCTCCTCTCCGGCAGTGGTGGTGGCTCTGCCGGTCGCCGTAGGTGATGAGGTCGAGGCCGGCGCCACCTTGGTGGTGCTGGAGAGCATGAAGATGGAAACCGCTGTGCGCGCACCGACAGCGGGACGCGTGCGCGAGGTGTACGCCGTCGTCAACGGTCAAGTGGACGCCGGAGCGGCACTGTTGCGGTTCGACCCGCTCAGCGATGCTGCGGCAACCGAGACCAAACCGCGTGTCGAGTTCCGGGCCCAACCGCGACCCGACGATGCGGATCCGCATGCCGAGGCGTTGTCGCGCCTGCGCGAGTTGCGCGCCTTGATCACCGGCTACGACGTGAGCGCCGGTCGCGCGCGGACCCTGCTGGCGGAGTACGACACGCTGCGCGGGAGTCTGCCGCGCGACGACAGCGAACTCGTCGAGGCCGAACTCGAGCTGTTGCGCACCTTTGCCGATATCTGCGAGCTCTCCCGCAACCGCCCGACGCTGGACGAGGAAAGCAACGACGAGAGTGTCCACAGTCCCCGCGAGCACTTCCATTCGTTCCTGCATTCCCTCGACGCCGACGTGGAAGGACTGCCAAAGGCATTCCGCGACAAGATCGATCGCGCTCTGCGCAACTACCAGCTCGATGGTCTGGAACCCGGACCCGAGTTGGAAGAGGCGATCTACCGGTTGTTCCTCGCCCTGCAGCGGATGGAGAACCAGGTACCGGTGATCACCGCACTGCTGGGCCGCTGGCTCAGCGCCGACGAGGTGACCTCCGCCTCGACGAGTGATGTGGGCGAGGTGCTCGAACGCCTGATCGTGGCGACCCAGGTGCGGTATCCGGTGATCGGTGACATTGCCCGCAACCTGCGCTTCCGCTTGTTCGACGAGCCGGCCATTCGCACCGCACGAGAACACGTCTACGACGACGTACGCGAAGCCTTGCGCTATCTGGCCGACAATCCCGACGCACCCGACTACGCTTCCCGCATCGACACGCTGGTCACCACCCCGGAATTGCTGATCGACCTCCTGGGAGAACGCCTTTCCGATCCGGGCGCCCTCCTCGATGTGGTCACCCGGCAGTACTACGAGATCAGATCGCTCGAAGAGGTCAAGACTTTCCAGCAGGACGGTGGCCAGTTCGTCACCGGCAGTTACGACTTGGCCGGCAGGCGGTTGCACCTCGTATCGACGGTGACCGACCGCGGGCGATTGTCGGCGACGCTGGCCTCGGTCGACAAGATCGCCGGGGCAGACGCCGACGACCTCGTCGTCGACATCTATCTGTCGTGGCCGGAGGCTCCCTCCGATGGTGACGAACTGTCCGCCGAGCTGCGTGAGGTGCTGGCCGCCCATCCCAGCGTGAACAATTGGCGCCGCGTGACCGTGACGGTCTACGGCCCCGAGCTCCACCAGATGACCTACCGTACAGACGGTTCGGGCCCGGCGGAGGACCTCACCATCCGCGACATGCACCCGCTCACCGGACAGCGCCTTGATCTGTGGCGACTCAAGAACTTCGACGGCCGTCGGCTGCCCGCCGCCGCGGGGACGTACCTCTTCCACGTCGTGGCCAAGGAGAATCCGTCCGATGAGCGCCTGGTTGCGCTGGCCGAGGTTCGGGACGTGACCACCCAGGTGAACGAGGAGGGCGACGTGGTCGCCGTCCCGGCCATCGAGCGCACCCTGGCCGCCTGCCTGGACGGCATCCGTCGTACACAGGCGGCACGGGGAAAGAGGCGGCTCGACGCCAACCGTGTGGTGCTGTACGTCTGGCCGCTGCTCGACATTCCCGCAGACCGCCTGCGCGCGATCGCGCGCCGGATCGCGCCGCTGACGGTCAACGCCGGGATCGAAGACATCACGATCCTGGCGGGCATCAACGACGAGCAGACCGGCCAACCCACCCGCGTCGCAATTCGCTTCTCCTACACCGTCGGTGCGGGCATCGTTGCGAATGTCACGGAGCCCCCCACCGAACCGCTGCGCCCCCTCGACGAGTACACCCAGAAGGTGCAGCGCTCGCTGGCGCGCGGTTTGATGTACCCCTACGAACTGATTCCGCTGCTCACCGGCGACCACGGCAGCTTCGTCGAATACGACTTCGACGCCGACGGCGCGTTCGTCCCGGTGGATCGTCCCTACGGACGCAACAAGGCCGGACTTATCGTCGGCCAGGTGTCCATGCCCACCGCCAGGTACCCCGAGGGCATGACCCGCATCGCTCTGTTCGGTGACCCGACCAAGGCGCTGGGCACAGTCGCTGAAGCCGAATGCGCCCGCGTGGTCGCGGCGATCGATCTCGCGGAGAATCTGTCGCTGCCCATCGAGTGGTTCGCCTTGTCGTCCGGGGCCACCATTTCGATGGAGAGCGGCACCGAGAACATGGACTGGGTGTCCCGTGCGCTGCGCCGGATCATCACCTTCACCCAGAACGGTGGCGAGATCAACGTGGTGGTGGCGGGGATAAACGTTGGGGCTCAGCCATATTGGAACGCCGAAGCCACCATGTTGATGCACACCAAGGGTATTCTGGTGATGACGCCCGACAGTGCGATGGTGCTCACCGGCAAGCAGTCCCTCGATTACTCCGGCGGGGTGTCCGCGGAGGACAACTTCGGCATCGGTGGTTACGACCGGGTGATGGGCCCGAACGGACAGGCGCAGTACTGGGTACCGAACCTGGCCGCTGCGTGTGACCTGCTGCTGACCTACTACGACCACACCTACATCGCCCCCGGCGAGGCATCCC
>JBEVFK010000035.1:0-18445 GCA_040512325.1 Mycobacterium sp. | reverse complement strand
CCTCGCGCGCCGCGCCGCGGCCGTCAACGCTCCCGCGGGTGCCGCACTGGCGGCGTACCCGCTGTGGTGCACATTCGCGACGGCGTTGTCGTCGCGCATCTGGCATCTGAATCGCTGACGGGACAGCGGCGATGGCCCGGCAATCAGAACAAGAGGGCGAGGAACGGCAGCGGCTGGCCGATCGCATCCTGAGCATGTTCGAAGACGCCATCTACTGGGCGATCGCGGTGATGCTCGTCGTCTGCTCCGGAGCGCTTCTGGTCAGCCAGTTCAACACGATGCTGCGGCTGCGCAACACACCCGCGAACACGATCATGCTGGAGATCCTCGACGGCCTGCTGCTGATCTTCATCTTCGTGGAGCTGCTCTACGCCGTGCGCACCTCGCTGCGCTCGCACGAGATCGTCGCCGAGCCATTCCTGATCGTCGGCATCCTGGCCTGCATCAAGGAGATCGTCGTCCAATCGGTGGAGGGGGCCAAACTCGTGGGTCAGGGCCCCGAGTTCGCCAGGACCATCGTGCAGACGGGGGTGCTCGGCGCCCTCGTGCTGGTGTTGGCCGTCGCGGCGTTCGTACTGCGCGAGCGCCGCCAGGACATCGCCGAGGACAACAACGACGAAGACACCGGCGACTGATCCTGTTCGCCGGCAGCCCCGCCGAGATGGACGTGCCGGCGGGGATTACTCGCCCTTGTCCACCGAAACGTCGGTTTGGGCGAGAAGCTCCGAATTGCCAAGCGCGGCAATCCACCCGGTGATCTGCCTGGCGATGTTCTGGTCGGTGAGGCCGATCTTGCCGAGCAACTGACCACGCGAGGCATGGTCCTGGAACTCCTGCGGCACCCCGAGGTCACGGCAGGGCACGTCGACCTCGTTGCGTCGCAACGTCGCCGACACCGCCGAGCCGATCCCACCGGCGAGACCGTTGTCCTCGACGGTGACCACCAGCTTGTGGGCCTTGGCCAACTCCACGAGCACTGCCGGCACCGGGAGCACCCAGCGCGGGTCGACCACGGTCACACCGATGCCCTGATTGCGCAGCCGCTCGGCGGCCGCCAGCGCCATCGTGGCGAACGGGCCGACGGCGACGACAAGCACATCCTCGGACAACCCGTCCGCAGGCAGGGCCAGCACGTCGACACCCGAGCGTCGCTCGATTGCCGGGACATCTTCGCCCACATCGCCTTTCGGGAACCGCAACGCGGTGGGCCCGTCTTTGACCTTGAGCGCCTCACGCAGTTCTTCGCGCAACGTGGCACCGTCGCGCGGCGCGGCCACCCGCATCCCCGGCACGACGCCCAGGATCGACAGGTCCCACATGCCGTTGTGGCTGGCCCCGTCGGGACCGGTGATGCCTGCGCGGTCGAGCACCAACGTGACGGGCAGCTTGTGCAACGCCACATCCATCATCAGCTGATCGAAGGCGCGGTTGAGGAAGGTCGAATAGACCGCCACGACGGGGTGCAGCCCGCCCATCGCCAGGCCGGCGGCCGAGGTCATGGCGTGTTGCTCGGCGATGCCGACGTCGAACAGCCGATCCGGGTACCGCTGCCCGAACGCCGAGAGTCCCGTGGGTCCCGGCATGGCCGCGGTGATGGCCACGACGTCACGACGGCGCTTGGCGATCTTGATCAGTTCGTCGGAGAATGCGGCGGTCCAGCCCGGTGCCGACACGCTGGTGGCCAGCCCGGTCAGGGGATCGATGATGCCGGTGGCATGCATCTGCTCAGCCTCGTCGTTCTCGGCCGGGCCGTATCCCATGCCCTTGCGGGTGGCGACGTGCACGATCACCGGCGCGTTGAAGCCACGGGCGCTGCGCAGTGCTGCTTCGACGGCGTGTTCGTCATGCCCGTCGATGGGTCCGACGTACTTGAGCCCGAGGTCGGTGAACATGGCCTGCGGGGCCAACGCGTCCTTGATGCCCACCTTGACGCTGTGCATGCATTGGTAGCAGAACTCGCCGATGACGGGCACGCCGCGCATGGCGCCGCGACCCTTCTCGAGCAGCCGTTCGTACCCGGGTTGCAGGCGCAGGGTGGCCAGGTGGTCGGCGAGGCCGCCGATGGTGGGCGCATAGCTGCGCCCGTTGTCGTTGACGACGATGACCACGGGACGGCCGGACGCGGCGATGTTGTTCAACGCCTCCCAGCACATGCCGCCGGTCAGCGCACCGTCACCGACGACGGCCACCACGTGGCGGTTGCGGTGTCCGGTGAGTTCGAATGCCTTGGCCAGGCCATCGGCATACGACAGCGCCGACGAGGCGTGGCTGGATTCGACCCAGTCGTGTTCGCTCTCGCCACGGCAGGGATAGCCGGACAGCCCGTCCTTCATCCGCAAGGTGTCGAAATCCGCGCAGCGGCCGGTGAGCATCTTATGCACATAGGCCTGGTGGCCGGTGTCGAAGATGATCGGGTCATGCGGCGAGTCGAACACCCGGTGCAGCGCCAACGTCAGCTCGACAACGCCGAGGTTGGGCCCCAGATGTCCGCCGGTTGCAGCTACCTTGTGGACCAGGAACTCGCGGATCTCAGCTGCCAGGTCACTTAGCTGGGGTTGCGAGAGGTGCTGCAGATCGGCGGGGCCGCGGATCTGTTCAAGCATTCAGCCAGTCTACGCACGGAACCTGCAATCAGTCGCGATGAGGCTGGTACACGTCGGGCGTGCCGTCGTTATCGGCATCGCGCGTTTCCAGCAAGTGAATTCTGCGGTAAACGGCGTTGCGGCTCAGCAACACCGCAGATGCCAGTAGACCAGCGATGACAGACCCCGCCAGCACACCGATCTTGGTATCTGCGCCCTCGGGAGTGCCGTAGCCGAACGCCAATTCGCCGATCAACAGCGACACGGTGAACCCGATGCCTGCGAGCAGGGAAACCCCGAAAACATCGCGCCACGCGAGGTCGTCGTCCAGGGTGGCGCGGGTGAACCTGGCGAGCACAAAAGTGGTGGCCAGAATACCCAGAGGTTTGCCGATCAAAAGCCCGGCGATCACCCCCAGCGTGACCGGACTGGTCAGGGCTGCTCCCAGCCCTGACACCCCGCCCACGGTGACACCCGCGGCGAAGAACGCGAACACCGGCACCGCGACGCCGGCGGACAACGGCCGCAGCAGATGCTCGAAGCGCTCCGCGGCGGCGTGGCGGCCCAGCACGGGCACCGTGAAGCCGAGCAGCACCCCGGCGACTGTGGCGTGCACACCGCTGGCGTGCATCAGCGCCCACGCGCACACGCCCAGCGGTAGAAGAATCCACCACCTGCCGTGACCACGCTGCACCGCGACACCGAACAACACGATGGGCACCAACGCCAGCAGCAGTGTCCCCACCGACAGTTCGTCGGTGTAGAAGACGGCGATGACGGTGATGGCCAACAGGTCGTCCACCACGGCCAGCGTCAGCAGAAAGGTCCGCAGGGCACTCGGCAGGTGCGTCGAGATGACGGCCAGCACCGCGAGGGCGAACGCGATGTCGGTCGCCGTCGGTACCGCCCACCCGGCCAGCGTCTCCATCGACCCGGCGCCGGCGTTCACGGCGACGAAGATCGCCGCGGGCACCACCATGCCGCCCACCGCAGCCAGGATCGGCAGCGCGGCCCGGGCGGGGTCACGCAGGTCTCCGGCGACGAATTCGCGCTTGAGCTCGACGCCGACGACGAAGAAGAAGATGGCCAACAACCCGTCGGCCGCCCAGGCCGCCGCCGACAGGTTCAGGTGCAACGCTTCGGGCCCGAACCGGAACTCCGACACCGCGGCATAACTGTCCGACCACGGCGAGTTGGCCCACACCAGCGCCGCGGCCGCCGCGACCAGCAGCAGCACCCCGCCGACGGTCTCCTGCCGCAGCACCTCGGCAAGCCGCCGGGTTTCCGGCCAGGTGCCGCGGGAGAAGAGGCGGCGGGGAGTGTTGGTCATCGCACTGGTGATCAGCGGGTCAGCAGGGCGACGCACTCGATGTGGTGCGTCAGCGGGAACGCGTCGAACACCGTGAGCTTCTCGACGCGATAACCCTGCCCGCGGTAGAGCCCGATGTCGCGGGCGAACGCTGCGGCCTCGCAGCCGATGTGCACCACGCGCGGCACCCCGGCGGCGGCGATGGTGTCGATGATGTCGCGGCCGGCGCCGGTGCGCGGCGGATCGAGAACAGCGACGTCAGCGGCTCCGCGCTGCTGTCCCAGCGCCCGTCGCACCGATTCGGTGACGAACTCGACCTGCGGCAGGTCGGAAAGCGCCGTGCGCCCCGCCCGGGACGCCGACCGGGAGGTGTCGACGCTGAGCACCTTGCCCTGCTCCCCCACCGAGTCGGCGAGCACCGCCGCGAAAACGCCTGCACCGCCGTAGAGATCCCAGGCCGTCGAGCCCGGTGTCGCGGCAGCCCACTCGGCCACCAGGGCGCTGTAGTGGCCTGCCGCGTCGCGGTGTGCCTGCCAGAAGGCGGTGGCGGGCAGTTGCCACGTCCGGTCACCGACCCGTTGGACGGCTTCGTACTCCCCTTCGACGGCCCGGGTACGACGCTTCGGTCCGCCGCACACCACGTGGCGTACGCCGTCGTCGTCGAGCACCACGTGCACCTGATCGCCGACCCGCATCGTGTCTTCGGGCAGATCGGTGAGCATTCCGTCGGGCAGCTGCCCGCAGCTGAGGTCGGTCACCAGCTCGGCGCTGTGATAGCGGTGAAACCCCGGCTTGCCGTCGGCCCCCGCCTCCAACCGCACCCGCGTGCGCCACCCGGTCGATCCGACGCTGCCCACCGACTCGGCAGCCCCGGTCCAGTCGAAACCACCGAGCCGCTGCAGCTGGTTGGACACGACGTCACCCTTGATGCCCCGCAGGGCGGCAGGATCGGCGAAGGCCATGTCGCAGCAGCCCGATCCGTCCACCCCGGCGATCGGACACAACGACGGCACCCGATCGGCGGAGGCGTCGATGACGTCGACAACCTCTGCATGCCAATAGGATCCGCGCTCGTCGGTGACCCGTACCCGGACGGTCTCACCGGGTAGTGCGTACCGGACGAAGATCACCCGGCCGTCATGGCGGGCCACGCAGCTGCCGCCATTGGCGGCGTCGCCCACGGTCACAGTCAGTTCGGTCATTCCAGGAACCCCCGGCGAGCGTCACCCGGAGCCGACTGCGGTTCCAGTTTCTTGAGGCGTTCAGACGAATTCAGTTGCCAGGGAACGGAAGTCACCATGACATTGGGCTCGAACAACAGCCGGCCTTTCAGGCGGAGCGCACTCTGGTTGTGCAGGATCTGCTCCCACCAGTGGCCGACGACGTACTCGGGGATGAACACCGTGACGACAGTACGCGGTGATTCCTTGCCGATCCGCTTGACGTAATCGAGCACCGGCCTGGTGATCTCACGGTAGGGCGAGGCAATCACCTTCAACGGCACGGTGATATCGCTTTCCTCCCACTTGTGCACCAGCTCACGGGTTTCTGCGTCGTCGACGCTGACGGTGATCGCCTCGAGGATGTCCGGGCGGGTGGCCCTGGCATACGCGAGCGCGCGCAGGGTCGGCAGGTGCAGTTTGGACACCAGCACCACGGCATGGTTGCGGCTGGGCAGCACCACCCCGCCCTCCTGCTCGGCCTCCTGCTCGGCCAGCTCGCGTGCCACCGCTTCGTAATGACGGTGAATGAGTTTCATGATCACGAACAACGCCGTCATCGCCACGATCGCGATCCAGGCACCGGCGACGAACTTGGTGACCAGGACGATCAGCAGCACCGAACCCGTGCACAGGAAGCCGATGGTGTTGACGATGCGGGATCGCCCCATCTTGGAGCGCATCTGGTCGTCGGTCTCGGTGCGCAGCAGACGGGTCCAGTGCTTGACCATGCCGATCTGGCTCAGCGTGAACGAGACGAACACCCCGACGATGTAGAGCTGGATCAGCGCGGTCACCTCGGCGTTGAACGCGACGATGAAGGCGATGGCCGCCAGCGCCAGGAACAGGATGCCGTTGGAGAAGGCCAGGCGGTCACCGCGGGTGTGCAGCTGCCGCGGCAGGTAGCGGTCCTGGGCCAGGATCGAGCCCAGCACCGGGAAACCGTTGAACGCCGTGTTGGCCGCCAGCACCAGGATGAGCGCCGTGACGATGGTGATGAGGACGAAGCCGAGATGGAAACCGCCGAAGACCGTCTCGGCGAGCTGGGCCACCAAGGTCTTCTGGTGATAGTCGGCCGGGGCGCCTTCCAGTTGGAGCGCGGGGTCGTCGACGATCTGCACACCGATCTTCTCGGCGAGCACGATGATGCCCATCAACAGCGCCACCGAGATACCACCCAGCAGAAGGAGGGTGGTCGCGGCGTTGCGGGACTTCGGTTTCCGAAACGCGGGGACGCCGTTGCTGATCGCCTCGACTCCGGTGAGCGCCGCACACCCGGAGGAGAAGGAGCGGGCCACCAGGAACACCAGCGCCAGGCCCAGCACGTCGTCGCCTTCGGCGTGCATCTCGAAGGCGGCCGACTCCGCCTGCAGCGGGTCCCCCAGCACGTAGATCCGGAACATGCCCCAGCCCAGCATCAAGAACATGCCGACGATGAATGCGTAGGTGGGAATGGCGAACGCCGTCCCCGATTCCCGGATGCCGCGCAGGTTGATCGACATCAACAGCAGGATGGCGATGACGGCGAAGAGCACCTTGTGCTGCGCGACAAAAGGTATGGCCGAACCGATATTCGACATCGCCGAGGCCATCGAGACGGCGACGGTCAACACATAGTCCACCAGCAGCGCACTGGCGACCGTCAGCCCGGCGGTGGGACCGAGATTGGTGGTCACCACCTCGTAGTCGCCGCCGCCGGAAGGGTAGGCGTGCACGTTCTGCCGATAACTGGCGACCACCACCAGCATGACGAAGGCCACCGCGAGGCCGATCCACGGCGTCATCGTGTAGGCACTGAGCCCCGCCACCGACAGCACCAGGAAGATCTCCTCGGGGGCATAGGCCACCGAGGACATGGCGTCCGAGGCGAACACCGGCAGGGCGATCCGCTTGGACAGCAGGGTGTGCCCCATGCTGTCGCTGCGGAACGGCCGACCCAGAACCAGCCGGCGTGCGGCGGTCGAAAGCTTGGACACGAGGTCCAAGGGTATGCCTACCCGTGAATGGCGGTAGCGTTCCGCATACGGTCAGGTGCAAGGGCGATCGCAGCTGAAAGGACACACCAGGTGCGGGTAGTGGTGATGGGGTGCGGCCGAGTGGGGGCGTCACTCGCCGACGGGTTGGCCCGGGTCGGTCACGATGTGGCGGTCATTGACCGTGACGGCACGGCATTTCAGCGTTTGTCACCGGAATTCTCGGGTGACCGGGTGCTCGGTATGGGGTTCGACCGCGACGTGCTGTTGCGGGCGGGCATCGAAGAGGCCGGTGCCTTCGCCGCGGTCTCCTCAGGTGACAATTCCAACATCATCTCCGCGCGCGTCGCCCGCGAGACGTTCGGGGTGAAGCGGGTGGTGGCCCGGATTTATGACGCCAAACGTGCCGCGGTGTACGAGCGGCTGGGCATTCCCACCGTGGCGACGGTGCCGTGGACCACGGACCGGTTGCTCAACGCGCTGACCGGCGACACCGAGACCGCGCGGTGGCGTGACCCCACCGGCACCGTCGCGGTGGCCGAGGTGGTGCTGCACGAGCAGTGGGTGGGCCGACGTGTCACCGACCTCGAAGCGGCCACCGGCGCACGGGTGGCCTTCCTCCTTCGCTTCGGCACCGGAATCCTGCCGGAACCCAAGACCGTCATCCAGGCCAGCGATCAGGTCTACATCGCCGCGGTGTCGGGGCACGCCGCCGAGGCCATGGCCATCGCCGCGCTGCCGCCGAGTGCGGACCTCGACTCGGGAGACGGCCGCCGATGAGACGCGGTAGCGACGATCCCGCAGACGGACTCAAGGGTGAGGAGTGCCGCCGATGAGAGTTGCGATCGCCGGGGCGGGCGCCGTCGGCCGCTCGATCGCCCGCGAGCTCATCGAGAACGGTCACGACGTCACCTTGATCGAGCGCAATACCGACCACATCGACCCCGACGCCATCCCGGCCGCGCACTGGTGTCTCGGTGATGCCTGCGAGCTCTCACTGCTGGAATCGGTGCAGGCGGAAACGTTCGATGTGGTGATCGCCGCCACCGGCGACGACAAGGCCAACGTGGTGTTGTCGTTGCTCGCGAAGACGGAGTTCGCCGTGTCGCGGGTGGTGGCCCGCGTCAACGATCCACGCAACGAATGGCTGTTCGACGAGGCCTGGGGGGTGGACGTGGCCGTGTCCACGCCACGGATGCTGGCCTCGCTGGTGGAAGAGGCGGTCGCGATCGGCGACCTGGTGCACATCATGGCGTTCCGCAAGGGCGAGGCCAATCTGCTGGAGATCACCCTGCCCGACGACACCCCGTGGGGCGGAAAGCCGGTCCGCAAGCTGGATCTGCCGCGCGACGCGGCCCTGGTGACGATCCTGCGCGGCAATCGGGTGATCGTGCCCCAGTCCGACGAGCCGCTCGAAGGCGGCGACGAACTGCTGCTGGTGGCCTCCCCCTCGGTCGAGGACGACCTGCGCGCGCTGTTGTTGCCCAAGGTCCGGCAGGACGGCTGAGGCGTTCAGTACCCCCGCGCTGGTGGCGGGGTGGCCCGGTCATGGCAGATCGCACTGACCGCGGGCGGTATCGCGCGCGCCGCGGTGCGCTGGGTGCGGATGCCGACCGCCGAAATCAGCCCGGCTGCGGCGAACAGCGCGGCCGTCACCAGAACTCCTCGCCGGAAGCCGTCGAAATCGATTGTGCCGCCGATGATCACGGACATGAACGCGATCGCGATCAAACCGGCCACCCGTGAGACCGCATTGTTGACCGCCGAACCCACGCCGCTGTGAACCGGGTCCACCGCGGCCAGCACCGTGGCCGTCAACGGCGACACCGTCATCGTCAGGCCCAAGGCGAACAACACCAGACCCGGCAGCAGCTGGGTCCAGAAATCGAAATCCTCTGACACAGCGGCCATCACGGCGAATCCGGCCGCGGCGATCACCGGCCCGACGGCCATGAACAGCCGCGGCCCGTGCCGGCCTGCGAGTGCGCCGAATCGGGTGGCCAGCAGGAACGACAACACCGGGACCGGCAGCGTCGCCGCCCCAGCAAGGGTTGCACTGAGCCCCACGGTCTCCTGCAGGAACAACGTCACCAACAGCATCCCCAGCGATACCCCGGCATAGAGGAACACCGTGGCGGCATTCGTGACGGAGAAATTGCGGGAGGCGAAGATCTCCAGCGGCATCATGGGGTGACGCGCGCGTCGCTCCCACCACGGAAACGCGGCCAGACACAGCACCCCGACGACGAGGCTGACAACCACCATCGGATGGGTGACACCGAGTCGCTGCTGTTCGATCAGGGCGAACACCGTGCCGGTCAGTCCGAATGCCGTCAGCAGCGCGCCGGGGACGTCGATGCGCCTGGCCTGCCCGCTGCTGGGCTGCGGCGCCAGCCGGGTGGTCAGGTACAGCGTCAGCACCAGCGGAACCAGGTTGACCGCGAAGATCCAGCGCCAGCTCAGCGCATCGACCAGGACACCGCCCAGCAGCGGGCCCACCACGAAGGCCGTGCCCGTCCACGCGGTCCAGATGCCGATCGCCCGCGATTGCGCCGCACCGGTGAAATGTTCGTTGAGCATCGCCAGCGAGCTCGGTACCAGGAACGCCGCTCCGACACCCTGCAGGCAGCGCGCCGCGATCAGCGTCGGCCCGTCGGGGGCCAGCGCACACAGCAGCGACGCGACGGCGAACAGCAGCAGACCGGCCCGCAGCACGGCCAACCTGCCGAACGCATCGGAGATGGCGCCGGCCACCAGGATCAGCGCGCCCAGCGCCAGCAGGTAGCCGTCGACCACCCATTGCTGCAGGGTGAGCCCACCGCCGAGCTCGGACGACATAGCCGGGAGCGCGAGGTTCACCACCGAACCGTCGAGAAACGCGACGAACGAGGCCAGGACGGCGACGACGATCAGTGCGCGACCACTCTCGTCGCGGCCCGCCATCGCTAGTCGGGCTGACGTGCGGAGTTGTTCTCCAGGTCAGGTTCGGGGGCCACGCCGAGCGGTTCCGGACCGTCAGTCGGGGCGGCAGTGGCATCGATGGCCCGCTGCGCGGCTTTGATCGCCAGGTAGGTGACCAGGGCTGCCACGGCCGTCAACGGCCATCCCATGGCGATCCGCGCAAAGCCCAGCCAGCCGGTCTGGTCGGCGTCGTAGAGGTGGTGCTGCACCACGAAGCGCGAGCCGAACACCAGTACCCAGGTCAGCGTCGCCAGGTCGAACGCCCGGACCGCGCCGCGCACCGAGCGCCAGTCCTGGCCTTTGCCGCCGATCCAGCCCCACAGGTACCCGGCGACCGGACGCCGGATCACCACCGACACCGCGAACACCGCGGCCCACAGCAGTGACATCCAGATGCCGTAGAGGAAATAGCCCTTGGCTTCGCCCATCAGGTAGGCGATCAACGCACAGAACCCGACGCCGATGAACCCGGAGATGGCCGGTTGCACGGTGTCTTTGCGATACAGCCGCCAGCACAGAATCAGTGCCGCGATCACCAGCGCCGAGATGATGGCAGGCATCAGGCCGAACGCCGAGGACACCGGAACGAACGCCACCACCGGCAGCGACGAGTAGATCAGCCCGGCGAGGCCGCCCATCTGGTCCATCAGGGCCTGCGCGCTGGTGCGATCTGCGGTCTCGGAGCTGTCCAGAGAGGAATCGCCGCTGCCTGAGTCGGGCTCAGCCACGGCAGGTAAAAATCGTGCTCAAGTGTGGGTCCTCAACGCTGAATCTCGTAGTGCGGGTTGTAGATCGCTTTGGTGCCGTTCTCCAGCTTGCCAACGCGACCGTGCACCCGCAACGTGCGGCCCGAGTCGATGCCGGGAATCCGGCGTTGTCCCAGCCAGACCAGCGTCACCGTGTCGGTGCCATCGAACAGCTCGGCTTTCACACCGCCGGCGCAGCCCTTGGCGTTGGCCTCGACGCTGCGCAGCGTGCCCACCATCGTGACCTCCTGGCCACGTTGACAATCGATAGCGCGTTGCGCACCGGTGCCGGCGACCTCGTCGGTCAGCTCATCGGCGTCGCGCTGCTCCGGATCTTCCGTCAACCGACGGGAGAGCCGACGCAAATACCCTTCGGCCGCGGCCATGGTCACTCCTGACATTCAGCGAATTCACAGTGCCAACGACACGGTAGACCCGTTGGTTCCCTATTGCCACGCCGCGCCCAGTCCAAACCACGACTTTTTGCGCACACCAGGCACGATCAGTCCATGGCTGTTGATCTGCACGGCGTGTCGGCCGTTCTACTGCCCGGAACGGGTTCCGACGACGACTACGCCTACCGCGCTTTCGCCCCGGCCCTGCACAGTGCGGGCGCGCACCCGCTGCCGCACGCCCCGCAGCCCGCACGGCTGATCGCCGCCTATCTGGAGGCCCTCGACGACGCCGCCCGGGAGACCCCCATCCTGGTGGCCGGAGTGTCGCTGGGCGCCGCGGTGGGCGTGGCGTGGGCGATCGCCCACCCCGACCGGGTGGTCGCGGTGTGCGCCGCGCTGCCCGCCTGGACGGGTCCACCGCACAACGCGCCCGCAGCTCACGCGGCGCTGCATTCCGCCGAGGAACTGCGACGCGACGGCCTGGTGGCCGCGACCGCACGGATGCAGAGATCGAGTCCGGCGTGGCTGGCCGACGAGCTGACCCGCTCGTGGGTCGGTCAGTGGCCGGATCTGCCCGACGCGATGGCGGCCGCGGCCGGCTACGTCGCGCCGACCAGCGGCGAGTTGGCGATGCTGACCGTGCCGATGGGCGTGGTGTCGGCCACCGACGATCCGATCCACCCGTTGGAGGTGGGGGTGGAATGGGTCGCGGCCGCACCCTATGCGTCGTTGCGGACGGTCACCCTCGACGAGTTCGGCCACGATCCGGCGTTACTCGGCGCGGCCTGCCTGGCGGCACTCGACGACCTCTGACCAAGGTCAGAGGTCGTGTCGCTCGAGCTCACCGGACCGGCACGACACACCGGTGGTCGGTCAGCCGCCGGTGATGGTGCTGCGCAGCTGCTGCATCGCCGAGCCCTGAGCGCTGCGTCGTGCCGCCGGTGTCGGCGGCTGCTGCTGCCCGGCCGGGCCGGGTTGTCCGGCCTGCTCCGCCTGCTGTCCGGCAGCCTGTTCGGTGGCCGCACGCAACTGCGCCGCCATCGGTTCAGGCAGTTGCACCGGCAATGGCGTGCGTACCGGCAGCGGCGTGTTGTCCCGACGGACCACCGTGTCGGCCAGGGCGCGCCGTGCTTCGGCGGTGAGCGCGTCGATGGTCTCGTGGGCACCGTTCACCACGCATCGGATCATCCAGCGGTAGCCGTCGACGCCGATGAACCGCACCGCTCCCTGCGCCACACCCACCACTTCGCGGCCCCATGGCCCGGACTCGATGCTGACCTGAGCCGAGTCCTTCCGCAGCGAATCTGCGAGCTCGGTGGCCACCTCCCGCCACAGACCGGCGCTCTTGGGCGCGGCGTAGGCGGCGACGGTGAACCGGCCGCTCGGGGTGACCACCCAGACGGCGCTGGGAACGCCGGTGGGACTCAGTTCGACCTGCACCTGCCCGGCCGTCGGCAACGGGATCAGGACCGACCCCAGATCGAGCCGGCCCACTTTGGCCACCTCGGGGTCGTCGAAATCCTCGATGTCGAACGGGCCCTCGAGATCGTCGTCGTCGTCGGGCTCCACCTGCTGACCGATCGAGGTGGCGTCATCCGCCGGGTCCTCTGCCGAGTCTTTCTTGCTCTTACCGAATGCCATCACAAGCTCGAATGTCCTCCCGATGATCCGTGACCGCCTTCGCCACGGGTGGTGTCCCCCAAGCCTGCCTCGTCAAATGATGAGACCTCGACGAGTTCAGGGAGTTCGACGCGCTGCACCAGCAGCTGCGCGATTCGATCGCCGCGGCGGATCGTGATCGATTCCGCGGTATCGAGATTGATCAGCGAGATCTTGACCTCGCCGCGGTAGCCGGCATCGATGGTGCCCGGACTGTTGACAATTGAAAGTCCAACGCGCGCAGCCAAACCCGACCGCGGATGCACCAAGCCCACCATGCCGACGGGAATCGCCACTGCGATCCCGGTTGGCACCAGGGCCCGTTGCCCCGGCGCCAGCTCCACATCCTGGGCGCTGAAAAGATCCACGCCCGCATCACCTACATGGGCACGGCTGGGCAACGGGAGCTCAGGGTCCAGGCGGACCACCGCCAGACGGGTCGACACGAGGCCACAGACTACTCTTGGCCCGGTGGTGGGTTCGAGTGTGACCTCGCAGACGGTGCGATACCGCGAGCGACTGTGGGTGCCCTGGTGGTGGTGGCCCCTGGGTTTCGGACTGGCAGCGCTGATCGCGCTCGAGGTCAACCAGGGCGTCAAGCCGCTGCCGGACTGGGTGCCGTTCGCCGTGCTGTCCGCTGTCGCCGCGGCGGCATTGCTGTGGATGGGCCGGTCCGAGGTGTCCATCGTGGAATCCGACGGTTCCGATGGTGATGTCGAGCTGTGGGCCGGACAGGCACACCTGCCGGTCACGGTCATCTCACGCACTGCGGAGATCCCCCGCTCGGCAAAATCGGCCGCGATGGGCCGCCAACTCGACCCCGCGGCCTACGTCCTGCACAAGGGCTGGGTGGGGTCGATGGTGCTGGTGGTGCTCGACGATCCGGACGATCCGACGCCGTATTGGTTGATCAGCTGCCGCCACCCCGAGCGCCTGCTGTCGGCACTGCGGAGCTGACCCGTCCTCGAGGATGAGGCGCCTGCCGGCTCAGGCCGCACAGTCGGTGCAGACCAGTTGACCGTTGGTCTCGCTGGCCAGGCGGCTGCGGTGGTGCACCAGGAAGCAACTCGAGCACGTGAACTCGTCGGCCTGCTTCGGGACCACCCGCACCGACAACTCTTCGCCGGACAGGTCAGCGCCCGGCAGTTCGAATGATTCGGCCGACTCGGACTCGTCGACGTCGACCACCGCCGACTGTGCTTCGTTTCGCCGGGCCTTGAGCTCTTCCAACGAATCCTCGGAGACCTCATCGGTCTCGTTGCGCCGTGGAGCGTCATAGTCGGTAGCCATCGTGTTTCCCCTCTTGGTTCCCCGCTCACATGCACCTGCAGCAGAGCTTTGTACCAGTGCCGAACGCTTCCGCCAAATGATTCGTGCCCGGAACCCGGTCCAGATGGTTGTGATTTACGTCACATTCGGTTCGCCGGCAGACGCTTGGTGTCAGCGCCGGACCTCTAGAGTGCAGGCGTGGTCGCGCAAATCACCGAAGGCACTGCGTTCAACAAACGTGGTCGGCCGTTCCGACGCCGCAACATCTGGCCCGGAGTCATCGCCGCGGCGGTCCTCGCCGTCATCACCGGACTCGTGTGGACGATTGCCCTGACCCGGCCGCCGGACGTGTACGAGGCCGCGGTCTGCAACCCCCCGCCGGTGTCCCCCGACCCCGCAGCGCCCAAGCTGGGCCAGCAGGTGCCGAGCACGGAGATGGCCGACGTCGAGCCCGCCAAACTCGCCGACACCAAGATCTCCGTCCTGAACGCCAGCGGACAGGGCGGCCAGGCCGGCGAGGTCTCCGGCGAGCTACGCGATATGGGCTTTGCCCAGCCCACCGCCAACAACGACCCCATCTACACCGATACGCGACTGACCTGCCAAGGACAGATCCGCTTCGGCCCGTCGGGCGAGGCGGCCGCCGCCGCAGTGTGGCTGGTCGCGCCGTGCACGGAACTGTTCCGCGACGATCGCGAAACCGACACCGTCGATCTCGTCATCGGGACCGAGTTCACCACGCTCACCCACAGCGACGACATCGACGCGGTGCTGGCCGGGCTGCGACCCGACGCCACCGAGCCCGCCGACCCGACCCTGCTGACCAAGATCCACTCCGCCAGCTGCTGACGTCGGGGGCCGCCTACTCCGGTAACGCAGCCAGCCCGCCCAACCCTTCGAGCACGGCGTGGAACTCCTCGGCGATCCCCGGAGCCGCGGCGACCAGCAGCTCCACCGGCGCGCTGGGGAACAGCAGGTGCGCGCCGGCCTCGGCGGCGATCAGCGCGCCCGCGGCCCAGTCCCACACATTGAGCCGGTGCTCGTAATACACATCGAGCCGACCCGAGGCCACCATGCACAGGTCCAACGCCGCCGACCCGATCCGGCGCACGTCGCGCACCGAGGGCATCACCTGAGCCAGCAGCACCCCCTGTGCCGCCCGCCGCGTGGGCGCGTACCCGAATCCCGTACCGAGCAACGCCATCGACAGGTTGTCGACAGCATTGCATCGCAACTGTTTGTGGCCCGCCGGACCCTGCACCTGGGCCCCTTGACCCAACGCCGCCGAATACACCTCGCCGGACACCACATCGGCCACCGCGCCGGCAACCGAAACCCCGTCGACCTGCGCGGCAATCGACACGCCGTAGGCCGGAATTCCGTACACGAAGTTCACGGTGCCGTCGATCGGATCGAGGACCCACGTCACCGACCCCGGCGGCGAGTTACCGGCCACCGGGCCGCCGCCCTCTTCACCGAGCACCGGATCTCCCGGGCGGAGCTGCGCCAGCCGATCACGCAGCAGCCGCTCGGTTTCGGTGTCGACCACGGTGACGGGATCGGTGGGCGTGCTCTTCGATCGGATGGAACCTTCATGTCCTGGGCCAGCCCCGGCAGCGGCGTCCTCCGAGGAGTCCCCGAACACCTCGTCGCGGCGCCGGCGCACGAACTCCGCGGCTTCGGCGGCCAGGCCGGCGGCCACCGCCCGCAAGTCGGCCAGTACCTCGCCAGATAGCGCGGGAACAGCCGGATTTGGGGGGTTCACAGGATCGGGCGCTGAGCCGGTCGAAGTCACCTCACCATCGCATCACACAACATTGGTCCGGCGACACATTCACCAAGTGGCTGCCGACACACTAGGGTGTGGAACGCCTGCCGCCAGCCTCGCTAGGAGCTCAGCTATGACCGGACCGGATTCGACTTCGGCTTCTACGCAGCGCCGCGGTTTCGGCATCGACGTGGGCGGGAGCGGCGTCAAGGGCGGAATCGTCGACCTGGAAACCGGCCTGCTCATCGGCGATCGCTTCAAATTGCCCACACCCCAGCCCGCCACGCCGCAGGCCGTCGCCGAGACCGTGGCCGCCGTGGTCAAGGAGTTCGCCTGGGAGGGTGAGCTCGGCGTCACCTATCCCGGGGTCGTCGAGCACGGGGTGGTGCGCACCGCTGCCAACGTCGACAAGGCGTGGATCGGCACCAACGTGGTCGACATCATCAGCAGTGCGTTGGACGGCCAGCCGGTGACGGTCCTCAATGACGCCGACGCCGCCGGACTCGCCGAGGAGCGGTTCGGCGCAGGCAAGGACAACACCGGAGTGATCGTCCTTCTCACCTTCGGCACCGGCATCGGCTCGGCGGTGATCCACAACGGGATCCTGCTGCCCAATACCGAATTCGGCCACCTCGAGGTCGGCGGAAAAGAGGCCGAGCACCGCGCTGCGTCGTCGGTGAAAGAGCGCAAGGAGTGGAGTTACGAGCGCTGGACCGTCGAGGTCACAAAAGTGCTGGTGGCGATCGAGAACGCCATTTGGCCCGACCTGTTCATCGCCGGCGGCGGCATCAGCCGCAAGGCCGACAAATGGGTTCCCCTGCTCAAGAACCGCACTCCGGTGGTCGCCGCAGCCTTGCAGAACACCGCAGGCATCGTGGGTGCCGCAATGGCGGCCGCGCGCGACGTGACCCACTGACCGAGAACTGATACCCGCGAAAATTTTCCCGCTCGGCGCGGAGCACCCTCTCTTAGTAGTTACAATGGTCGAGGCGGCCGCCACACGGATAGCGGCGAAAACTCCGACCGAGACTGACGCCGAATAATTCCGATAGCCGACGCTTTTTGGTGGCGCTTGTCCATGCCACTGGAAGTCAGCAATACCGAAGGGGTGACGTGGCAGCGATTAAAGCAAGCCCGGAAACCGACGATCTGGTGACCAGCACCGCCACCGCGCCTACTGACGCTCCCGCCAAGAAGGCGCCGGTCAAACGGGCCACCAAGGCGCCCGCCAAGCGAGCCACCAAAGCCAAAGCCGACGGCGCTCCCGCGCGGGGACGCCCCAAGAAAGCCGCCGGCGCCAAGACCGATGGTGATACCGAGGACGGCGACACCGCCGAAGTCGATCTCGACACCGCCGAACCCGACGAGCTCGAGGACGTCGAGATCGAAGATCTCGACGATGCTGACGAGGCCGAGGGTGACGACACCCCCGCCGACGGCAAGAAGGTCGTCGCCGCCGCACCGGCCACCGATGACGAAGACATCACCGAGCCGTCGGAGAAAGACAAAGCCACCGGCGATTTCGTCTGGGACGAAGAAGAATCCGAGGCCCTGCGGCAGGCCCGTAAGGACGCCGAACTCACGGCCTCGGCCGACTCGGTGCGCGCCTACCTCAAGCAGATCGGCAAGGTCGCGCTGCTCAACGCCGAGGAGGAAGTCGAACTCGCCAAGCGCATCGAAGCAGGGCTGTATTGCACCCAGCTGATGACCGAGTTCGCCGCCAAGGGCGAGAAGCTGACCACCGCCCAGCGTCGGGATTACCAGTGGATCTGCCGCGACGGTGACCGCGCCAAGAATCACCTGCTGGAGGCCAACCTGCGCCTGGTGGTTTCGCTGGCCAAGCGCTACACCGGCCGCGGCATGGCGTTCCTGGACCTGATCCAGGAGGGCAACCTCGGCTTGATCCGTGCCGTCGAGAAGTTCGACTACACCAAGGGCTACAAGTTCTCGACGTATGCCACGTGGTGGATCCGCCAGGCCATCACCCGCGCCATGGCCGACCAGGCCCGCACCATCCGTATCCCGGTGCACATGGTCGAGGTCATCAACAAGCTCGGCCGTATCCAGCGCGAGCTGCTGCAGGACCTGGGCCGCGAGCCCACGCCTGAGGAGCTCGCCAAGGAAATGGACATCACGCCGGAGAAGGTGCTGGAGATCCAGCAGTACGCCCGTGAGCCCATCTCGCTGGACCAGACCATCGGCGACGAGGGCGACAGCCAGCTCGGCGACTTCATCGAGGATTCCGAGGCCGTGGTGGCCGTCGACGCGGTGTCCTTCACCCTGCTGCAGGATCAGTTGCAGTCGGTGCTGGAGACGCTGTCGGAGCGTGAGGCGGGCGTCGTCCGGCTGCGGTTCGGACTCACCGACGGTCAGCCGCGCACGCTCGACGAGATCGGGCAGGTCTACGGCGTCACGCGCGAGCGCATCCGTCAGATCGAAAGCAAGACGATGTCGAAGTTGCGCCACCCGAGCCGCTCTCAGGTGCTGCGCGACTACCTCGACTAAGTCGCCGTGTCGACACGCCTGTGACGACCCACCGCGTCAACGTGTCGTCGGGTTCGGC
>JBEVFK010000034.1:0-27193 GCA_040512325.1 Mycobacterium sp. | reverse complement strand
TCGGCGGCGAGGCGCTGTCCGATGAGTTGGCGGCCCGCTTCGCCGCGACGTTCAGCTCCGGGGTGGCGCTGCACAACTTGTACGGACCGACCGAGGCAGCGGTGGACGTGTTGGGCTGGACGGCCGACGGCGGTCCGGTGGCACTCGGTGTGCCGGGCTGGAACGTGCGCGCGTTGCTGCTCGACGACTATCTGAATCCGGCGCCGCCGGGTGCTCCGGGTGAGCTGTACCTCGCCGGGGTGCAGTTGGCGGACGGCTACCTCAACCGGCTCGGCCTCACCGCACAGAGCTTCGTCGCCAACCCCTTTGAGTCGGGCACTCGCATGTACCGCACCGGAGATGTGGTGCGCCGACGCGCTGACGGGCAACTCGAGTATCTCGGCCGCGTGGACGACCAGATCAAGCTGCGTGGTGTACGCATCGAACCGGGTGAGATCGAGTCGGCGCTGACCCGCCATCCCGGGGTGGCCTCCTCGCGGGTGGTGGTTCACGGGGATCGCCTCGTCGCCTACTACCTTCCCGCGGTGCACGCGGACCCGCCGACCTCCGAGACGTTGCGTGCGCATGCCGGGGCCGCGCTACCGGTCCACATGGTGCCCTCGGTATTCGTCGAGGTGACGGAGTTCCCGCTGACACCCAGCGGAAAGCTCGACCGGAAGGCGCTGCCGGCACCGGAGTTGGTGGGCGACAGCGGCCGCAGCCCCGTGACAGCACGGCAGGTGCGACTCTGCGAGCTGTACTCCGAGGTGCTGGGTTCGAGCGTCACCAGCATCGACGCCGACTTCTTCACCCTCGGTGGGCATTCGTTGCTGCTGGTGCGATTGGCGGCGGCCCTCCGGCGCGAATTCGACGTCGACATACCGGTCGCCGATCTGATGGTCGCGGCGACGGTCACCGACATCGATGCGCGGCTGGACCGTGGGAACGCCGGCGGCGGCGCCGACAGCCTGGCACCCGTGCTGGCCCTGCGGACCGGCGGTACCGCAGCCCCGCTGTTCTGTGTGCACCCCGCCAGCGGCCTCAGCTGGCAATTCACGGGACTGAAACCGCACCTCCCGGAGCAGATTCCGATCTACGGATTGCAGTCGCCGATCTTCACCGGCGGCGCGCTACCGGCCACCATCGCCGAGCTGGCCGCCGACTACGCCGACACCGTGCAACGGACGGCACCGAGTGGGCCGATCCGATTACTCGGGTGGTCCTTCGGCGGGGCACTGGCAATCCTCATCGCCCAGGAACTGCGCCGACGTGGACGCGAGGTCACCTGGGTCGGAATGCTCGACGCCCGAACCGATGTCGACCGTGAGCACGGTCACCGCGCCTTCGACCCGGCGGCGGTATTGGCCGGTCTGCTGCGCGAGATGGGCTTCTCCGTCGACCCCGGTTCCCGGATCTCGGTGGCTGAGGCGGTCTCGCTGGTGCGCGACAGCGGCGACGCGATCGCCATGCTCGATGACCGGCAGATTGCCCACGTCATCGAGAACTACGTCGCAGCTGAACGTTTCACCGCCGATGCGGACTACGGCAGCTACGACGGGGACGTCTTCTTCGTCGATGCCACCATCCTGGAGATGGATCTCGAAGGCGTCGCGTCGCAGGGGTGGCGCGACCACCTCGACGGCGAACTACGGGTGCTGGCCCTCGACTGCCGGCATTCGGAGTTGATGGACGCCGGCACCCTCGAGCTGCTGGGCCCGGTAATCGCCGATGAACTCGACACCTGAGACCACCACCGCCGAAGGAGGCGACTACAACACTGTGCGACGCTATCCACAACACCCGCAGCACTCACAGCAGACTCCCAGAAATAATTGGGACACAGGTAAATTCAGGGAATCACACCAACCACCACGACCGGCGGGCAAGGCCTTGCGCCGCCCTGTCGATCGGTTAGCCTTCGCTCAAGAGCAGGCAGCTGGCGCACGCTTCAGCGCGATCCTGCGCCAGACCGGATACCACCGAAAGGGCGCGAAATGACTCGAACACTGCTCGCAGGAAAGATTCACCGGGCAACGGTGACGCAAGCAGATCTGCACTACGTCGGATCGATCACCATCGACAGTGACCTGATGCAGTCGGCCGATATCGTCGACGGCGAACAAGTGCACGTCGTCGACATCACCACCGGCGCACGGCTGGTGACCTATGCCATCACCGGCTCACCTGGCAGCGGCGTGATCGGGATCAATGGCGCTGCAGCGCATCTGATTTCCCCAGGGAACCTGGTGATCATCATGTCATTCGTCGGTGTCGAGGAATCACAACGAACACGGCATCGGCCCCGGGTGGTGCACGTGGACTCGGACAATCGCATTGTCGCGGTGGGTTCGGATCCTGCTCAGCCCGTTCCCGGCGCCGTCAACCAGATGGCGGGTGCGTGATGTCCAGTCATTCCAACGGCTACTCCTCCAACGGCCAGGACCCGGTACTCGACGTCGTCGGTGTGGGTTTCGGGCCGTCCAATCTCGCCCTGGCGATTGCGATCATGGAACACAACGCCGACCCCGAGGTGACACGTCCGATCACCGCGGAGTTCGTCGAGCTGCAGGACGAATTCGGTTGGCACACAGGTATGTTGATTCCCGGTGCGACGATGCAGATCTCGTTCCTGAAGGATCTGGTGACACAACGGAATCCCAAGAGCGACTTCACGTTCCTGAACTATCTGACCGAGCGGGGGCGGCTCACCGAGTTCATCAACTACAAGACCTTCTTTCCCACCCGGTTGGAGTTCCACGACTACCTCACCTGGGCGGCCGAGAAGGTGGAGGCGACAGTGCATTACGGCTCCACGGTGAGCTCGGTCAGCGAAGCCGACGGCATCTTCGACGTCGAGGTCACCGGCACCGATGCGCGGCGGCTACGGGGTCGGAACGTGGTGATCGCGGGCGGTCTGAACGCACAGCTGCCGCCCGGTGTCACGGCGTCGGCACGCCAGGTGCACAACCACGGATTCCTGCATGATCTCGAGCGGTTGCCGAGTCGGCTTCACAACCGGTTCGTGGTGGTCGGAGCCGGGCAGAGCGCGGCAGAGGTGGCAGCGTATCTGCACGACCTCTCGCCGTCGGTCGAGGTGCACGGGGTCTTCGCGAAATACGGGTACAGCCCGGCCGACGACAGTCCGTTCGCGAACCGGGTGTTCGACCCCGATGCCGTTGACGAGTTCTACGGCGCAGACCCCGGTATCCGGCGTCAGTTGATCGACTACCACCGCAGCACCAACTACTCCGCTGTCGACCTTCCGTTGATCGAAGATCTGTACGCACGCGAATATGCCGAACGGGTGGCCGGCGACCGGCGGCTGTTCCTCCGAGGCGCGTCCAGTGTGAACAAGACCGAGGAGGACGACGACGGTGTGCGGGTGCACATTCTGCACCACCCCACCGGTGAGATCGATGAGATCGACTGCGACGCAGTAATTTATGCCACCGGTTTCCAGCCGGCCTCACTTCGCGGCATCCTCGGTGAGCTCTACAACAACGTCGTCATGGTGGACGGGCAGCCGGCGGTGGCGCGCGACTACCGGCTGGCCACCGAGCCGCCGACCGCCGGAGGGCTCTACATTCAGGGCAACACCGAGCACACTCACGGTCTGACCTCGTCGCTGCTGTCCAACATCGCGGTGCGCAGCTCCGAGATCCTGGAATCGATCCGGAAGTCGGCCCCGGTGAGCCAGCTGGCCGGCGCCGGCGGGACCACTCGCTAGTTCAGCTCAGAGTTCGTCGGGGCCGGAACCGGTCCGCTCTCGCCGAGCGGGTCGGTCCAGCCAGCGGGCGATCCGCGGCTCGGCGACAGCGAGCAGGGCGGCGACGAACACCCAGAGCACCGAAATCACCACCGTGGTGTGATAGGCGCCATCAACGAGATACCCGTCTTCGTCGAACGTCGGGAAGTACGGCTCGACGACGCCGAACTGGATGGCGGGCGCGATCGCGATGCAGATTGCCAGACCGGTCGTCGCCCCGAATGCCGCCCGGAGAAAGTACGCGCGCGGGCTTCGTGTCGTCGGCGCCGCCCGATGATGTGCCATCAAGATGACGATCAGCATCGATCCGACGACGCACGCCAACGCGTCCCAATCGCCCCCTCCGAAGATGAACGCCACTGCCCCCGCCACAGTGGCCAAAGCCAGGGCGCCGGGGTCGACGCGCTGTTCGTAGTCGCCGGACTCGGTGTTGGGATCGGCTGCCATGTCAGCAGGGTAATTCGCGGTGCGTCCGCCAGGGGGCAGCAACGCTGACGAAGCCCACTTTTCGGGGCCGCCGTCGGCTATATCTCCATCACACATCCTCTGCAGCGAGATCTTGGCCGGGTTGTCCTAGACTGCCGGGGCAACGACCTGCAGCGGGCCGGGCAGTCGGCGACCATACGAAGACTTGGGGTGAAGGTTGAGAAGGGTTGCCGTTCTGTGGAGTGCTTCGTCCATCGCCCTGGTGCTCGGCGGGATCCTCGGGATTGCTCCGGCCGCGGCCGAACCGATCAGCATGGCTTCGAAGTCCTACGACAAAATCTCGCGCGACGGCTGGACCCTGAACATCGTGCTCGAGCGGGAGATCGTGAACTCGGTGCCCAACCTCGCGAACGCCTCGGACTCACGTGAGGGCTTCGTAACGCTGTCCGGCACGGCCACCGCTACCGGCGGCGCCGGTCAGATCACCGACAGTCTCTTCATCGTCGGTTATCAGCTGGGGTGCCAGCGGGATGTCTCCACCGGTGTTCAGTACGGCGGCACCGCCGGCATAGCACCGGAGGCCTCCGTGGGATTGCCGTTCGGTGTCAACGTGGGCAACAGTGCGGGCGCCGCAGGATTCGTTCAAACCGTCCTGCAACCGGGTGTGATCGTCGATCTACCCTTGTCCAACATGGCGCTCAGCGATGGTGGTCTGGCCATGATCGACATCGACAACATCCACGTCAAGGCCGATGCGTGCGGCGGCGATGTCACCATCCGGTCCTATGGCTATCTGCGAGTATCGACATCAGCGGCGCACACCCAGTTCGCCGTCTACGGCGACCCGATAAAGATCTGAGTCCCGATGGACAGGCAACACATTGTCGCGGCAGCGCTGACCGCCGGCGCGCTGGCGCTCGTGTCGGCACCGGTCGCCCCAGCCGAGCCGCCGGACCTGGCGCCGGCACCGCCCTACATTCCCGGCGATGTCTCACCTGAACCCGGAAGCTTTTCCTACCCCTACAACATCATTCTCGTCGGGCCTCCTGCCACCACCGATGCCCGTGGTGTCCGCATCACCACCAATGCGGCGGCCGGTCAGCAGCTCAGTGGGCTGCCCGGAAGCCAGCTCGGCAACACCGGCCAGGCGCCCGGCTCGTTGACCAATTCGAGCACGCTCAACGGCATCTCGGTGGGCAATTCGCATTCCCAGCCGCCGAATCCCGGGATCAACATCACCGCGGGGCCGCAGACGGCCGTGACGCTCGAGAGTCCGGGCGGCCTACCGCCCCAGCAGGTTTCCGATCTGGAGGCGGCCGCACCGACGTCGGACCCCACGGTGCCGGTGATGGCACTCGAAGACCCCGCAGGCAAAGCACCCACAGCCCCGGCAGGCAACTGAGCATCCTGCCTTCTGCGGGATGCGCACCGGTGCCGATCCTCACAGCAGGACGGCGGATCGCAACTTTCCCGGAGGCGCTGCCGCCATGACGGTTTCGATGTTCTCCAGCGCGACGGGGGCGCTCACCAGGTCGGCCCACGGGAAGAGGGTCTTGGTGGCATCGAGGAACTCGACTGCACGGATCAGGTGACGTGGCTCGTAGTTGTGCACGCCGGTGAGCGTCAGCCATCGACGGACCACCGACTCCGGGTCCACCGTGATCGGTGGGCCGGGCGACACCGAGCCTGCGAGCACCAGCATTCCGCCCACATCCAGCCTTGCCAGTGCCGCGCTGACCGCAGGCGCGGCGCCGGTGAAATCGAGGGCGACGTCCACGGATTCGCCGGCATCATCGCCGCCGCCGAAGCGCCGCGCCAGGAGCCTCCTGCTCTCGTCGAGATCGACCACCTGCACCTGCGCACCTGCCTCGGTGCACGCGGCGGCCGCCGTGACACCCAACATGCCTGCCCCGCAGATCAATACGCGTTTACCGGCCAGGTCGCCCGCTGCTTCCAGCGTGGCCATCACCGTCGCGGTCGCACAGGCGGCCGGGGCCGCCACCGCATCGGGCATATCGTCGGGTACGGCGGCGAACGTGGCCCCGGACGGTAGCACGATGTGCTGGGCGTAACTTCCCGACAATGGCCAATTGCCTTCGAGGGCTTCATGCCCCACCTTGCGCACCGAACAGCACTTCGCCGACCGGCCGGCCCGGCAGCGGACGCAGTGGCCACAGGTGACCGTCACCGACCAGACCACCCGCTCCCCCGCTGCCACGCCCGAACCCGTACCGGCGACAAGCACCTCGCCAACGGCCTCGTGACCCAGCACCGACGGCCGGGGAGCCGGCCTGCGTCCGCTGACGGTGTGCAGGTCGCTGCCGCACACGGTCGCCATCCGGACGCGCACCAAGGTATCCCCGGGGAGCAGCTGAGGGATTGGGACGGAACGGACTTCGAGCCCGGTGCCGTCCCAGACGGCGGCCCGGGTCAGACCAGCCGCGAGCGGATCCACCCCGACAGCCTCTCGATCGAGTACACGACGACGAAGATGACGAGGACGATCGCGCCCGCGACATCGAAGTTCAGGGTGCGGATGGATTCGAACAACAGATAGCCGATGCCACCGGCCCCGACGATGCCCAGAATGGTCGACGTCCGCACGTTGACGTCGAGCATGTAGAGGCTCGACCCCACGATCGAGGGCATGGCCTGCGGTATCACCGCGGAGAACAGGGTCTTCCACCAGCCTCCGCCGACGGACCTGACCGCTTCCATGGGACCGGGGTCGATCTCCTCGACCGAATCGGCGACGAGTTTGGCCAGGAATCCGATCGAGGCGATCGCCAGTGCACAGGTGCCTGCGATCGGCCCGAGCCCGAGTGCGGCCACGAACACCACTGCGAGAATCAGTTCCGGCACCGCCCGCACCAGCAGGATCCAACTTCGGGCCAGCCAGTAGACGCCGGCGTTCGGCGTCACGTTGCGGGCGGCGACGATACCGACCGGGATGGACAACACCACACCGATTGCGGTCGAGACCACGCCGATCGCGACGGTCTGCAGGGCAGCCTCGAACAGGTCCACCCCGAGCGCGTCGAAATTGGGCGGAATCATCCGGGTGAAGACCTCGAGCGAAGGGCCCACCCAGGTGAGCAGTGAGAGCGGATCGATCTTCAGCACGATCAGGGCCGCGACAGTTCCGGCGATCAAGATGCCGGAGAAGACGAACCGCGCGATCCGGTCACGGCGCGGGTCTGATTCTGTTGGTGCCAGCAGCAACCGGCGGACCCAGATGGCCACCAGTTCCATCGCGGCGATGATCACCAGGATCACCAGCACGATGCCGAGCGCACGCGGATAGATCAACCCTCGCAACGCATCCTGCAGTGCGAACCCGATGCCGCCGGCCCCGACGAAGCCCAGGACCACCGACATTCGCAGGTTGATGTCGATGCGGTAGATGAACGTGCCGATCCAGGACGGCACCACCTGCGGCACCACGGCGTTCAACATCTCCCGGAAATAGCCCACCCCCGTGCTGCGGACAGCTTCTCGTGGGCCCAGATCGGTCTGCTCGATCGCATCGGCGAACAGTTTGGCCAACATGCCGATGGAATGCAGAGCGAGCGCCAGAATTCCTGGGAGAACGCCGATTCCGAGCGCACGCACGAACAGTACGGCGAACAACAGGTCCGGCATCGCGCGGCAGAACGTGATGACGGCACGCGCGACGGCGTACACCGCCGGGTGGGGCGTGGTGTTCTGGGCGGCGAGGAACGCCAGCGGCACCGAGGCGATGGCGGCCAACACTGTGCCGAGCACCGCCATGAGCAGCGTCTCGAACGCCAACATGCCGATCCGGCCGGGATCGTCGAGGCGCGGGGGCAGCATGCGTTCGATCAGCGCCGCCACTTCGTCCAGGCCGTCGAGCAGCGTGACGAGGTTGAAATCGATGGACCAGGCCGCTACGCAGGTAGCGACGACGGCGCCGATCGCGATGAGCGGCAACAGACCTGGCCGGGGTGGCCGTCCGGGGAGGCGTCGGGGCGAGCCCGGTTCCGCAGGACGATCCGCCAGCGTGGTGCTCACTGAGGTCCTGCCGGGCGGGCTGCAGCGGACTCCACGACGCTGGGGTCGACGCTGGGATCGACTCGTTGGTAGATCGCCATCACCTCGTCGCGGGTCATGCCGACTGCAGGCCGGTCCAGAACCTTCTGCCCGTTGCGCAGACCGACCATCCGGTGAGCCCAGCCCAGTGCGAGGTCCACCTGGTGGAGTGTGCAGATGACCGTGAGCTTTTCCTCGATGCAGACCCGGAACAGCAGATCCATCACCACACCGGCGTTCTCCGGGTCCAGCGAGGCCACCGGCTCATCGGCCAGCAGCAGGCCGGGGCGCTGCATCAGGGTGCGGGCGATCGCGACCCGCTGTTGTTGTCCACCGGAGAGGGTGTCGGCGCGGCGTTCGGCGAAGTCCGCGAGTCCCACCCGGTCGAGGTGGCCGAGCGCATCAGCTCGCATTGATTTGGGATAGGTGAGTGCTCCGTAGCGCGGAACCGACAACCGGCCCAACCCGCCGATGAGCACGTTCTCCAGACAGCTCAGGCGTCCGACGAGATTGAAGTGCTGGAAAACGAAGCCGACGTTGCGGCGCAGCCCGCGTAGCTGGGTGCGTGACGCCGTATCCACGCGGGTGCCACCGACTTCGATCGTGCCCGAACTCACCGGGTGCAGGCCGTTGAGGCAGCGCAGCAGGGTGGACTTACCGGATCCGGACAACCCGAGAAGCACCAGCAGTTCACTGCGATGCACATCTACCGATACGTCGTCGAGGGCGAGGTTGTCGCCAAACCGCTTGGAGA
This sequence comes from Mycobacterium sp., assembly GCA_040512325.1. Taxonomy (GTDB): domain Bacteria; phylum Actinomycetota; class Actinomycetes; order Mycobacteriales; family Mycobacteriaceae; genus Mycobacterium. Next base: position 18,218 of record JBEVFK010000034.1, on the reverse strand, counting down.
CGTTGCGGACCGAGACGACAAGATCATCGCCGGCGACCGCGTGGTTGAGGTCGCTGGTCTTCGTCACCTGCTCAGCCCTTGCACTTTTCGGAACCGGTGACGTCGCAGACCTTTCGCACGCCGTCGTAGGCGGAGTCGTCGACTGCCACGACGCCCCAGGCCCGTTCGTCGGTGATCAGGCAGGCATCACCGTCGCAGAACCCTTCGGCCTCGAAGTTCTTGACGTTGGCCTTCTCGGTGAAGATGGTCTTGAGCTTGTCGATGGCCTCGGTGCCCAGCGAGTCGTTGGCGGCGAACACCGAGCCTGCGATCATCTCCGACTTCCACACCGTCTTGAGCTCCCCCGGTGCCAGGTCGCCCTTCTCCACCATGGTCTCGTCGACCATGCTGTCGTAGGCGAACCCGGCGTCGCAGTCACCGGACTTGATGGACAGTGCCGACGCGTCGTGGCCACCGGCGTAGATGGGTGTCATCGCCGCGGAGATGTCGGCTTCGGAACCCGACGTGATGACGCCTTCCTCGATCAGGCCGGCAGTCGGGTAGAGGAATCCCGATGTCGAACCGGGATCGACGAAACAGACCTTCTTGCCGGCGAAGTCGGCCAGTCCGTTGATTCCCGCATTGTCCGATTTCGCCAATCCGTAGGACTGGTAGCCGGGCTCGGCACCCTCCTCTTCGATCACTGCGCCCAGGGGCGTGATCTCGGCACCGTTGATGCCGGCGACCACGTAGGCGAAGGGGCCGAAGAACGCCAGGTCTACGTTGTCGGCGATCATGCCCTCGACCACACCGGCGTAGTCGGACGCCTGGACGAATTCGATCTTCGACCCGGTCTCCTTCTCCAGCAGCTTGATCACCGGCTCGTAGCTGGCCTTCATGTCCGCGGAATTCTCCGCGGGGATGGCAGCCAGGGTGATCGTCTCCGGGAAGCCTTGATCAGTGACGGCGCCGGAGTCACTCCCGGAGCTCGAGCAGGACGACAGCACCATGGCGGCACTGGCAGCGACCGCAAGCGGGGCGAACGCACGATTCTTCATGGGTTGATCCTTTTCAGGTCGGGAGTGTCAGCGGGACAGGATGATCGAGGGAAAGTCGGCAATCGAGGCGAGCACGTGGGTGGCCCCGGCGCCCTTGAGCGCGGCTTCGTCGTGTGCGCCGGTGAGGGTGCCCGCAACGATCCGCGCACCTGCCCGCAACCCGGAGAGCACATCGCTGGTGGTATCACCGGCCACGGCCACCTTGGCCACGTCGTCGACTCCGGTGCGCATGAGCGCGCTGAGCACCAGGTCGGGATACGGGCGGCCGCGGACCCCGGCGCTGGGCGCGAGCACCAGATCGGCGAGCTGACCCCAGCCGAGAGCGTCGAGCAACAGGGCCTGCGTGGTGCCACTGAAGCCGGTGGTCAACACAACTTTCACACCGGCGTCCCGTAACTGCGTGATGGCCTCGGCCGCTCCGGGAATGGGCCGCACTCCACCGTCGATCGAATTCCGGTACGCCGTCTCGAAGGCGGTGTTGGCGTGTTGTGCCCGTTCCTCGGCGCCGAACAAGGCGCGGAACACCTCGATCTTGGATTGCCCCATGGTGTCGACGACGTAGCGGCGGGCGTTCTCACGCTCGTCCCCCTCGGCAGGCACACCCACCGCACTGGCCGCCTCGTCGAATGCCCGGATCACCAAGCCGTCGTCGGCAACCGTGGTTCCGGCCATGTCCACCACGGCGAGTTCGATCTGAACACCAGTCACGTTCTGCATACCGACACCCTGAGCGTCGCCGACGACAACCAGGTTCCGCCGAGTAGAACGCCCGGTGAACTGACGCTGGCCATTTGGTCTATACCAATCCTGCGTCGGGCCCTCGGCGCAGCCGAAACCGGCGTTGCACCCGAAAGCGCAACGCCGGCATCCATATTCAGTTCAGAGTCCGATGAGGTCCGATGTCTGCTCGGCGAGCACAGGGCCCAGAGTCATACCGCGGCCGCCGGGCCCCGTCACCACCCACACCCCCGCGCCGGGGTTCACCCGGCACGCCAGTTCGCCAGGGTCGACGCACTGGCTGTACACCCCCGCCCACCGTCGCTGCACCGGCGGCAGCGGCTGCCCGAGGAATTCTTCGACCAGGTTCACCAGATAGGCATACGGATCTTCGCCGACATCGAAGGGGAACGGTTCGGTGTATTCGTGGGTGTCGCCGATGGTCAGGCCGCCGCCGAGGCGTTGCACGCAGAGCAGCTGCATGTGCTGGTCAGAAGCGATCTCGGACTGAGATTCGGTGCGCTGCAACTCATCCAGTGCCGGACCGGCGAACCCGGGGTAGTACCTGAGGCTGTCACCATCAGCGATCGCGGTGGTCAGCCGCTGGTCCCACGGTGCGGTCTGCATCATCTGCAGGCGCACTCGGCGTACCGGGAGCTCACCGGCGAGTTCGCGGACCAGCCCGCCGTGCGCCGCGCCGGCGCACACCACCACCAGATCGCCCTCGTGTAGGCGTCCCCGATCGTCGTGCACCGTGGTGCCACGGATGGATCGCGCTTCGGTGCCGGGTTCGAAGGAGTAGCGGCCGCCGGCGGCCAGGTATCGGCGGATCGCAGGCAGCGCCACTCGGGACTCGACCGCGGCGTCGGTGGAACAGTGCAGTGCAGCAACATATTTTCCTTGCAGCGCCGGGTTGAGCCGCCGAGCTTCGTCGGCGTCCACCAGGGCGAACCCCCGGTCCGCGGCATCGGAGCGCGACACGGCCTCCTCGGCGACGGCGATCTCGGCCGGTGAGCGCAACAGGGTCAGTGATCCGGCGGGCCGGAAGCCGACGCCGGGCACGTCGGTGCTGATCCGTTCCCACAGTTCGCGCGATCGCAGCGTGGCTGCGAGCTCGGCCTCGGTGCGCCCGGACACCCAGACCAGGCCGAAGTTGCGCACAGTCGCCCCGCGTGCTTCCGGCTCCCGTTCCAGGTGCACGACCTCATGGCCGCGGCGTACCGCTTCATAGGCATGTGCCGTGCCCAGGATGCCGCCGCCGACGATGGTCACTCGCATGAGCTCGACCTTTCCGGCCGGTTGATACGCCGGGCCGTCCACCGCGTTCCGGTAACACGAACACCGGGTTAACAATTGGTATAGACCAATCAGGTTAAGCTGACAAGGTGGACACGTTGCAGGAGACCGCCGCGGCGCTGCGCGCGATGCGCGGTGTGTGGGACGAAGAAGCCGTCGATGAACTCGACCATGCGCTGCAGTCGGCGGCCCGTGCCAGGGACGACGGCGCCGACGACGAACTGGTACTGGCGGCTGCGTTGCACGACGTGGCTCGCAGTCCCTTGGTGGACCGAGGCGACCCGCGGCACGATCGGGTGGCCCGGGCCTGGTTGACGCCCCGGTTCGGGCTGCGGGTGGGATGGCTGGCCGGCGCCCACGTCGCCGCCAAGCGCTACCTTGCCGCGACGGAACCCGGCTACGCCGACACCTTGTCAGAGGTGTCGGTGGCCACCTTGCGAGACCAAGGCGGAGCCGCCCAGGATCCCGAGTATGTCCGACATCCGTGGTGGCCCGACGCCCTGCGGCTGCGCCACTACGACGACGCCGCCAAAGACCCCGCCGCGACACAGCTGACCATCGACGAGGTGCTCGTCGTCGCCGAACGCGTGTTGCGGCAGACTGATTCACATGTCTGATCCGGTCCGGCTCCCGAAACCCTATGTGGTCCGCACCGCTCTCGACGAGATCCTGGCCGACCTCGACGTCGACGATCCGGTGCCGTCGGAACGGGAACTGGCAGTGCGCTTCAGCGTTGCCCGCGAAACCGTCCGACAGGCTCTACATGAGCTACTGGTACAGGGACGTATCGAACGACGCGGCCGCGGCACCGTGGTCGCGCGCCCCAAACTCACCCAACCGCTGTCACTGATGTCCTATACCGAGGGTGCGGTGAAGATGGGTCGCGTGCCAGGTCGAATCTTGGTGACCTGGCTCGACATCCCGGCATCCGGCGACCTGGCGACCGGCTTGGACATCGCCGTCGGCGACCCGGTGATCCACCTGGAGCGGATCCTGCTGGCCGACGGACAGCGCATCGGACTGGAAAGCACCTACCTGCCTGCGCGTCGCTTCGGGTTCCTCACTGCGTCGTCTGATACCGACGACTTCGATCCCACGACGTCCCTTTATGCCGCGATCCGCTCTCGCGGTGTGCAATTCGGTTCGGCGGTCGAGCGGATCGAAACCGTTCTCCCGTCCCCCCGCGAGGCCGAGCTGCTGGAATCCACCACCGCGATGCCGATGCTGTTGCTCAACCGGCGTTCAGTCGACGTCGCCGGTGCACCCATCGAGATCGTGCGTGCTCTTTACCGTGGTGATCGGGTGGCTTTCGAAGCGAACCTCCACGATCGCTGAACCGTGGGTCTCAGTACCGGATATTGCTCTGCAGCAGAGGCGGATACACCTCGGAGCGCTCGCCGTCGACGGTGGAACCCGCGAATTGGAGCATCGATCGGATGTGTCCGTTCTGCGGCGCCGGATCATTGAGCTCGGGTGCGGAGATGTCATCGAGGAGCCGCAGGTGCGTGTCGTCGAGGGTCACCTCGAGTGCGGTGATGTTGTCCATCAGGTGCCCGAGACGTCTGGCGCCGAGAATCGGCACGACAGTGCCCGTCCGCGCCCGCAGCCAGGCCAACGCCACCGCCGCGGGAGTGGTGCCCACCTCGTCGGCCACTGCGCAGACGGCATCGATGACGGCGAACTGCGCGTCGGTGGGGCCGGCCACAAAGGCGGCTCGTGCAGAGTCGACAACCTCGTTTCCCCGCCGGTACTTGCCGGACAGGAACCCGTTCTTCAAGGGGCTCCACGGCACCAGCGCCATCCCCTGATCGCGCGCCAGCGGTGCGATCTCTCCCTCGACCGTGCGGGCCAGCAGGGAGTATTCGACCTGTAGGGCGATCAGCGGCGTCCACCCGTTCAATTGCGCCAGGGTCTGGGCGCGGGCGGTCACCCACGCAGGGTTGTTGGAAAAGCCGATGTAGCGAATCTTGCCGGCCCGCACCAGATCATCGAGGGCCCGCATGGTTTCTTCGATCGGGGTGTGCCGGTCCCAGTTGTGCAGCCAGTAGACATCGAGGTAGTCGGTCTGCAGGCGACGCAACGTCTCGTCGAGCTGGGCGATGATCGACGAGCGCCCGGCGCCGCCACCGTTGGGATCGCCCGGGAACAGGTTGGTGAAGAACTTCGACGCCAGCACCACATGTCCGCGGCGACCGGGATGCCTGGCGAAGAAATCGCCGAGGATCTTCTCGGAATGGCCGTTGGTGTAGAAGTTGGCGGTGTCGATGAAATTTCCTCCGAGGTCCAGATAGGTGGACAGGATGGACTCGGCATCGGCGACACTGCTGCCGGCGCCGCCGGCATCCTCTCCGAATGTCATGGCGCCAAGGGCAAATGGACTCACCCGTAGTCCGGAGCGGCCGAGTGTGACGTAGTGGTCGAGTGACATGAAACTGTTCCTCCGTGGTGTCGATGTTGGTGACTACATCGAAACCCGGTCGCGGGCCCGCCGGTAGTCCGATCACCGCAACCTCTTGCACGATCCTGGCGGGGTTGCCTCGATTGTGCGTACGAGCCGCGAAATCATGATGTGGTTGCCTCGTGCGCACCTCCGAAGACATGTTGCTCGAGATCCGTGGCCGCATCGCGGCGCATGCCCGAGCCGACCTGCGGACTCCGATCGACGGTCTCCTGTTGTCGAAAGTGGTGAATCAGTCCGAGGAGCCGGACTATTCGCTCACCGAGCCGCTGCTGGTGCTGATGGCCCAGGGCGGCAAGCGGCTCCTGCTCGGCGACCAGGCGTTCGAGTACCGTTCCGGCCAGTGCCTGGTCGTCACTGCTGACCTGCCGGTCACCGGGCACTACATCGACATCACGCCGGGTGCGCCGTCGCTGTCACTGGGGTTTGTGCTGCGACCTGCCGCGGTGGCGGCTCTGCTGTTGCAGCGGCCCACCTATCGATGGGCACCGGTGGGGCCCGGCCCCACCGCGATCGCCACCGGGCCTGCCGATGACGATCTGCTGGACGCCTTGGCACGCCTGGTGCGGCTGCTCGACCGGCCCGCGGACGCGACAGTGTTGGCGCCGTTGCTCGAACAGGAAATCCTCTGGCGGCTGCTCACCGGACCGTTGGGCGGTGTGGTCCGCCAGATCGGCCTCACCGACGGCGATCTGGCGCAGGTCAGTCGCGCGATCTCCTGGATCCGCGACCACTACGCCGAACCCACCTCGATCGACGACCTGGCCCGGCTGGTCGGGATGAGCGCGTCGACCCTGCATCGCCACTTTCGCGCAGTGACGGCCATGAGCCCATTGCAATTCCAGAAGAGAATTCGGCTTCAACACGCGAGGCTGTTGTTGCTCACGCACTCAGGTGATGTCGCCGCGGTGGGGCACACCGTCGGCTACGACAGTCCGTCTCAGTTCACCCGCGAGTACCGGCGCTTGTTCGGTGCGCCGCCGGGACTGCACGCCGCGACCATGAGGTCAGGACACTAGTCGGAGAGACTCAGAGCGAATCCATGGGCGGACCGCCCGCACCGACCACCGCGCGGTCGGCCACTGCCGTGGCGACGGCGGTGCCGGAGGCCACCGTGGCCTGAATGGCCACTTCGTCGTTCACCGCGAACGGTGTCGCGGTGGTGAAGGTGTTTCCACCCTCCTGTGTCACTGCGGTGGTGTCGGGAGTGAGGCGGTACGTCTGGATGAATCCGTCGGCGCTGCGGGCGGTGATCGTGTCGGAGGTGACGGCAACGATGACACCGTGCTGTTGCAGTGGGCGCGGCGCCTGCGCGTCGGAGGCGGCCGGGACGGTCTGGGTGGTGGGCTGCGCCGGCGCGGGACCGTCGGTGGCGGCCACGAAGACAGCGGCAGTGAATCCGGCGAACGCAATGGCAATAGAAGCCGAGGTGAGGATCGTGGCCTTCTTCGACGGCTTGGCCGCACTGCGCATCGCGGCGCGCTCGGCAATGGCATTCATGGGCTCGTCTGCGATCTTGTGGTGTTTACCCGACATCTCGAATTCGTCTCCTAATTGCACGCGCTGGTGTCCGCGAACGCTGCACTGCGATGGAGTGTGACCTGAGGTTTTTACCCGTGGTCACAGTGGGATAAACCCATGTCGCCGGATTTAATTCCCAATGATGACGTTTGCCCGGGAATTGTTTGGTCATCGCTGGTACGCGGGTACCAACCAGCAATTGGTTGTTTCGACTGAACACCAGCACCACGTGGAGGGGAGTGACACGTGACCGACCGATCCCCCGACGTCCCGGCGCCCGGTGCAGAACATCGCGTCGGCACCCCGGGAATGGTGTTGATCGGGCTCGGGGCCGTGGCCTTCGTCCTCTGCGTCGGCTCTTTTGCTCTTGGCTGGGTCGGCTGTGGAACATGGGCCGGGATCGCGGCCCTTCTGTCGTCAGCTGCCGGTTTGGCCTGGTTGTCCGACGAGGGCCGCAGACAGCGCGGCAACCGTCCACTCCTTCCGATGAGGCGGACCGGGGGACCGCCCCCGACCACCACAGCTTGACCGAGACGACCGGACCGTTCTCGGCGCAGCGGCAAAGCCCGTCACTCGTTATGCTTGCGCCTTCCGGCAGCCAAGCCGGGCCGCCGGGCCACCTGCTTGACAGGACTGTCCATGCCCACTGATGCCGGCGCGCCGCCGAACCCCAGTTCGCCCAAGGCCACCTTGGGCCACATCCGTCTCACCTCGCACAGCGGCGGGGTGGGCGCCCCCGTCATCCGCTGGGGAGCACCGAGTGCCGCCGAGCGTGGGCCGGTCATCGGCACCACCGGAACGCGGGCCCACCGCAACGTCATCGGCACCCACAGCGGTTCGTACAGCGTCTACCGGGCCCTGGCGGTGGCGGCGGGTGCGCTGTCGCGGGATCACCGGGCCGATCTGACCAACACCGCACCCACTGACATCGTGGGCCCCTACCCGCAGTGGAGCGACCCCGCGGCGATCGTGAGCCTGGATCCTTGGGGAGCCGCGATAGCCGACGTCTTCAGCAGCGAACTGGCCGCCGGCGCCGATATTCGTCCGACCATCGCGGTGACCAAAGCCCATGTGATGCTTCCCGAGGTCACCGAAGCCATCGCCAAGGGCAGGCTGGTCCCCGACGGACGGCTTCTCATGCCGAACGGCGCTGCAGTGGTCACCAAGGCCGCCGTGGAGCCGGTGTGGTTCCTGCCCGGTGTGGCGGCACGATTCGGCTGCACCGAGGCCGAACTGCGGCGGGTCCTGTTCGAGGAGACCGGCGGGATGTATCCCGAGCTGGTGACGCGCGGGGACCTGGAGGTGTTCCTGCCCCCGATCGGCGGGCAGACCGTCTACATCTTCGGCGACCCACGCGATCTGGCCGACCCTGCCGTCGAGTTGACGGCGCGGGTCCACGACGAGTGCAACGGCTCCGATGTATTCGGGTCCGATATCTGTACGTGCCGGCCCTACCTGACCCACGCGATCGAGGAGTGCATCGCCGGGACGCAGCGCGGCGGGGTGGGCCTGGTGTCCTATTCGCGCAAAGAGGGCCGCGCGCTGGGCGAGGTGACGAAGTTCCTGGTGTACAACGCCCGTAAACGCCAAGTCGGCGGCGACACCGCTGATCAGTACTTCGCGCGCACCGAATGTGTTGCCGGAGTTCAGGATATGCGCTTCCAGGAGTTGATGCCCGATGTGCTGCACTGGCTGGGTATCCGCAAGATCCACCGGCTCGTCTCGATGAGCAACATGAAATATGACGCCATCACCGGGTCCGGGATCGAGGTGGGCGAACGGGTCAACATCCCGGAGGAGTTGATCCCCGACGACGCGCGGGTGGAGATCGACGCGAAGATGGCCGCCGGATACTTCACCCCCGGCCGAGTACCCGACGCCGACGACCTCAAGAACACCGTCGGTCGGGGTCTGCAGGGGTGAATCCGGTTGATGAGCTTCGGACCACGACGGCGATCCGTGAACGCGCGCAGTTTCTGCTCAACCGGGCCCGCAGCGGGCAGTCGCGGTGGTTCGGCGTCGACGACTCCGCGTTGCCCACCGCGGCGGACCGGGTGGCCGACCTCACGGCGCACCGGTTCCCCGACCTGAGGATCCCCTTTCACAGTCGCTGGCGCCATTTCGAAGCCGGCGCGGTGGACCGGACCGCCGAGTTGCGGACCCGACTGGACGGCCAGGACGCACCCGGGCAGGCGCGCGCGATGATCGACCTTGCCGTGGTCAGCGTCTTGCTCGACGCCGGGTCCGGACCCGACTGGTGTTACCGGGAGGCCGCCAGCGGGGAGACGCTCACACGTTCCGAAGGACTCGGAGTGGCCAGCTGGCACGCCTTCACCAGCGGACTGTTCTCCAGTGACCCCGACTTCCCGCTGCAGGCCGACGCCGCAGGCCTGATCGGGCTCGACGCCGACCGGTTGGCCACCGCTTTCCAGCTCTCCCCCACCAATGTCCTTGTCGGTTTCCCCGGGCGGGTGCAGCTGCTGCAACGCCTCGGCGCCGCGCTGGGCGCGCAACCGGAGTTCGGCCCGCTGGGCCGCCCCGGCGGGTTGTTCGATGCCCTTGTCGCCGCGGACAACACCGTCGCCGCCCACACCATCCTGTCCGCGCTGCTGTCCTCACTGTCGGGAATCTGGTTGGCCGGCAACATGATCGACGGATACCCCGTCGGCGACTGCTGGCCGCACCCCGCAGTGCCCGGCCTCGGGTCCACGCAGGGCTGGATGCCGTTCCACAAGCTGTCGCAGTGGCTGACGTACTCGCTGCTGGAACCGTTCCAATGGGCAGGTGTCACGGTGACCGGTCTCGATGCCCTCACCGGACTCCCTGAATATCGCAACGGCGGTCTGTTCCTCGACACCGGCGTGCTGAAGTTGCGCGAGCCGGAGTTCGCGACCCGCACCTGGTCGGTGTCGGACCAACTGATCGTCGAATGGCGGGCTCTGACGGTCGCACTTCTCGACGAGACCGCCACCCTGGTACGCGACCGACTGGGAGTGGACGCCACAGCGTTGCCGCTGGCCTGTGTCCTCGAAGGCGGCACCTGGGCGGCCGGCCGCCAACTCGCTCAACAGCTGCGCGGCGGATTGCCGCCACTGACCATCAACAGTGACGGGACGGTCTTCTAGACCATGGCGAACGTGAATCTCATCAGCCATCCTCTGGTGCAGCACAAGCTCACCCTGTTGCGGCAGAAAGACGCGTCCACCAACAGTTTTCGTCGTCTGTTGAATGAATTGTCGGCATTGATGGCCTACGAGGTGCTGCGCGACATGCCGTTGCACGAGATCGAGATCGAGACCCCGCTGGAGACCATGACCAGCAATGTGATCGACGGCAAGAAACTGGTGTTCGTCTCGATTCTGCGGGCAGGCACAGGCATCCTCGACGGCATGCTGTCGGTCGTGCCGGGTGCCCGGGTCGGCCACATCGGCCTCTACCGCGACCCGAAGACCTTGATCGCCGTGGAGTACTACTTCAAGATGCCGCACGACCTACACGAACGCGATGTGGTGATCGTCGATCCGATGCTGGCCACCGGGCACTCCGCCGTGGCCGCGGTGGAGCGGCTCAAGGAGTGCGCACCCAAGTCCATCAAGTTCGTCTGTCTGCTGACCTGTCCGGAGGGACTGGCGGCGATGCAGGATGCCCACCCCGACGTTCCCATCTACACGGCGGCCATCGACCGTCAGCTCGATGAACACGGCTATATCGTTCCCGGCCTCGGCGATGCCGGCGACCGGATGTTCGGCACCAAGTAACGGCTACTGTCACAGGCATGCGCAGTGCATTCCTGGTACTTTTCGGCGTCATCATCGCCCTGTTCGGATTGTTGTTCACCCTGCAGGGATTCGGGGTGGTCCAGGGCAGTCCGATGAGCAACACCACCACCTGGTCGCTGCTGGGCCCCATCATCGCCCTGGCCGGGGTGGCACTGGTCTATCTGGGACGGCGAACGCGCCGCCGTTAGCGCGGCCGCATCAGAGGTTGCACACTGCCGCCGATCTCGGCGATGAACTCTCTGGGATCTACATCCGCGGCGGGCTGGAAGACAATCGTGTCGGTCCCGGCCTCGATCCACCGCTCAGCGGCCCGGGCGATGTCCTCCGGACTGCCGTAGGCGGCGACGTCCGCTGCCGGATCGAGTTCCCAATGCCGGATCTCGTCGAGAATCCGGGCCTTGGCGTCGTGGCCGGTGGCGCACAGCAGGTAGGTGATCACCGAGTGCGGTGTCACGTTCGGCCGGAGGGACCGGCCGGTCTCGACGTGGGCGATGGCGTCGCGCAGCGCGGCCGGCGAGGTACCGCCGCTGATGACGGTGCCCGACGCGAGCTCTCCGCTGAGCTGCAGCGACCGCGGACCGCCTGCGCCACAGAGAATCTCAAGACCGGGTTCCGGTGGCCAGTCCAGTGCCACGTCCTCGAGTGAGACGTATCTGCCATGGACGGTGACCCGCTCACCGTCGAGGAGTGCACGCAGCGCGGTGACGTATTCCCGCATCAGCGTCATCGGCGAGGCAACCTTGGCGCCGATCTGGGCCATCCAGTCCTGTACCCCGTGGCCGACGCCGATGCGGACCCGCCCCGGGAACGCCCGGCCCAGCGTGGCGATCTCCAGCGCGGCGACCGCGACGTTGCGCATCGGGATCGGGAGCACGCCCACACCCACGGTCAACCGCGTGCTGTTCGACAGAGCGATGGCCGCAGCGGAGATACCGCCGGCCAGGAAGCAGTCCTCCCAGAGCCACAACTCGTCGAGGCCGGCGTCGTCGGCCGTGCGTGCGGCGTCCGCGAGCAACTCCGGAGCGAACTGGGGGCGGTACACGCAGCCCACCTTGATCGTGTTCACAGCGTGCCGAAGAACTCGATCCAGTTGCCGTCAGGATCGGCAACGAACAGAAACGCGATGCCGGGCACCGGCTCGAATTCGGTGAGAGGCTCGACCAGTTCATAGTCTGACGCGGCGATCCGTTCGGCCAACTGGGTCAGGTTCTGCACACCGAACGAGAAGTACTTGATACCGGCCTGCGCGCGACCGCCGCCCGGCGCAGTGGGTTCCGGTGGCGGCGGTGTGTAGCTGACGAGCTTGACGACGTTGCCGCCGAGGGCATACCGCCGTTGCGATCCGCCGGGAAAGTCGAGGACGGCCTGGAATTCCAGGCCGAGGAAGTTCTCGTAGAACTCGATCATCGCGTCGAGGTTGGTGGTCACCACGGCAACCTCGATGGTGGGGCTGAGCAGGTCCAGTTTGGCGGTCACCGGGCCATCGTGCCACGGCCCATTCTGCTGTTGGGCGGACCTCGCGAGGTGTACGTTGAAATGAATCTGAGTTCAGTTTCATGGAGGGGTGGATATGGTCGCCGACCCGGAACTGCAGAGCCCACCCGGTACTGCGCCGTCTCCTGAGGTGCTGCGGCCGTTCTGGACATCGGACATCCAGGGCAGGCTGGACCACTTCGCCACCATCAGAGCTCGCAGCGGAGGGATCGAGTACCACCTCGACGCTGCGGGCAACGACCTGTGGTCGCTGACATCGCACCAGTCCGTCGGCCAGGTGAGCCGGGACCCGGCGACGTTCACCAGCACCGCGGGCTTCTCGCTCGGCGATTCCCGCCCGAGGTCCTGGAGGTGATGGCCTCGATCATCGCGATGGACGATCCGCGGCACGGCAGGCAGCGCAAGCTGGTCCAGAGCGCGTTCTCGGCTCGCGCAATCAACCGGCTCACCGAGTCGGTGTCGGTGCTGGCCGATCAGATCGTCGACGAACTGCGCGAGCTGGGCAGCTTCGATTCTGTCGCCGCAGTGGGCGCCAACCTGCCGCTGCAGGTCATCTGCGACCTGCTCGACATCCCCGCCACCGACCGGCCGCGGATGCGGGAGCTGATCAACAGCATCCTGGGGGTCAACGACCCCGATTTCGGCGGCCCACAGGAAAGCCTGCAAAGCCTGCTGGAGCTCTTCGGTTACGCCATCGACCTCGGAAAGCAGCGCCTCACCAACCCCGGCGACGACATCACCCGGACCGCGCTGACCTGGGCGGTGAAACTACTCACCGATCATCCAGACCAAAAGCGCTCGCTCGGTGAGCGTTTCGGCGAACTGCACGGCAACGCCATCGACGAGATCCTGCGCTGGTGCAGCCCGGCGCTGCACATGCGCCGCACCGCCACTACCGACACCGAGGTCGCCGGTCAACGAATTGCCAAGGGCGACAAGGTGGTGCTCTGGTATCTGGCCGCCAACCACGACCCGGCGGTGTTCGACCGACCTGATGACTTCGACATCAACCGGCGCAATGCGCGCGACCAGATCGCCTTCGGCGCGGGTGGGCCGCACTTCTGCCTGGGCGCGAATCTGGCGAAGATGGAGATGCGCGTGGTGTTGGGCACACTGCTCAGAAGTTTCCCCGACCTGCATGCCACCGCTGAACCCGACCTGCTGATATCGCCGTTCGTCCACACCATCAAGACACTCCCCTGCGCCATCGGATGACCACGCCGAAGCGCCAGAACACCGAGGCGGCTTTCCTGGATGCGGCTCGACGGGTCTTCGCCGACAAGGGCTACCTGAACGCGAAGATCACCGACATCACCACGGCAGCAGGAAGATCCACGGGGTCGTTCTACAACTACTACGACACCAAGCAGCAACTGCTGCAAGCCCTGCTCGAGAGATTCACCGTCCAGATCGTCGAACGCACCCGCGAAAAGCTGACCGACGACTGGGGCGCCAACATCGAGGCCGCCGTGCGCGCCTACATCCAGACGTTCCGCGACTTCCTACCGGAGATGATCGGGGTCTTCGAGTTGTCCATGACCGACGAGTCGGCGGCCTCCTGGTGGCGCGAGCAACGAGCCGAAGGCATCCGTTCCGTGCTGACCGTGATTGCCGCCGTCGAGAAGGAAGGGGTGACGGTTGATCTCGATCACCACACCTTCGCCTCGGCGATGGTCTCGATGCTCGAGTCCTATTGCTGGACCTGGATGGCCGCCGGCGGCGAAAGCGTCGAGGGCGCGCAGTACGACGAGCAGCTGGCGATCAGCACGCTGGCTCAGATCTGGCAGCGCGCGATGCTAGGCGGGCCGGCGCACTGACCGGTTGCCGGTCACACGCCGGTCCAGGCCTCGTCGAGCCGTTCGGCGACATCGATCACTTTGGCCTTCGCCGATTCAGGTGCATCGATCTGCTCGGCGACATGTTGGGCGATGAATCGGCGGATCTCGGCGTCCACCCCGCCGATGATCCGCACGATCTCTCCGCGAAGCGACTTCGATTCCACGTGCACGCTGATATCGGTGGGCCGGGGTTTGGCGACGTCGATGATCAGCAACAGCGGTTCGGCGGCGCGGGCGGTCGCCCGTAACGTGATCTCGCCATCGACCGTGAAGCGCGCCTTGTCCAGGCGCAAGTCCACCAGCAGGTCGATCTTCAAGGGGATGCGGATCGAGAAGGTGATGGTCTCGCCGAGATGTCGGGTGGCCCGGGGTTGTTGTATCCGCACTTTGGCGGTGACCCGGGCGATGCGGCCCGGCCCCTGTGCCATGGGACCCATCTCGAACGCCTCGCCGGCGATCTCGGCGAACGCCGAGGCGACGCGCTCCTCGGTCACAGCCAACTCGAAAAAGTTCCGGCCCCACCGTTCATAGGTGAGGTACCCGCCCTGCAGGTGATCGTGCGGATCCATAGTGCTCCTACGTTCTCACGTCCATCGGCCACATCCGCACATTGCGGAGGTGAGTTGTCGGCCAGACTGGTCACGTGAGCACCACCGACACCGCACCGCCCCCGTTCGGCGTGCTGATGCGGCAGTGGCGTCGACGACGCCGACTCAGCCAACTCGACCTGGCCATCGGCGCAGAGGTGTCCTCACGCCACCTCAGCTTCATCGAAACCGGCCGATCAGCGCCCAGCCGGGCGATGGTGCTGCGACTGGCCGCCGCCCTTGAGGTACCCCGTCGGGAACAAAATCAATTTTTGGTGGCCGCCGGGCTGGCGCCGGAGTACTCCGAGCGGACTCTTGACGATCCCGAGATGGCCGCCATCCGCGACGGGGTGGAGCGGGTGCTCACCGCCTATCAGCCGTTCCCCTGCCTCGCGGTGGATCGCCGGTGGGACATCGTTCGCACCAATGCCAGCGCTGCAGTCCTGATCGACGGGGTGGCGTCCACCCTGCTGGAAGAGCCGAACGCGTTGCGCATCGCGCTGCATCCCGACGGTCTGGCATCCCGGATCCGCAACCTGGGGCAATGGCGACACCACCTTCTCGAACGCCTGAAACGGGAGGTCGCCGTCAGTGGCGACGACCGGTTGCGTGCGCTGCTGGCCGAACTCGAGAGCTACCCCGGTGACGCCCCGGGAGCCGACGAACTCGGCGGTGTCGTTGTCCCGTTGGAGCTCACCACGCCCCAGGGTACGGAACTGTCGCTGCTGAGTACCGTCACGACGTTCGGGACCGCACTCGATCTCACCGCCGCCGAACTGAGCATCGAGGCGTTCCTGCCTGCCGACGCCGCGACCGCGGCCGCTTTGACGGAGGCTGCCCATGCCCGCTGAGCCCTACGTGATGCCCCTGCGGGTCCGCTACGTCGAGTGCGATATGCAGGGCCGGGTGTTCAACGGTCACTACCTCACGTGGGTGGACATGGCCCACACCGAGGCAATCGGTGCGATTCTCGGGGGCTACCAGGGTCTGGTGGCCGGCGGCGTCGACCTGGTGGTGGCCGCCGCGGAACTACAGTTCCGCCAGCCTGCGCGCTTCGACGACGACCTGACCGTCCTGGTGACGCTCAAGCCTCCGGGGAACACCTCGCTGCAGAGCACCTTCAGCATCGTCCGCGATGACACCGTGCTGGCCGAATGCCTGATGACGCATGTGTGCGTGGACACCGAGACCTACAGCAAGCAGCCCTGGCCGGACTGGATTCGCGAGCGACTCAACTCAGCGAGCGTGTTGCGCTGATGTCGTATTCGGCCATCTCAGCGGATTGGATGGCCACGCCTTGTTCGTCACTGGGACCGCTGCCGCGGAATCTTTCGACAGCCTCCCGGGACTCCCAGCGCTCGAAGATGTTGATACGTTGCGGGTCCAGCAGGTCGGCGCTGATGGCGAAATCGAGACAGCCACTCATTGTTCTGGCCTGCTCCACCACCGTGACGCAACCGGCGAGGTAATCCTCCCGGTGCCCGGGCCCGACCATCAGGTGGCCGGCGACGATGACCATGGAGTACTCCTTGTGCGTTGAGTGCGGGTTCCTCTAGTCCGACCTGCCTTCCCCCGGAATGTCATCGCGGGCGCTTCGATAATCCAGCATGGAACGCCAGTAATCTTCCGGGATCTCGCGCCCGGCGCGCAGCATCATCGCCAGCCCGGAGGCCATCGCGATGCCGAGTACACCGAGCCACAGACCGGCAGCGGCGATGAGCACCCACAGTGCGGTCCGGACTTCCGGCCATGGCGCTACCAGGGCGAGTGCCGGAGCGAAGAAGAATCCGGTGCCGATGTACCACGACGAACCGGCCCGGTCCGACTTCAGGACGAACTGCAACCATCTGGGGATCGGGTGGGTCCCTGCATCTGCCGGATTCTGCACGTCGGTCATGCCACTCACGATGCCGCGCACTGTGCAGAGGGGCAATTACTTCCGACGTAGTGGCCGGGCGTGCAACACGTTTCGTTCGGGTCACGTCGACTGTCGTGCGGCAGTAAGGTCGCCGTATGAGCCACTCCCATGAGCATCCGCCACAGCGTGACCTGCCGCCGGGAATGGCCGAGCAACTCGATCTGCCCCACGCGGGTCTGGCGACTTTCGGGCACCGGCCGTTCCTCACCGAGACCGCGCAGCTCGACGCGTGGCAGCCTGATGTGGCCATCGTCGGCGCCCCGTTCGACATCGCCACCACCAACCGGCCAGGAGCACGGTTCGGCCCGCGCGCGATCCGGGCCACGGCCTACGAACCGGGCACGTACAACATGGATCTGGGCCTGGAGATCTTCGACTGGCTCGAGGTGGTCGACTTCGGTGACGCCTACTGCCCCCACGGTCAGACCGAGGTTTCGCACGCCAATATCAAAGAACGGGTGGCGGCCATCGCCTCCAGGGGCATCGTGCCGGTGGTGCTCGGTGGCGACCATTCCATCACCTGGCCCTCGGCCACCGCGGTCGCCGATGTGTACGGCTACGGCAACGTCGGCATCGTGCACTTCGATGCTCATGCCGACACCGCCGACACCATCGACGGCAACCTGGCCAGCCACGGCACTCCGATGCGCCGGCTCATCGAGTCGGGCGCGGTACCCGGAACCCACTTCGTGCAGGTGGGGTTGCGCGGCTATTGGCCACCCAAGGACACCTTCGAGTGGATGCTCGAGCAGGGCATGACCTGGCACACGATGCAGGAGATCTGGGAGAGCGGCTTCAAAGAGGTCATGAAGATCGCCGTCGGCGAAGCGCTCGCCAAAGCCGAGAAGCTCTATCTCTCAGTCGATATCGATGTCCTTGATCCGTCGCACGCGCCAGGCACCGGCACTCCGGAGCCGGGTGGGCTCACCAGTGTCGACCTGCTGCGGATGGTTCGTCAGCTCTGTTACGAACACGATGTCGTCGGAGTGGACGTCGTCGAGGTCGCCCCCGCATACGACCATGCCGAGCTGACGGTGAACGCAGCACATCGGGTGGTGTTCGAGGCGCTGTCCGGCATGGCGGCGCGCCGCCGCGATGCCGCCGGCGCCAAGCCCGGTCACCCGTCACCGCTGGCGAAGTAGCGCCGTCAGCCCACTTCCAGCGGCACGGCCATCTCCCGGCCGCCGCTGCGTGCGGCACCCATTCCGGCGATCACCACCACAGCGATTCCGATCGTCTCCCAGAGGCCCGGATTCTGGTGCAGCACGACGAATCCGATGAGAAACGCCAGGGCCGGTTCCAGACTCATCAGCGTGCCGAACGCTGCGGTGGTCAACCTGCGTAACGCGAGCAGTTCCAGGACGAACGGCACCACGGGCAGCAGGATGGCCATTCCGAGGCCGATGAGAACGACCTTGAATGTCATGCCTTCGAAGACATGCCCCGAGACGAAGAATGATGCCACCAGACCGGCGACGGGCATGGACACTGCCAGCGCGGTGACGCCTTCTACCTGGTCGCCCGCTCGTTGCGTCAACAGAATGTAGATCGCCCAGCAGACGCCCGCGCCGAG
>JBEVFK010000033.1:0-38888 GCA_040512325.1 Mycobacterium sp. | reverse complement strand
CGCCCATCCGCAACGCCAGCGCCGCCGCCGACGCCCTCGCCACCGCCCGCGACCTCGCAGAGCGAATGCGCGAGTTGTCCGACGTGGACTTCGGCATCGGGGTGTCCGCGGGCCCGGTGTTCGCCGGCTATCTCGGTGCGCTGAACCGCTTCGAATACACCGTCGTCGGCGACCCGGTGAACGAGGCGGCCAGATTGGCCGACCGCGCAAAGACCCTCTCCGGCCGGGTGGCCTGCTCCGGTGACGCTCTGGAGCGCAGTACCGACGACGAACGAAAGTGCTGGCGCCTCGAGGTTTCCGAGATTCTCCGGGGGCGGGCGGCGGCTACCGAGATCAGCGTGCCGATCGGGTGACTCCGGTCTCGGTCAGTGCGGTTCCTTCACGACGTGAATCCCGTACTGATTCATCTTGCGATACAGCGTGGCGCGGCTCATCCCCAACTCCCGGGCGGCATCGGCCATGGTCAGCGCGCCGGCACCGAGTACCCGCACGATCTCGCCACGCTCGAAGGCTTCGATGCGCGACAGGCGCCGGGTATCACCCGCCAATACCTCGGACGGCAAATTGGCGATGTCGATGACATCGGAGCGCCCCGCCGCATACGACACCACCCGGCTGAGCTGGTCGACATTGCCGGGCCAGCCGAAGTTCTGCAACGCGCGCGCCGCGGCCGGGGTGACCTCCACATCTCGGCCGCGGGCCCGCTTGGCGATATGTGCCGCGAGGGCAGCCACATCGGCGCTGCGCTCGCGCAGCGGCGGCACCTCCACCACCACGTCGACCAATCCGGCCAGCGCCGCCGGAATGTCTTCGAAGCGTTCTGCGGTCATCGCGAACGGGACGTTGACCGCCGCTTTGTTGGACTCGGCCGCCACCAGGTCCCGGAGCCGCTCCCCCACCCAGGTCGGCAGCGTGTCGACGTCGCGGACCACGACGGCGGTATGAGACTTGCCCAGTTCCGGCGCCCACAGACCGAGCCAGGTCGCCACATCCGTCGGCTCCGGTGCGCCCGCAGACAGGATCCGGTCTTTCGGGTAGACGTGCCGGGCCGCCTGCGCCAGCAGCGTGGCCCGTCCCGACCCCGGTTCCCCGATCGCCGCCACCACGTGCCCCGCAGCCATGGCACGTTCGGCCCGGCCGACCACGACGTTCCACTTGTCCGAGAGTTGGTGCAGCGTCCCGGAACCCGGCTCCAGCCGCGGCACCTCCACCCGGAAGACCTGACCGCGCGACGTGGGCCGCGACCGGCGGCCCGTGGATCTGGCCAGCATGAGTGCTGAGGTGTTACTGGCCGCCGAGCGCGCCAGGGCCAGCAGCAACTCACTCGACGACCGCGACCAGGTGGTGAAGTTCACGCTGCCTTCCAGCATCCCGGTCATCGGATCGAGTACCGGCACCGCGGCACAGGTGAAACTGCACAGGCTCAGCGCGTAATGCTCGTCCGCGCGAACCAGCGTCGGGACCCGGTCGGCCAGCGCCAGCCCCAGCCCGTTGGTGCCGACCTCACGCTCGGAGTAGGCGAATCCGGGCGCCAGGTGCACGTCATCGAGCGCCTGCAGCAGGCTGCGGTCGCCGGACAGGCGGCTCAGCACCACACCCTCGGCGTCGGTGAGCATCATGCTGACCGGCTCGGCGGCCAGTGTCCGGTGCAGGTCGGTGAGCACCTCCGTGCCGCATTCGACGAACAGCGAGCCCAGGTCCTCGGTGCCGGCGAACACCGGCTCCACCGATTCCAGCGGCACGCCGTAATCCTCGCTGCGCTGCCACGACGCCAGGAGGCGGCGCGGGACGGCATCGGTGGGCACACCACCGGCCAGCTGACGCCGCTGTACGCGATCCGGTAGTCCGTCTGGCACCGACCGACCCTCCTCCGTGGGATGTGATCCACGTTACATCCAGGTGGCGCCATCTCGATTCCGGAGTCAGGGACCGGTGTCTCAGATTGAGACGCCGAGCAGCTCCGCTGACGGGTGACATCGACTTAGTGTCGGGGCCAGTGCTGTGACAGCCCTCACAGAAGAGAAAGGCGCACCATGTACCGCAAGGACGACACCAGCTACTTCATCGTCGACGCCCACGTTGCACTGTGGGACGCCCGGCCGGAGAACCAGCGAAACATCCACGGCAAGCAGTTCATCGACTGCTTTTACGACTACCACCGCAACCTCTCCCCCGAATCAGAGGTGTGGAGCTACGAGGACTACCTCTACCAGGGTGGCGAACGCCTGATGAAGGACCTTTTCACCGACGGTTATGTCGACCATGCGATCTTCCAGCCTGCGCAACTGGGCGAGTTCTACTACAAGGGCTTCGGCCAGACCGATGAGGCGTTCGAACTCGCCACCAAGCACCCGGACAAACTGACCTACAACCACAACTTCGACCCGCGCAACGGCGAGGCCGGCCTCTATCAATTGCGGGAGGACGCCAAGAAGTACGGCCTCAAAGGCGTGAAGCTCTACACCGCGGAGTGGCACGGCGAGTCCCGCGGCTGGCGGCTCGACGATCCGTGGGCCTACCGGTACTTCGAAGCCTGCCGGGAACTCGGCATCAAGAACATCCACGTGCACAAGGGCCCGACCATCCGGCCGCTGGACCGCGATGCCTTCGACGTCGCCGATGTCGACCACGTCGCCTCCGATTTCACCGATCTGAACTTCGTCGTCGAGCACTGCGGCCTACCGCGGCTCGAGGACTTCTGCTGGATCGCCACGCAGGAGCCGAATGTGCACGCCGGCCTGGCGGTGGCCATTCCGTTCATCCACACCCGGCCCAAGTATTTCGCGCAGATCATGGGCGAACTGCTGTACTGGATCGGCGAAGACCGCATCCAGTTCTCGTCGGACTACGCGCTGTGGACCCCGCGCTGGCTGATCGAGGCATTCGTCGACTTCCAGATCCCCGACGACTTGGGCGAATACCCGGCGATCACCACCGAGCAGAAGAAGAAGATCCTCGGC
The DNA here is from genome assembly GCA_040512325.1 of Mycobacterium sp. Classification (GTDB taxonomy): domain Bacteria; phylum Actinomycetota; class Actinomycetes; order Mycobacteriales; family Mycobacteriaceae; genus Mycobacterium. The sequence continues at coordinate 35,928 of JBEVFK010000033.1, read as the reverse complement.
CTCAATGCCGCCAAGATGTACGACATCCCGGTACCCGCCGAGCTGCAACTCCCCGAAGCCCCCGAGCCCGAGGTGGGGCCGCGCGGTGCCGACAACACCGCCGAGAACGCCGACCACCTCGTCGGAGCCTGACGTGGATCGGTACGGCACCGCCCTCGCCGCGCTGTCGGGGGTTGTCGATCCGGAGCTCGATGAGCCGATCACCGAGCTGGGGTTTGTGCATTCCCTGGTGGTGTCGCCGAGCGGGAACATCAAGGTGCACTTGCGGCTGCCGACGTCGTTCTGTTCGCCCAACTTCGCCTACCTGATGGCCTCGGACGCCAAAGATGCTCTGCGGACGCTCGATTGGGCACGCACGGTGGTGGTGGAGCTCGACGACCATCACGACTCCGACATCATCAATGCCGGACTGGCCGCCGACGCCGGCTACCGGGGCACGTTCGGCCACGAAGCACTCGACAGTCTCGACGAGCTGCGCCTGACGTTCCACCGCAAGGCTCACACGGCAGCCATGGAGCGCTGTCTCACCGCATTGTTGCGTGCCGAACCGGGACGCACGGAAGAGTCGCTCGGCGACGTCACCCTCGGGGACCTGCCTGCCGACGACACCACACACGCCTTGCTGCGGCGGCGGCGCACCCTCGGATTGCCCATGGACACCACCGCCGCGGTGCTGGTGGACCACACGGGCGCCGGCTATCCACCGGAGGCGGTGACGCTGGCGTTGCGGCGGGCGCGCTCGACCCGGATCTCGATCGACGGGAATGCGCATTTCTGCCGCGGCCTGCTGCGCACCAGGTACGAGGATGCGGTCGAACCTGCCTCCCACCACACTCTGATACCGCTGTCACCCAAAGAAGGAGCACTCCGATGAGCACGATGCGCGCCGTCCAGGTCGTCGGTTATCACCAGAACCTGGACATGAAGGAAGTACCTGTCCCCACCCCCACAGGGCCGTTCGACGTGGTGGTCAAGATCGGCGGCGCCGGCGTGTGCCGGACGGATCTGCACATCCTGGAAGGACAGTGGGCCGAGAAGTCACAGGTGCAGTTGCCGTACACGATCGGTCACGAGAACGCCGGGTGGGTACACGCCGTCGGCTCGGCGGTCAGCAACGTCAGCGAGGGCGACAAGGTGATCGTGCACCCGCTGATCACGTGCGGATTGTGCCGAGCCTGCCGTTCCGGTGACGATGTGCACTGCGAGGCCAACGCCTTCCCCGGCATCGACACCAACGGTGGCTACGCGGAGTACCTCAAGACCTCGGCGCGCAGTGTGGTCAAGATCGACGACTCGCTCGAGCCCGCCGATGTGGCCGCACTCGCCGACGCCGGCTTGACCGCCTACCACGCAGCCGCCAAGGCGAGCCGGCGGCTGACCCCCAGAGACCGCTGCGTCGTGATCGGCGCCGGCGGTCTCGGCCATATCGGCATCCAGGTGCTCAAAGCGCTGTCCCCCGCCGAACTCATTGTCGTCGACCGTAATTCGGACGCGCTGAAGCTCGCCGAAGCGATCGGGGCGGACCATGGTGTGATCGCCGACGGCACCCAGGTGGAGCAGGTGCTGGATTTGACCGGCGGCCATGGTGCCGAGGTTGTCGTGGACTTCGTGGGCGAGGGCGGAGCCACCGGCGAAGGGGTCGCCATGTTGCGGCGGGCCGGCGACTATCACGTGGTCGGGTACGGCGAGAACATCAACGTGCCGACCATCGACATCGTCTCCACGGAGATCAACTTCATCGGCAACCTCGTCGGGTCCTACAACGACCTGTGCGATCTGATGTCGCTGGCGGCCAAGGGTGCGGTGAACCTGCACACCCAGAAGTACTCGCTCGATGACTTCCAGTCCGCCATCGACGATCTCAACGCCGGGAATGTCCGCGGCCGAGCAATACTCACACCGTAGAAGGGACGATCTGCTGTGATATTCATCGTGGTCAAGTGGCGACCGAAACAGGAGTACCTCGAGACTTTCCCGGAAGCCGTGGCGGAGTTCACCGAGGCCACCCGCAACGAGCCGGGCAACCTGTTCTTCGAGTGGTCACGCAGCCTGGATGATCCGTCGGAATATGTGCTTGTCGAGGGTTTTCGTGATGGTGATGCGGGAGCGGCGCACGTCGGCAGCGCACACTTCGCGAAGTTCGTGTCCGAGGCGCCCACGGTGCTGAGTGCTACTCCGTCGATCATCAGCCAGTCGATCGATGCCGAGGGCTGGGCCCCGATGGGTGAGATCCAGGTGACGTGAGCGACGAGACTGTGACCAGCAGTACAGAATCCGCCTCCACTCCTCGGATTGCCTTGCCCCTGTTAGGGAACCACATAGTCATGGCTGGAAAGCGGCACGACGGGCAAGTCTGCCGAGTATGCGGTGGCAAGACGGAAGCTGCCCTGCCCGAACCGGCCGACGACGTGTCGACCCGGCGGGAACAGCGCCGCTGCACCAGCCAGGACTGCGCCGGTCGCGACTGGTGGGTGCAACGCATCAAACACCCACGTTGAGACCGCACCCACCCCCGCGCTAGTCCACCGGACCGCTCAGTGTGGCCGGCCAACAGTGCCGCCGTCCAGTCGTGGCGCAGGTCGACACCCAGGGACCGGTGGTCCACCGGTGGGACGGCACCGAGTCCGGCGAGGGTGCGGGTCGTGAAATCGACGACCTCGGCCTGATCGATTTCGAACACTGTCGTGCCTGCCGGCCACGGCAACCGGTAGGCGCGGGAGTCCAGACCGGAGTCCAGACCTGCCGGATCCCGGCGTCAGCCGCAGCCGTGGAAAAGTCATCGAAGTAGCGCCTGCGGATCGCCATGCTGTCATTGAGAGCGTGCAGATCAAAAGGCGCACTGCCCGATTCGGCATGATCGAAGTCGCTACGCCCATAGCGGGTGAATAATCGACGCTCAGAGCGACGACCAGCGGCTCGGCGAACGGGTCAACGATCAAGGGGTTCGGCTGCCGGGTGGCCGCCGCGCGATGCGCGGCGACCATGGTGGCAGTGGCGCCGACGCTCGATACCAGGTCCTAGGCGTCGTCCTCAGTGCGCGGCATCGTGAACACTCTCCTCAGATTGCAGATAGCCCTCGTGGCGGTTGGCCAGCGCGGCGGCCACACCACTCTGTACCGCCGTGCCGTTGCCCCAACCGACGTAGTAATGCAACTGCAGCACCGCTTCCTCCAATTCCTCTTCGGTCAGCTCGCCGTTGACGAGTGCACCCCTTGCCTGCGTTTCGATCAGGTCGGGGCGTCCCAGCGCGGCGGTGGCGCCGAGCACCAGCAGTCGACGGTCACGAATGGAAAGCCCTGGCCTGCTCCAGACTTCGCCGAACAGATGGTCGATGGTCATGGCGAGCGTCGGAGTCCGGTCGGCGGGCATGGCGGCCGACAGACCTGCCCCGTAAACCGCGTCCATGGTCGCCAGCCCGCGTTCGCTCCGAGTCTGTTCGCCCGCCTCGCGGAGCGCAGCGGTGACGCCGACGGTGTCCGCGGCTGCGTCTCGGGCCGCGTCCACCAGCGGCACGTCCACGTGGGAGTCACGGGCCAGATCCTGGGCCGCCGCCAGATCCTTCTCCATCAGGCGCAGCACCTGGGGTGCGGCTGCCTCGACCCCGGGCGGGCGATCGAACCGGTGCCGCAGCCACTGGAACAGGGTGGCGCCCTGCGGATCTGCCTCTTCGACCACGTCGATCAGCGTTTGCGGTGCGACGCCGGCAGAGCGGGCCAACTCGGCGGCCTCGTGTGCCGCGCGCCAGCTCCCGAACGTGATGACGTTACGGGCGATCTTGGTGGCCATGCCCGCACCCAAGGGGCCGCAGTGCACGACCCGCTTTGCAAAATCAGACAGCACCGGCATCGCCCTGCGCACCGTGCAGTCATCGCCGCCGACCATCGCCACCAGACCGTTGCGAGCGGCCTGGTCACCTGGTGTCACACCGCAATCGATCAGTGCGACACCGGCTTCGGCGCACAGACTGGCGATCTCGTGCACCTCGGGGACTGCCACCGTGGACAGCACCACCACGATCAGCCCTGGGTGGGCGCCTGCCAGAACGCCCTCCGGGCCGGCGAGCACCGCACGCACCTGGGTGGCGTCAACGACGGCGACCAGCACGACATCGCTGCCGCGTGCCACCTCGGCCGGTGACACGGAGATGGCGGGGACACCGGCGAGTTCGCCGGCGGCGTCGGCGCGCACGTCATACACCGCCGGAACCCTGCCGCTGCGGGCCAGACTCACCGCAACCCCGCCGCCGATCATGCCCAGCCCGATCACGCCGGCCTTCAGTTGCGATCCGCGGGTAGCCGGCCCGTCGGGCACATGAACCGGATGTTCGGTCTGGACAATCACGAAAGCTCCTCGGGCACGATGAGAATTAATTAAATGAACTAAGTTACTTCTCACAACGTTATCGGCGCATCCGGCCGGCTGCCACGCTTCGCCGTCGTGATTCGACGCACAACGCGTCGGCGGTGCGGCGTGGCGCACCGCTGATGGTGCGTGATCCACGCGAGACGATCGGCACACCCTGGGCGCGCCGGGTTAGTCGCCGGAGCCAACGGGTAGAGGTCTCCTATGGCCACTGTTGACGTGTCTGTCACTTCCGACCTCTCTCCCCGCCAAGCCTGGGCCCTCGCCTCGGACCTCAACCGGTTCGAAGAGTGGATGACCATTTTTGGTGGCTGGAAGAGCGACGTCCCCGCCGACGTCCAACTCGGCACCCAGGTGTCGTCGCTGATCAAGGTCAAAGGATTCCGCAACGTCATCCACTGGGAAGTCACCAGCTTCGACCTGTTCAAGCGGCTCGAAATGCGAGGAAGTGGTCGCGGCGGCGTGCATATCGCCCTCGACATGACGATCACCGACAAGGATCCGGGTTCCACCTTCCACCTCGTTGCCACCCTGAGCGGCGGCCTGCTCAACGGCCCGGTGGGCTCCCTGGTGGCGAAGGTGATCGAGTCCGATGTCCGACGGTCGGTGGAGAACCTCGCCGCACTTCGACCTGTGACATCGTGAGGCCCGTGACTTCGTGACCCGTCCTGACCCCGTCGGACTCCTTATCGTCGGCAGCGGACCCGCCGGTGTCAGCGCCGCGGAGGCATTCCGCCAGCTCGATCCGGAATCCACCATTGTGATCCTCAGCGCCGATCCCCAATTGCCTTACGCCCGGCCACCTTTGAGCAAAGAATATCTCACGGGTGAATCCGACGACATCAGTCTGCACCCGCAGCAGTGGTACGACGAGCGTGCGATCGAACGGCGGCACGGTCTCACTGTCGACCGCATCGACGTCGAAAACCGCTACGTCCGAGCGGGCGACCAGAACTTTCAGTACCGGACGCTGGTGCTCGCCACCGGCGCCGCACCGGTGCCACTGCCGGTGCCCGGCGGCGAGCATGCCCTGCAGTTGCGGTCGGCTTCGGATGCAGCCATGCTGCGATCAGCAGCCGCGCAGGCGGAGACCGCGGTGGTGATCGGCGCCGGATTCATCGGTTGCGAGGCCGCCGCTTCCCTTGCCGCCCAAGGCGTTTCGGTGTCACTGGTAGCACCGGAATCGGCTCCCCAGGTCAATCGCCTCGGCTCGATAGCCGGTGAGCGACTGCGGGACCTGGTCGAGCAGGCCGGGGTGCGTTTTCGCGGCGGCGTCGAAGTCACTGCCATCGCTTACAGCACTGCCACCACCTCGGTGCGACTCGACGACGGTTCGAGCATCGACGCCGACCTGGTGCTGGCGGCCACCGGAGTGACACCACAAAGCGGGTTCGCCGAGGCCGCGGGACTCGAGGTCCGAGAGTCCCGCATCGTGGTGGGCAGCAATATGCAGACCTCGTCGCCCGGCATCTACGCCGCCGGCGACGTCGCCCTGGCCTACAACGAGACCGCGGGCAGGCACCTGGCGGTAGAACACTGGCAGGATGCGGATGACCAGGGCGCTATCGCAGGTACCTGCGCCGCAGGCGTCACCGCCGCGTGGTCCGCGGTACCCGGGTTCTGGAGCTCGATCGGTGAAGCCACCGTGAAGTACCACGCGTGGGGTGACGGACACCAGGACAGCCGACTGGTCGAACACGGTGAAGACAGCTTCACCGTGTGGTACACCGGTAGTCAGGGAAGCGTTGCGGTCGGGGTGTTGACCTATAATGCCGACGACGATTACGACACCGGTGGCACGTTGATCAGGCAGCGCTCACCGATCCCGGTCCATGTTCAATGAACATGTTGCGTTTAGCCATCGACGCCTGGGGTACAAAGGGGCCTGACCGGCCTGATAGCGATCACGAGATGAGCGGCATGCGTACCGACTTCCATCGACGGCTCGACCACCTGGCCTCCGACCTTGCCCGGATGTGTGCGCTGGCCAGTGTGGAAATCGAGCGCGCCACGCATTCCCTGCTGCAGGTCGACCTGGAAGCTGCAGAAGAAGTGATCAGCGGCCTCGACGGCATCAACGAGCTCAACACCCAGGTCCAGCACGACGCGTTTCAGCTGCTCGCACTGCAGGCACCGGTGGCCGCCGACCTGCGCGCGGTAGTGGGCGCCCTGCAGACCGCGGCAGATGCCGACCGGATGGGCGGTCTGGCCGTGCACATCGCGAAGATCGTCCGGCGCCGTCACCCCGCCCCTGTGCTGCCCGAAGAGGTCAACGCATACTTCGCCGAGATGGGCCAGGTGGCCGTCGAGCTGGCCAACAGCGCCCGCGAGGTCGTGCTGTCCGGCGACGTCGTACGCGCCAAACAGATCCTGCAGGACGACGAGACCATGGACACCTTGCATCGCCATCTGTTCTCGGTGGTTCTGGGTGCCGACTGGCGCCACGGCGTCGCCGCCGCGGTGGACCTGGTGCTGTTGGGCAGGTTCTACGAGCGCTTCGCCGATCACGCCGTCGAGATCGCCCGCCGGGTCATCTTCCAGACCACCGGATCCAAGCTGTCCGACGACACCAATCTCCCCGACCAGCAACGAATCGCCGCAGATACCTGACGCTAGGTGGCGGTCGAGGCTCGGATGACGAGTTCGGGTTGGAAGACCACGTGGTCGGGCCGATGATTCGCCGGGTCCTCGGCGGCATCGATCAGCAGGTCCAGCGCAGTGGCGCCGATACGCGCGGTGGGCTGCCGGATGGAACTCAGCGGCACCACCGCCGAACTCGCGAAGTCGATGTCGTCATAGCCGATGAGCGCGATATCACCAGGTACCCGTAGGCCACCCAGAAATGTAAGTGCCTGCAGCACACCGATGGCCAGCAGGTCGTTGGCGCAGAACACCGCATCCGGCCGCTGCGACGGCGGGCGGTCCCGGAGCGATTCACCCACCGCGCGACCGGCCAGGACCGTCAGCGCGGGAGTATCGATGACCTCGAGGCCGGCGTCCCCCACGAGGTCGACAGCTTCCTGGGCTCCGGCGCGGCGATCGCGGACCTGACGCAGATCGGCGGGACCGCCGACGAACGCAATGCGCCTGCGGCCGGTGTCGAGCAGGTGGCCGACGGCCATCCGCGCACCGGCGATGTCGTCGACGGCCACCGAGTCGAATTCGGTGCCGCTGCCGTCGCGGTCCACCAGGACGACGGGGGTTCCGCGTCGCTGCAACGCGGCCAGCCGACTCAGGTCGTCGCCGATGGGAGACACCAGCAAGCCGAACACCCGCTGCTCGTCGAAGGCATCGATGTAGGTGCGCTCACGCTGCGGATCGTCGTCGGAGGTACCGAGCAGGATGGTCAGGTCGAGCTCACCGGCCCGCCGACCGGCGGCGCGCGCGATATCGGTGAAGAACGGGTTTCCGACGTCGAGCACCACCAGCCCGACGCTGCGCGACCGGCCGGCCCGCAGTTGCCGGGCCGCGTCGTTGCGGACGAAACCCAGTCCGTCGATGGCCGCCTGCACCCGCGCCACCGTCGCCGGTGCGACCTTTCCGGGGGAATTGAGCACGTTGGATACGGTCCCCACCGAGACCGACGCCGCTGCCGCGACTTCACGCATGCTCACCACAGCTCCATCACACCAGATGATCGGCGCTGTGCATGTCCGTCAACCGACCGATACGGCCCGCGGCTCGTACCGGCGGACCGGAAAACGCTTGGCCACCAGTGCCCGCAGCGTCTCGAGGCCACCGGAAAGCAGACCTCGTGCCCGGGCGGTCAGCAGGACGTTGCCCAGCGCGGTCGCCTCGACGGGGCCGGCCAGCAGTGGCAGGCCCAGTCGATCCGCGGTGAGCTGACACAGCAACTCATTCTGCGAACCACCACCGACGATGTGGACGGTGGAGACCTCGACGCCGGTCAGCTCGCCCGCGGTGCGCACGGCGGCGGCGAACGCCGCGGCCAGGCTCTCCACGATGGCGCGCACCACCGCGGCGGGACCGACAGGGGCGGGGAGCTCACGCTCGGAGTACCACTGTGCGATGCGGGCAGGCATGTCACCCGGAGGCAGGAAGCGGGGATCGTCAGTATCAAAAACCGCAGCGGGAGCGGGCATATCGCCGGCCTGGTCCAACAGCGAGGCCAGCTCCACGCTGAGACCCTCGCGCTCGAACTGCCGTACCGTCTCGCTCAACAGCCACATGCCCATCACGTTGTGCAGGAACCTGATGCGGCCGTCGGTGCCCACCTCGTTGGTGAAGTTCGCCGCGCGCGCGGCATCGCTGACCACCGGCCCCGGTATCTCCACACCCACCAAACCCCAAGTACCGCAGGAGATGTAAGCCGCGCGCTCGGACTGCATCGGAATGGCGGCCACCGCAGACGCGGTGTCGTGGGAAGCCACCGACACCACCTCGGCACCGGCCGGGAGCCCGAGCCGGGCGCGGACATCGGGCAGCAGGGGCCCGCGCACTGTGCCCGCCTCGACCAGATCGGGAAACAATGCCGTCGCCAAGCCCAGGCGTTGCATCAGTTCGCTGTCCCAGACCCCGTCCAGCGTCAACAGCGCAGTCGTCGAGACGTTGGTGCGTTCGGCGGCACGCGTGCCGGTGAGCCAGTAGTTGACCAGGTCGGGGATCAGCAGCACGGTGTCGGCAAGATCGAGCAGGCCGTCGGCCTTCTCGGCCGCCAACTGATAGACAGTGTTGAACGGCAGGAACTGAATGCCGTTGCGGCGGTACAGCTCCTCAGCACCCAGCTCGGCGTGCACCAGCTCCACTCCGTGGCTGGTCCGTTCGTCGCGGTAATGGTGCGGGGTCGACAGCAGGCGTCCGTCGCGCAACAACCCGTAGTCGACCGCCCACGAACAGACTCCGATTCCCGCCAGGCCGTCGGTCTCATGGCCCGCGGCCGCCAACCCGTCGCACACGTTGCGGTACAGGCCGGCGATGTCCCAGTGCAGCGCGCCCCGGTGGCCGTTCCACAACGTCACCGGATCGTTGGCGAAGCGGGCCACCGCACGCATCTCGAGCCGGTCGGCACCGACCTCGGCGAGCATGACGCGGCCGCTGGTGGCTCCGAGATCGACCGCCGTCACGAACCCGGAGGCCACCGAGCCTGTCATCGCAGGAAGGCCGCGGCCACGCCGGCATCGACCGGCACATGCAGCCCGGTGGTGTGCGAGAAGTCCGACGTGCACAACACGAAGGCGGCATTGGCGATGTTCTCGGGCAGCACCTCTCGCTTGAGCAGCGTGCGCTGCGCGTAGTACTTGCCGAGGTCTTCCTCGTCCACTCCGTAGACCGCGGCCCGCTTGGCGCCCCAGCCGCCGGCGAAGATGCCCGATCCGCGCACCACCCCATCGGGGTTGATGCCGTTGACCTTGACGCCGTACTCGCCGAGTTCTGCGGCCAGCAGCCGAACCTGGTGCGCCTGATCAGCTTTCGTGGCCGAGTAGGCGATGTTGTTGGGCCCGGCGAACACCGAGTTCTTCGACGAGATGTAGATGATGTCGCCGCCGAGCTTCTGGTCGATCAGCGCCTTCGCGGCCGCCCTTGACACCAGGAACGATCCGCGAGCCATGACGTTGTGCTGCAGATCCCAGTCCGCCGCGGTGGTTTCCAGCAGCGACTTCGACAGCGACAGCCCGGCGTTGTTGACCACGATGTCGATGCCACCGAAGGCCAGCACCGTCGCGTCGACAGCGGCCTGCACCGCGTCCTCATCGGTGACATCAGCCGCGATACCGACGGCCACATCGGAATTACCGAGCTCTTCCGCTGCGGCACTTGCCTTCTCAGCGTCCAGATCGGCGATCACGACGCACGCACCCTCGGCGGCCAGCCGGGTGGCGATGGCCTTGCCGATCCCCGAGGCCGCCCCGGTGACCAGCGCGATCCGCGTGGCCAGCGGTTTGGGCTTGGGCATGCGCTGCAGTTTGGCCTCTTCCAGCGCCCAGTACTCAATGCGGAATTTCTCCGACTCGTCGATGGGCGCATAGGTGGAGATCGCCTCGGCACCGCGCATCACGTTGATGGCGTTGAGGTAGAACTCGCCGGCCACGCGGGCGGTCTGCTTGTCCTTGCCGTAGCTGAGCATGCCGACACCCGGGATCAGCACGATCGCCGGGTCGGCCCCCCTGATGGCCGGGCTCTCAGGCGTGGCGTGGCGGTCGTAGTAGGCCTGGTAGTCCGCGCGATAGGCCTCGTGCAGTTCGGCGAGCCGGGTCCGGCAGGCCTCGACCGGGGCATCGGCGGGCAGATCGAGCACCATCGGCTTGACCTTGGTGCGCAGAAAGTGGTCCGGGCAGCTGGTGCCGAGCGCGGCCAGTCGCGGATGTTCGCTGCTGGCAAGGAATTCCAGTACCCGGGAGTCCTCGGTGAAGTGGCCGACCTGGGCCCGGTCGGTGGAGACCAGCCCGCGGATGAAGGGAGCGAGCTCGGCGGCCTTGGCGCGGCGCTGCGCTGCGGGCAAGGCTTGGTACCCGTCGAGCGGAGCACCGAACGGTTGTGTACGACCGTTCGTGTCGAGATAACGCTCGGCGGTCTCGATGATCTCCAGCGAGTGCGCCTCGGCGTCGGCGGAGGTATCCCCCCAGGCCGTGATGCCGTGGCCGCCGAGAATGCAGCCGATGGCCTGCGGGTTGCGTTGCTTGATCTCCGCGATGTCGAGACCGAGTTGGAAGCCGGGCCGACGCCACGGCACCCACACCACGCGGTCACCGAAGATCTGCTTGGTCAACGCTTCGCCGTCGGCGGCGGTCGCCAGCGCGATCCCGGAATCCGGATGCAGGTGATCGACGTGGAGGGCATCCACCAGGCCGTGCATCGCGGTGTCGATCGACGGTGCCGCACCACCTTTGCCGTGCAAGCAGTAGTCGAACGCCGCCACCATTTCGTCTTCGCGTTCCACCCCGGGGTAGACGTCCACCAGCGCGCGCATCCGGTCCAGCCGCAGGACCGCCAGACCCTGCTCGGTCAGAGTGCCCAGGTCTCCCCCGGAACCCTTGACCCACAACAGGTCCACGGGTTCGCCGGTGACCGGATCGGTCTCGGTGCCCTTGGCCGAGGTGTTACCGCCGGCGTAGTTGGTGTTCTTCGGATCCGCACCCAGCCGGTTGGACCGGGTGATCAATTCTTCGACAGTCGGGTTGGTCATGTTCGTCAGGCTCCCCATGAGGATTGAGTGCCGCCGGCGCGTTCGGCGTTGATCGTGTTCTGGTAGCCCGAGTCGGCGAACGCCGCCATCGGGTCGGCCGGCAGGCCGCGCTCGGTGCGCCACTGGGCCAGGGCGGGACGCACGTCGGTGTAGAAGGCGTCCATGATGATGCCGTTGGCGCCGAGGACGTCACCGGCCTCCTGTGCGACCAGGAGTGCATCGGCGTCCACGAGCAGTGCCCGGGCCGTCATCTCCTGGACGTTGAGCACCGAGCGGATCTGGCCGGGGATCTTGGCTTCCACGTTGTGGCACTGATCGAGCATCAAGGCCAGATCCGAGGCCGACTCCAACCCGCCGCCGCGGATCACCTCGAACATGATCCGGAACAACTGGAACGGATCGGCAGCCCCCACGATGAGGTCGTCGTCGGCGTAGAACCGGGAGTTGAAGTCGAAGGACCCCAGCTTCCCCAGCCGCAGCAGCTGCGCGACGATGAACTCGATATTGGTGCCCGGCGCGTGATGACCGGTGTCCAGGCAGACTTTGGCGCGCTCGCCGAGGGCGCTGACCTGGGCATACGACGTACCCCAGTCGGGGACGTCGGTCATGTACATGGCCGGCTCGAAGAACTTGTACTCCAGCACCATTCGTTGCTGCGGACCGATGTGCTGGTAGATGGCGGCCAGCGACTCCGCCAACCGGTCCTGCCTGCCGCGGATGTCACCCTGCCCCGGGTAGTTGGTGCCGTCAGCCAACCAGATCTTCAGATCCCGCGACCCCGTCTGATCCATGATCTCGATGCAGGCCAGGTGGTGATCGATCGCCTTCTGGCGGACTGCCTTGTCGGTGTGGGTGAGGCTGCCGAACTTGTAGTCGTCATCCTGGAAGGTATTGGAGTTGATGGTGCCCAGCTGCACGCCGTGCTCGCGGGCGTACTCGCCCAGCGCCGCGTAGTCGTCCACCCGGTCCCACGGGATATGCAGGGCCACAATGGGAGCCAGGCCGGTGTGCCGGTGCACGGTGGCGGCGTCGGCGATCTTCTCCTGGACCGTGCGGGGTGTGCCCGGGGTGCCGAACACCTTGAATCGGGTGCCCGAGTTCCCGAATGCCCAGGACGGCAGCTCGATCCTGAGGTTGTCGAATGTCGTTCCGGCAAAGGTCTTCCCGCTCACTCAGACCACCGCCCTTCCGGTCGTCGTGGTCGCAGTACCGTCACTGATCGGCTCGCCGTAGCGCTCGACCTCGATCTGCTGCAACGTCTTGCCCTGCGTGTTCGGCGCCCAGATCGCGCCGATGATCAAGGCTACCGTCAACAGTGCGATCAGCAAGGAGCCGACGACAGTCAGGCCGGTGGCCGCCAGCAGCGTCGGGAAGAAGTAGCTCAGCAGGCCGGTGGCGGTGCGCACCGCGAAGAACATCACGCCCTGGGCGCTGGCCCGGTACGGCGTGGCGAAGAGCTCGCTGGTCCACAGGCTGTAGAAAGCCTGGGCGCCGATACCGGCGGACACGCCCCAGAGCACCGCGAAGATCAGCATGGTGGGCACACCACTGCTGGTGAAGGCCACCAGCACGATCCACGCGGCGATGCCCAGTGCGGCGCCGATGATGTAGAGCTTCTTCTGTGACATCTTGTCGCCGTAGCGCATGAAACCGAAGTACGTGGCCGCCACCGTGCAACCCCAGACCAGCACCTGCATCAGGTTCTGCGCGACGGGGCTGTGCAGGCCTGCGGTGTCGTAAACCCGGGGCATGAAGATGCCGGCCTGACCGGCCACCGTGTTCCAGAACAGGTAAATGCCGCCGAGGAACAGCAGCGCGGTGATGTTGACCTTGCGGGAGAACAGGCCGCGCAGGCCGCGGGCGCCCAGCGTGACCGAAACCGGCTCGTCCTTACCGGTGCTTTTTCCTTCGGCGGTCCAGATCTTCGATTCTTCGAGTCCCTGTCGGACCCACCAGACGACGGCGGCGACCACGAACAGGTGCAGGAAGATCAGGCGTGAGCCCAGCAGCCCCATGGGCGCGAGTGCTGCGGCCAGCGCGAAACCGACCAGCGGTCCCACCGACCAGGCCAGCTGCGCGGTGCCGACATGCTTGGCCCGCTGCCCCTCGGGCGCCTGCTCGGCGATGTAGGTCCACGATGCCGGGACGCCAGCACCGACGGCGATGCCGGTGACGATGAACGCGACCAGCAGCATGGTGAAGTTGACGGCGAAGGCGGCCAGCAGCACACCGGCCATGTACACCAGCAGGTCGTAGGTGTAGATCGCCTTGCGGCCATACCGGTCACACAGGGGCCCGCCGAGGATGGCACCGATAGCCGCGCCGAAGGCGTTGGCGCTCAATGCCGCAAGCAAACCGACCGCGAAGTTGCTGATGCCGAACTCGGCCTGCCAGAACGCCAGGCTGGTGGCGATGGCGATGATCGAACCGGCTTCGATGTAGTTGGACATGGCGACGGCGATGGTGGCCCGCCAGCCGGTCGTGGTGCGCGCTCCGATTTTCATGGGGATTCCTTCGGTATCCGGGGGGACTCAGGCGAGGTGGAAATAGTGAGTGAGGGGCTTGATGGACTCGTCGGGGCTGCCGGCGGCGAAGTATTGGCTCATCCCGGCCTGCCATTTGGCGTTGATGTCGGTGTCGGCCATGGCCTGCTGCGCGGCGGCGAAGTCCGGCGTCTCGAGATAGCCGACCACCAGGCCGTCCTCGGCGCGGACGAACAGTGAGTAATTGCGCCAGCCGGCGTCGTGCAGCGCCTCGCGCATCTCCGGCCACACATGCTCGTGGGCCGCCAGGTAGTCCTGCACCCGGTCTGGCTTCAACTGCAGCAGGAAGCAGACCCGCTCCATCGCGGTCTCCGGCATCTCCGGCACCTTCGCCTTTCACACAGCCGAATTGAAACGTTTCAATCCGTGAGTACGGTCACAGTAGAACGCACGCTGTGGTTCGTCAAGACGCTGCCGGGTCGCTCCCGCTTCGAGGCCACCCGCCACCGCCCTGACGGTGGTGCGCCCAGCTACGGCCCGCTCGGCGTGTCGCGTAGTACACCGCACCACCGTCGGCCGGGTCGTGAGGTGCCCCGGGCGTACCGTCGAAGGCATGGTCAACCTGGACATCGTGCGCGAGCGTCTCAGCCGCGGTCTGTTCGGCCTCGTCGCCGGGCCCGACGGCCCACAGAACCGGGCCCGCATCCACGAAACACCAGGTCCGCGCTGGTTCGACGAGGACAGGCCGATCCGCCGCGTGCACGGCGACGCGTCGATGTTCGTCGGTGGGCTGCGCGCACTGCTGTTGCAGTCGCTGCACCCGCTGGCGATGGCCGGCGTCGCCGAGCATTCCGACTATCGCGGCGATCCGTGGGGCCGGCTGCAGCGCACCAGCACCTTCCTGGCGGTGACGACCTACGGCACCGCGACCGACGCACAACGCGCCGTGGACAAAGTTCGCGGTATCCACCGCCGGGTCCACGGCACCGCTGCCGACGGCACGCCCTACGAAGCGTCGGATCCGCACCTCCTCGAGTGGGTGCACATCGCCGAGGTCGACAGCTTCCTGTTGGCGCACCAGCGCTACGGCGCGGCGCCGCTGGATCAGGAGGGCCGCGACGGCTACGTCGCCGATACCGCACGCATTGCGGCCGCACTCGGAGTCATCGACCCACCCCGCACGGAAGCCGAACTGGCGCAACGTATCCGAGACTTCCGACCGGAGCTGCGCAGTACCCCCGCCGCACGCGATGCGGCCTGGTTCCTACTGGTGACGCCTCCGCTGCCGCTGCTCGCCCGCGGACCGTACGCCGCTTTGTCGGCGACGGCGGTGTCGATGCTGCCGGCCTGGGCGCGGTTACCGCTGCGGCTGCCGTATTTCCCACCGGCCGAAGCCACTGCGGTGCGGTGGACCGGACAGACGATGGTGGGCGGCCTGCGCTGGGTGATGGGTGCCGCCCGCCCACCGGAAGACCAGCCGGTGGCCTATCCGGAAAATGTGTCCTACCCGGAAAATGTTGTGCCCGTTTCCTTTTCGGCAAATTCGAAGATCTGACCCGCTAGTTCGTAATCGCAGGCAACTGCGGAGCGCCCGATCAGCACCGGACCACCGCGCAGGCCCATCACGCCGTCCACGCCGACGTAACTGCCCGGCGGGATCGGTTCGCTGATGCAGTACAGAGTGGGTGCCGCGCCCTGATCGATGTCGTTGGCCAACAACTCCCCTGCCGTCTGCGCCACCCGGTGCACCAATGCCATCACCCGCGTATCGGAGACATTGGAGATGTTCGACGAGACCCAGCCCGGATCGGTGAGCTGACTGGTCACCGTGGAGCCCGCCACCCGCAGCCGTCGATCGAGCTCAAGGCCCCACAGCATCACGGCCAGCTTCGAGCGCATGTAAGCGCCCATCACCGTCCACTTCGCGCGGCGCAGGTGCAGATCGTCGAGCCGCAATGTCGCCCGCTTGTGCGCTTCGGAGCCCACGGTGATGATCTGCGAGCGGACCCGCGGCAGCAGCAGGTTCGTCAGCGCGAACGGGCCGAGCAGATTGGTGGCCAGCGTGGTTTCGAAGCCGTCCACGGTGTCGCTGCGGCGCTGGGTGAGACCGCCGGCATTGTTGATCAGGATGTCGACCTCACCGTCGAGCAGATCGGGGAACGCCCGTACCGACGCCTGATCGGCCAGATCGAGTTTGAGCACCGCGGTCGAGCCGCCCATCTCGGCGGCTCGCTGCGCCCCGAGCTCGGTGTTGCGCACCGCCAGGATCACGTGGGCTCCGGCGCCGACGAGTGTGCGCGCGGTGGCCAGCCCAACCCCGTTCGTCGCACCCGTCACGATGATCCGCTTGCCTGCCAGACTGCCGAGGCGATTCGGCGACCACTGAACTGTCACGGGGCCCAGACTAGCGGCCGGTTCGAAGAGATTGCCCCGACTGATGATTCATCGAATCTGCCGGCAGGCAACGCCGTCAATCAACCGGCTGGAGACCGGTCACGCCCCCGGCAGGCCGTGTTGACCCCCGACTGGAGGGTCTCCCGCTGTTAAACTCAGCTGTCCCGAGCTCTTCGAGTGTCAAGCAGATGGCGCCGCTCGTGATTGACTTTTACCGGCGGGAGCGTGCGTATCGCTCGCAAAAATCCGGACATCGCCCGGTTGGCCACCTGTGATCGGGCAATCGGAGCCGGCGGAGTCGACGGGGCTTGGTGGCCGGCCACCCAGGACCTCAACATCGAATTGCCCGACCTGATCGCTGTGGTGGGGGCCTGGATCGGTCCGATTCGCCGCGTCGTCTACGACCGCAGGGCCTGGCTGCCCGCGCCGGCCCGGATCATTCGCGGACAGACCTCGATCACCGTCGATGCCTACCGCCTGGTTGCCAGCGACACCATCTATCTCCAGGGCACACACTCACGGGACGCGGTCCTGTTCATCGTTCCGCCGAAAAGCTCCGGCGGGACGGCCACCCGTGTGCTGGGCGAGGTGGCCAAATCGGCACATCCGATGAGCGTCACCCTGGCGCGTCAACTGCTGCGCGTGCCGCTCGCAACCCCCACCGATGCAGAACTCTGGGGCGGCCCCGTGCCACCCGGAACTGCGCAATCGAAGGTCTGACGCACCGACAGTTCAGGAACGAGCTATGAGCCGGTTCATCGACAACATGTTCGCCAACGCCACCACCGAGCGGGGCCTGGTCACGGGCGAGCCGCACCACCCGGTACGACACACCTGGCATGAGGTGAACGACCGCGCCCGGCGCATCGCCGGTGGCCTGGCCGCCGCCGAGGTCAGCCATGGCGACGCGGTGGCCGTGCTGGCCGGCGCTCCTGCCGAGATCGCGCCCACCGCACAGGGCATCTGGATGCGCGGCGCCAGCCTGACCATGCTGCACCAACCGACGCCCCGCACTGATCTGCAGCGCTGGGCCGAGGAGACCGCGGCGGTGATCAAGGTGATCGCTGCGCAGGTGATCGTCATCTCCGATCCGTTCATGCCTGCCGCGCCGGTACTGGAATCACTCGGGCTGCGTGTGGTCACCGTCGCGCAGTTGCTCGATTCCGAACCGGCCGAGACTGTCCCGACCGCCGAAGACGACGTCGCGATGATGCAGCTGACCTCGGGCTCAACGGGCCCGGCCAAGGCCGTGACCATCACCCACCGCAATCTCGTGGCGAACGCCGAAGCCATGTTCGTCGGCGCCGAATACGACCTCGACACCGACGTCATCGTCAGTTGGCTGCCGCTCTTCCACGACATGGGGATGACAGGATTCCTGGTGGTGCCGATGTATTTCGGTGCCGAACTGATCAAGGTCACGCCCATGGATTTCCTGTCCGACATCCTGTTGTGGGCCAGGCTCATCGCCAAATACCGCGGCACCATGACGGCCGCTCCCAACTTCGCCTACGCGCTGTTGGCCAAACGGCTGCGGCAGCAGCAGCCCGGGTCCGCCGAGTACGACCTGTCGTCGCTGCGCTGGGCGCTGTCCGGCGCCGAACAGGTGGAACCGGCCGACGTCGAAGCCCTCTGCGCCGCCGGAGCGCCGTTCGGCCTGCGATCGGAAGCGATCCTGCCGGCCTACGGGATGGCCGAAACCACCGTGGCCGTGTCGTTTTCCGCGTGTGGCGGCGGGCTGGAAGTCGACGAAGTGGACGCCGACATCCTCGCCGCACTGCACCGCGCGGTGCCCCAGACCAACGGGCGGATCCGGCGGCTGGCCTGCCTCGGGCCGCCGCTGAAAGGGCTGCAGGCGCGCATCGTCGACGAGGACGCCCGGTTGCTGCCGTCGCGTGCGGTGGGCGTGATCCAGGTGCGCGGCGAGTCGTTGACGCGGGGTTACCGGACGATCGCCGGATTCGTGGCCACCCAGGACGAACAAGGGTGGTTCGACACCGGCGACCTCGGCTATCTCACCGAAAAGGGCCACCTGGTGGTGTGCGGCCGGGTCAAAGACATCATCATCATGGGCGGACGCAACGTTTTCCCCTGCGATATCGAGCGGGCCGCGGGCCGGGTGACCGGAGTGCGGCCCGGTTGCGCCGTCGCGGTCCGGCTCGAGCTGGAGCAACGGGAGACCTTTGCCGTAGCCGTGGAATCGAACGCCCACGACGACGCCGAGAAGGTCCGCCACATGCAGCAACAGGTCGCCCATGAGGTGTTCGTGGAAACCAACGTGCGCCCACGGACCGTGGTCGTCCTGGGCCCCGGCACCATCCCGAAAACGCCCTCGGGAAAGCTGCGCCGCGCAGAGGCCCGTTCGCTGATCGCCTGAGCGCCTGGTAGTCCGTCAACCGCCGATCTGAAAGAATTTCTCCCACTATGCGAGTTGACGGGCGGGAGATCGCCGTTTCGGGCAGCTTGCTGCAGCCGCTGACCCGACGGACCAATGACATCATCCGGCTCGGATTCGCCACCGCCTTCCTGATCTTCGTCGTGACCAGCTCGCTGATCACCCGCAACGAATGGGAGGCCCTCGAGCGGTCGATCTCCGAGATCATCGGCGTGCTGGCCCCCACCCAGTCGAACCTGGTCTACCTGGCGTACGGCGTCGCGATCCTGGCCTTGCCGTTCGCGATCCTGATCGGTCTGATCGTCGGACGGCAATGGAAGCTGTTGGGCGCGTACGCGGCTGCCGGGATCGTCGCCCTGCTGTCGCTGTCGGTCACCGGGAACGGCATCGCGGCACCACGCTGGCATTTTGATCTCTCCGATCGACTCGACACCCTGCTGTCGCAATTCCTCGACGATCCGCGCTGGATCGCCATGCTGGCCGCAGTGCTCACCGTGTCCGGACCTTGGCTGCCGTCGCGGTGGCGACGCTGGTGGTGGGTGCTGCTGCTGGCCTTCGTCCCCATCCACCTCGTCGTCAGCGCCGTGGTGCCTGCAAGGTCGCTGCTCGGGCTCGCCGTCGGCTGGTTCGTCGGCGCTTTCACTGTGCTCGTCGTCGGCACACCGGCACTGGAGGTGCCGCTCGACGGCGCAGTGCGCGCACTGGCCCGCCGGGGTTTCGCGGTGACCGGGCTGACGGTGGTGCGCCCCGCCGGAGCCGGGCCGCTGGTGGTGTCGGCCATCGGCCCCGACGACCCGGCCGTCGTCGAGTTGTACGGCCCCAACCAGCGCAGCGGCGGCGCGCTGCGCCAATTCTGGAGCTGGGTGCGGCTGCGCAACCGGGAAACCGCGCCGTTGCACGCCTCACTGCGCCGTGCGGTCGAGCACCGCGCGTTGATGGGAATCGCCATCGACGACATCGGGGTGGCCAACACGACGACGGTGGCCGTGGCCGACCTGGACCGCGGGTGGACGCTGTACGCCCACACCCCGGCGCGTGGGCGACCGATCAACGAGTGTGGCGGCACCGAGATGGCCGCCAGTGCCTGGAAGTCGCTGCACGTGCTGCACGACCACCAGATCGCACACGGCGATCTGCGCGGCAAAGAGCTCACCGTCGAAAACGGCACAACACTGTTCGGCGGGTTCGACAGCTCCGAGTTCGGTGCCTCCGATGTCCATCTGCAGGCCGACATCGCCCAGCTGCTGGTGACGACCACCCACCTCTACGGCGCGGAGCCGGCCGTGCGCGCGGCCATCGACGCCTTCGGCTCCGATGCCGTGCTGACGGCCTCGCGCCGGCTGACGAAGGCGGCCATCTCCTCGCGGCTGCAGAAAGAGGTGCCCGACGCCCGGCACGTGATGACCGATGCGCGCGACGAGGTGATGCGCCAGACCGGGGCCGACCAGATCCAGAAGGAAACGATCACCCGCCTCACCCGCGGTCAGTTGATCCAGCTGGTGCTGCTGGTCGCGCTGGTGTACGTGGCGTACCCGTTCATCAGTACGGTGCCCGCCTTCTTCAACGAGCTGCGCAACGCCAACTGGTGGTGGGCGCTGGCCGGGCTGGCGATCTCACTGTTGCGTTATGCGGGTGCGGCCGCCGCGTTGTGGGCCTGCGCCGCGGGCCTGGTCAGCTTCTGGCACCTGACGATCATGCAGGTGGCCAACACCTTTGCCGCCACCACCACACCGGCAGGTGTCGGCGGGCTCGCACTGTCGACGAGATTTCTGCAGAAGGGCGGCCTCGGCGCGCTGCGCGCCACCACCGCGGTCGCCCTGCAGCAGTCGGTGCAGGTGATCACGCATCTGAGCCTGCTCATCGTGTTCAGCCTCCTGGCCGCCGTACCCACCGACCTGGAGAAGTTCGTTCCCAGCGCCACCGTGCTGTACCTCATCGGCGGCGCGGCGCTGGGCCTGCTCGGCACGTTCATGTTCGTCCCGAAACTGCGACGGTGGCTCAAGACCGCGGTCCGGCCCAGGCTCAACGAGGTGATCCAGGACCTGCGTTTGCTGGCCAGCGAGCCGAAACGGCTGGCGGTCATCGTAGTCGGTTGCGCCACAACCACTCTGGGTTCGGCGCTGGCGTTGTGGGCCAGCGTGGAGGCGTTCGGCGGCGAGGCGTCGATCGTCACCGTCACGGTGGTCACCATGATCGGTGGCACCCTGGCCTCGGCGGCGCCCACTCCGGGCGGAGTCGGAGCGGTCGAGGCAGCGCTGATCGGTGGACTCGCCGCGTTCGGGGTGCCTGCGGCCGTGGCGGTGCCCGCGGTGCTGTTGTATCGGGTGCTCACCTGCTGGCTGCCGGTCTTCGTGGGATGGCCGGTGATGCGGTGGCTCGCCAAGAAGGACATGATCTAGTACTGATCTACCTCCCGACCACTAGCATTCAGTGGTGGCACACATCAGCCGCGCCCGAACCTTCGCCACCGACCCACAGACCATCTGGGACGTCCTGGCGGACTTCGGCGCGATCAGCGCTTGGGCCGACGGCATCGACCACTCGTGTCTGCTGCGGGTCACCGCCGAACCCGTCGGCCTGACCCGGCGGGTGCAGATGGGGCGCATCGTCTTGACCGAACGCATCATCGAATTCGATGCGCCCGGCACCCTGGCCTACGACATCGAGGGCCTGCCGCCCTTCGCCGGCCGGGTACGAAACCGCTGGGACCTACATCCGCTGTCCGCGCAGTCCACCGAGGTGAGCCTCACCACCTCTGTCGACATCGGTTCGCGGCTACCGCAGCGACTGGCCGAGCGGGCGGTGTGCCGGGTCACGGCGCAGAAGTCGGACGGTCTGCTCGCCGGCCTGGCGACGCATCTGGAGGGGACCCATGCCTGAACGGCCCGACATCATCATCTTGATGACCGACGAGGAACGTGCCGTCCCGCCCTACGAATCGGCCGATGTGCTGGCCTGGCGTGATCGCGTGCTGACCGGGCGAAAGTGGTTCGACGACCACGGGGTTGGGTTCACTCGGCACTACACCGGCTCCCTGGCGTGCGTCCCGAGCCGGCCGACGATCTTCACCGGCCACTACCCCGACCTGCACGGTGTCACCCAGACCGACGGAATCGGCAAGCGCTACAACGATTCTCGACTGCGCTGGTTGCGCGCCGGCGAAGTGCCGACGTTGGGTAACTGGTTCCGCGCGGCGGGTTATGACACGCACTACGACGGCAAATGGCACATCTCCCACGCCGATCTCGTAGACCCTTCGACCGGTGCCCCGTTGGCGACCAACGACGCCGACGGTGTAGTGGATCCGGTGGCGGTGCAGCGATATCTCGACGCGGACCCGCTGTCGCCCTACGGTTTCTCCGGCTGGGTCGGGCCGGAACCGCACGGAGCGGCCATGTCCAACAGCGGTTTTCGCCGGGACCCGCTGTTCGCCGACCGGATCGTCGCGTGGCTCACCGACCGCTACGAACGCAGGCGCGCCGGTGACGACGCCGCCATGCGGCCGTTCCTGCTGGTGGCCAGCTTCGTCAATCCCCATGACATCGTGTTGTTCCCGGCCTGGGTACGACGCAACCCGCTGGCACCCTCGCCGGCGGATCCGCCGCCCGTGTCCCCACCGCCCACCGCGGACGAGGACCTTTCCAGCAAGCCCGCCGCACAGATCGCGTTCCGGGAGTCCTACTACTCCGGATACGGTCCGGCGCCCGCCATCGGCCGCACCTACAAGAAGAACGCGCAGAAGTACCGCGACCTCTACTACCGGTTGCATGCCGAGGTGGACGGACCTCTCGACCGGGTGCGCCGCGCCGTCACCGACAATGGTTCCGACAACGCGGTTCTGGTGCGTACCTCCGATCACGGCGAACTGCTGAGTGCGCACGGCGGCCTGCACCAGAAATGGTTCAACATGTATGACGAGGCCACCCGGGTGCCGTTCGTCATCGCCCGCATCGGCGCTCACGCGACGGCGCCCCGCACCGTGACGGCCCCGACATCGCATGTCGACCTGGTACCCACTCTGTTGGCGGCCGCGGGTATCGACACCGATGCCGCAGCGGCGACGCTGGCCGAGACATTCAGCGAGGTGCACCCGCTGCCGGGCCGGGATCTGATGCCGGTGGTCGACGGTGGCGCCGCCGACAAGCGCCGGGCGGTGTATCTCATGACCCGCGACAACGTGCTCGAAGGCGATACCGGCGCATCGGCCGGCGCCCGCGGGTTGGGAGTGAATGCGAATCCTCCTGCACCGCTGCGTATCACGCTGCCCGCCCACGTGGCGGCGAACTTCGAAGGCCTGGTGGTGGCCGTCGAGGAGTCCGACGCCCCCGGCGGCGGTGGGCACCTCTGGAAACTGGTGCGCTGCTTCGATGACCCCGCCACCTGGACCGAACCCGGCGTCCGGCACCTGGCCGCCAATGGCATCGGCGGGCCCGCATACCGCACCGACCCGCTCGACGACCAGTGGGAGCTCTACGACCTGACGGCGGACCCGATCGAGTGCGTCAACCGCTGGAGCGACCCGGCGCTGGATGAACTGCGGGCGCATCTACGGATGCAGCTCAAGGGATCTCGCGCGGCGTCGGTCCCGGAGCGCAATCAGCCGTGGCCCTACGCGACGCGCCGGCCGCCTGCGCACACCAGCGTGCTCAGTCAGGTCCGCAAGCGCTTCAGCTAGCGCCACCCAGCTGCTCGAGCGCCACTTCGGCGCCTCGGTTCAGCGGCACCGGGTCGGTGTCGCGCGCACTGTCGAGTTTGATGCCCTTCGCGGCGCCGACGACCTCCGACAGCTGAGGCAACCGGTCGAACAGCGACTTGGTGAGCACACAGGCGAGGTTGGCGTCCAGATCATCGCGGACCAGCAACAGGTTGGGCACCACGATGGTCTTGGTGTCGGCGGGCAGTCCGTAGGTGGCGGCGGGGATCAGGCCTTCTTCGTAGGCCGCGCTGATCTCCTGCATCTTGGGCAGTTGCCCGGTGATGTCGAGGAAACTCACGTCGCTGCGCGCCGTGGTCATCAGATCGGTGATACCCGGTGTCGGCAATCCGCCGGACCAGAACAGGGCATCGATCGAACCGTCCTTCATGCCGTCCACCGTCTTGGTGAGATCCAACCGTTGCGCGGACACGTCCGCCTCCGGGTTCAGGCCGGCCGACTCCAGGAGCCGGTTGGCGATCACCTCGGTGCCCGAGCCCGGTGAACCGGTGGACACCCGCTTGCCGCGCATGTCGGCAACCGACGTGATGCCGGCATCGTTGCGCACGATCACCTGGGTGTAGTTGGGGTAGATCCGCGAGATCGCCTGAATCGGTTGCTTCTTCCCCTCGAAGCTGCCCTTGCCCTCGACGGCGTCCGCGGCGGTGTCGGCCAGTGAGAACGCCACCTGGTAGGTGCCCCCGACCAACTGCTGGACGTTCTGCACCGAGGCCCCGGTCTCCGCGGCGGTGGCCTTGACCTTGCCTGCGGTGGCGTCGGACACCTGCTCGGCGTAGGCATTTCCCAGCGAGAAGTACACCCCGGTGGCGTTGCCGGTGGCGATGCTGACCCGGGTGTCGCCGGTGACCTCGCAGGTGACCTCACCGCCGGCGTCGGCGCTGGGCGCGTCCTGGCGACCACCACATCCGGTGGCGATGGCCCCGGTTACCGCCAGGACCGTGAAAACTGTTGTCACACTTCTCATGTCGATCTCCTCTTGTCGATGAAGGTGAGCGCGACCGCGATCAGCAGACACGCCAGCCCCGCCACGATGGTGGCGGGATCGAGAAACAGCAACAGCAGGGCGGCGGCCCCGGCCAAGACGCGAGCGGGCACGCCTGCGGACCCGATGCCCAGCACCCACCCACCGATCGCGATGGACAGTGCGGCAATCCCCACGGCGGCCGCCGCAAAGGCCCACACCACCCCGAGCACCGGGCCGCGGCCCAACAGGTACTCACCCGGGTCGGTCAGCACAAACGCGATGGGTACCAGGAACGCCGGCGCCGCATATCGCAGGGCCTGCCACATGGTGGGGATCGCTCGTCCACCGGTGACCGCCGACGCACCCACCGCGGCAAGGGCTGTCGGCGGAGTGACCTCGGAGAGCACCGAGTAATAGAAGACGAACATGGCCGCGGCGGGCGCGGGTACATCGAGAGCCAGCAACGCCGGACCGATGATCACCCACCCGATGACAAAGGACGCGGTCACCGGCACGGCCAGGCCCAGTAAGGCCAAGGCGATGGCGGCGAACACCGCCGTCAGCGCCAGCATGAGGGTGCGGTTGTCGGTGATGGCGCTGACACCGCCGACCAGTAGCGACGAGAACTGAGCGCCCAAGCCGGTTTTCGTCGTCATCGCGGTGATGACACCGGCCGCGGCACACACAGCGACCACTGGCAGCACCCCGCGCACCCCGGCACTCAGCGCTTGGAACACCCGCCGTGGGGTGAGCCGGTGCCGGCGGTCCAGAAAGGACAGCAGGAGCGCCAGGATCGTGGCGTAGACGACGGCGCGGGTGGCCGACACCCCGACCGCCAGCAGCACCACGATGGCGATCAGCGAGGAGAAGTGGTACCCGAACCGGGCCAGGAGTTTCCACGGCGATCCGGCGTCGATGTCGGTGCGCCGCATGCCGAATCGGCGGGCGTCGATCTCGACGGCCAGCAGGATACCGAGGTAGTACAGGACGGTCGGGATGGTCGCCCACCCCAGCACCACCAGGTACGAGACTTCGAGATATTCGGCGACGATGAAGGCGGCGGCGCCGAGCGTCGGTGGCGACAGCAGGGCGCCGACGCCGGCCGCGGCGAGCACACCACCGGCGCGTTCCGCGGTGTATCCCGCCTGCTTCATGATGGGCCAGGTGACGGCGCCGACGGTCACGGCGGTCGCGGTGCCCGAACCCGAGACCGTGCCGAGCAGGAAGCCCGAGGCCACCGTGGTGCGACCGGCGGCGCTGCGGGACTTGCGGAATGCCGCCACCGACAGCGCGACGAAGAACTTTGCGCCGCCGGAGAGTTCGAGGACCGCCCCGTAGATGGTGAACAGCACGATGTAGGTGGCCGCGACGTCGAGCGGTGTTCCGAAGAATCCGCTGCCCGAGTTGTACAGCGCGTCGACGATCTGGTC
This sequence comes from Mycobacterium sp., assembly GCA_040512325.1. Classification (GTDB taxonomy): domain Bacteria; phylum Actinomycetota; class Actinomycetes; order Mycobacteriales; family Mycobacteriaceae; genus Mycobacterium. The sequence goes on along the minus strand of JBEVFK010000033.1, from coordinate 10,042 downwards.
GAAGTCCAGACCGGCGTGGGCGATGGTCCAATCCTGCGGGAGCAATCCGCCGTAGTAACCGAAGGCGAGGAACACTCCGCCCACCGCAGGCAGTGCCCATCCCGTTGTCCGCCGGCACGCCTCGAGAATGAGGATCAGCAGCAGCGTGCCCATGGCGACGTCCATGGGTTCCAGCAAGCCCTGCCGGTCCAGGAAGGCGTTGTAACCGCCGCCGGCGGTCCCGATGGCCATGGGCAACACCGGGTACAGACAGACCAGCAGTGTGAGCACCGCAAGGAGCCAGTCGAGCACTCCGGGTCGGTCTGCGGGGTCCAGCCGGCCCAATCCGGACCGGTACACCAGGAAGATCAGCGGCAGCGTGCCCGCCAGGAACACGATCAGATAGAACTGGCTGCCTTGGGCCAGCGGCCGGAACACCTGCCAGATCGTCAGGACACCGACGGCGAAGGCCACGATGGCGACGAACCGATAGATCCAGCCATGGAGTTCGCGTCCCGGCCGTTCCTGGTCGTCGACCTGCAGTGCGGCCGGATCGAGCCGGTCTACCGGGGACGGCGCGCCGTCGTCGGGCCTGGGTTTGTGGACAGGCACAGCAAACGAAGCCGGTGAATCGCCGGCGTCACTCGGAGTTACCCTCTCCATCGATCGAAACGTTAAGCCGCGCAGCCCTGTCGCGTGGCGGATTGCCGACTTCCGTCGCATCGAATCCGGACGCGTAGCTCTCCTTGACCACTTCGAGGTGCGCCCAGCTGTCGACGGCGGCCACCCCCGGCAATGCTCGAACATCATCAAGCGCCGCGACCAGTTGGGCACTGGAGAACGCCCGAATGGTGACGAGGACGTCGTAGCGACCCAGTGTGCGGGCGACGAAGATCGCCGAGGACAGCAGGGCCAGTTCGGCGACCACACCGCGGTGGTCACCGGCGAGCCGGATCCCGAGGCCCATGGCACTCTGCCGATCCCGGCCGGAATGCCGGACCACCGCACCGATTCGCACCACCTGCGATTCCACCAGGCGCAGGACCCGCCGGCGCGCGCCGGCCGGTGACAACCCGACGGCCGCCCCCAGATCGACGAACGAAGCCCGACCGTCGACCTGCAACGTCCGCAACAACGCCCGGTCGACGTCGTCGACCTCGGTGCGCACCTCACCGACGGGGCCGACGACGTCGCGGACCACCTCGACGTAGGACAGGGTGTCGATGCCCACCACCCCGGCCAGCGAGCGCAGTTCGGTGATCGACCTGTCGATGTCGCGGGCCGAGCCGGCGCGCACTTCGGCCACCAGGCCGTGCGGCCCGCTGGTCAGTGACAGGAACGGCACATCGTCGCGACGGGCGATCTCGACGGCGATCGGCATGGCCGGGCCGTGCACGGTCAGTCCGACGTGTGCCAGGGCGGCCCGGCCGATCACCGCGGGATGCACAGCACCCCGGATGGTCACCTGCCCACTGGTCAGGAGCCGCTGCACGCGTGCTGCCGCGGCCGAGCGGGACAGTCCCACCTGCGGCGCGATCTCCCGGTGGGTGAGACGGCCGTCGACCTCGAGAAGCGCCACGATCGCGTCATCGATCTCGTCCATCGACGTCCTTCCGTCCACTTTTCTGGAAAGTTTTTGCACCCGCGCCGCACGACGAAACAATCGCCGGAGCTCGCTCTCAAGTCACTTTCCTACGGATTATCCATCACTGACCGGCAGATCGTGATCGGAAACGTCCCCGTAACGAACGAACTGCTTGCGGCGCATAACCGACAGTCATACAGTGACGCACACCACATCCATTCCGGGCCCCCGCCCCCTCCGAACAGATGGCGTCGATGACGAGACTGACCACCGAACAGGTGACGACCGCGGCCGACACCCTGGTGGCGGCGTTCGCCGCCACCGACACTGCGGCGTACTTCGACTGCTTCTCCCCCGACGCGACCTTCGTCTTCCACCCCGAACAGACCCGTCTCGACGATCGCGCCGCCTACGAAGCACTGTGGGCGACCTGGCTCGAGAGCGGCTGGCGGGTGGTGTCCTGCATCAGCAGTGACCGCCTGGTCCAACTCCTCGGCGACGCGGCCGTGCTGACGCACACCGTGGACACCGTGATCTCCGAAGACGGTCAGCTCAGCACCTCCCGCGAGCGGGAGTCGATCGTCTTCGTGCTCGACGGTGACCACGTGCTCGCGGTGCACGAGCACCTCTCCCCTGTCCCCGCCGGCTCCTGACGAACGGAAATCTCATGACCGCCACGGGGCCTGCTCCCAAGATCACCGATGTCGAGATCCACGGCGTCGAGCCGATTCCCGACATCGAACGCACCGCCGGTCCGCTCGATCTATTCCGGCTCACCTTCGGTGGCGCCAACACCATCGCCACCGTCGTCCTCGGCAGCTTCCCCATCATCTTCGGATTGTCGTTCCGCGACGCACTTTTGGCGACACTGGCCGGCCTGGTGCTCGGGGCGGTGATCCTGGCGCCCATGGCCCTGTTCGGACCGCGCAACGGGACCAACAATGCGGTGTCCTCGTCGGCGCATCTCGGGGTGCACGGCCGCGTCATCGGCTCGTTTCTGTCGCTGCTCACCGCCGTCGCGTTCTTCTCGATCTCGGTGTGGACCTCCGGTGACGTGCTCGTCGGCGGCGCGAGCCGGGCAATCGGCTTGCCCAACAACGATTTCGCCGTCGGTGTGGCGTACGGCATCTTCGCGCTGCTGGTACTGACCGTCTGCATCTACGGCTTCCGGTTCATGTTGCTGGTCAACAAGATCGCCGTCATCGCCGCCACCGTGCTGTTTTTGCTCGGCATCGTCGCCTTCGCCGGGACTTTCGACCCGGGCTATGCCGGCATCTTCGGTCCCGACGCCGACGCCGCCACGAATGCGCTGTACTGGCCGTCGTTCGTCGGTGCCGCGCTGATCGTCATGTCCAACCCCGTGTCCTTCGGTGCGTTCCTCGGCGACTGGGCCCGCTACATTCCGCGGGACACCCCCGCCTGGAAGTCGATGGCCGCGGCGTTTCTGGCCCAGATCGCCACTCTGGTGCCGTTTCTCTTCGGACTCGTAACGGCCACGGTGGTGGCCACCAACGCACCGGAGTTCGTGGACGAGGGCAACTACGTGGGCGGACTGCTGGCCGTGTCGCCGGGGTGGTACTTCATCCCGGTCTGTCTGATCGCCTTGATCGGCGGCATGTCCACCGGCACCACCGCCCTCTACGGCACCGGCCTGGACTTCTCCAGCGTCTTCCCCCGGTTCAGTCGGGTGCAGGCCACGATCCTCATCGGCCTCATCGCGATCGGATTCATCTTCGTCGGCCGATTCGCCTTCAATGTGGTGCAGAGCATTTCGACGTTCGCCGTCCTGATCGTCACCTGCACTGCCCCCTGGATGGTGGTGATGATGATCGGCTGGTTCACCCGCCGCGGCTGGTACGACTCCGATGCGCTGCAGGTCTTCAACCGCCGTCAACGTGGCGGGCGCTACTGGTTCACCCACGGCTGGAACTGGCGGGGACTCGGCGCCTGGCTGGCCGCGGCGGCCCTGAGCATCTGCTTCGTCAATCTGCCCGGACAATTCATCGGCCCTCTCGGGAACCTGGCTGCAGGAATCGATCTCAGCATCCCGGTGGGTCTGGGCATCGCCGCTGTGCTCTACCCCGTGCTGTTGTTCCTCTTCCCCGAACCCGTCGACGCGTTCGGGCCTGACGGTCCCCGGGTGGTGCCCGCCGGGCCGGCGGCCGACACTCCGATCACCTCCGTAGATTCCCCCGAACCTGCTTCCGCATAAGGAGATTCGACCATGAGCACCCCCATCGGCCCCATCGACGCGTCGAAAACGCCGCGCTTCGCCGGTATCGCCACATTCGCCCGGCTACCGCGGCTGGAGGACGTACCGGCAGCTGACATCGTGGTCGCCGGCGTCCCGTTCGATTCCGGGGTGTCCTATCGGCCCGGCGCCCGTTTCGGGCCCAGCCATGTGCGGGAGTCGTCGCGACTGCTGCGGCCCTACCACCCGGCTCTCGACGTGTCCCCATTCGAAATCGCTCAGGTGGCCGATGCCGGGGACATCTCCGCGAATCCGTTCAACATCCATGAAGCCATCGAATCGATCGAGGCCGCCGCTCTGGAACTGACGGCAGGCGGCGCCAGCCTGGTGACCATCGGCGGTGACCACACCATCGCACTGCCACTGCTGCGGGCCGCTGCCCACCGGCACGGCCCGGTGGCCCTGGTCCATTTCGACGCACACCTGGACACCTGGGACACCTACTTCGGCGCCGAATACACCCACGGCACCCCGTTTCGCCGGGCGGTCGAAGAAGGCATCCTCGACACCGAGGCCCTCAGCCACGTGGGTACGCGTGGGCCGCTGTACGGCAAGAGGGATCTCGAAGACGACCGGCGGTTCGGCTTCGGCATCGTCACCTCCTCGGACGTCTACTACCAGGGTGTGGTCGAGGTGGTCGACAAGCTGCGCCAGCGCCTCGGCAATCGCCCGGTGTACGTCTCCATCGACATCGACGTCCTCGATCCGGCGCACGCACCCGGCACCGGAACCCCCGAAGCCGGCGGTGTCACCAGCCGAGAACTGCTCGAGATCCTGCGCGGCTTCCGGGGATTGAACGTCATCGGCGCCGATGTCGTCGAGGTCGCGCCCGCCTACGACCACGCCCAGCTCACCGGTGTCGCCGCCTCGCACGTGGCCTATGACCTGGTGTCGCTGTTGGCGCTGCGCCACGAGGAGGCCGCCGGTGGCTGAGCATGTGCGCAACGGCGGCGATGTCGTGGTCGAAACCCTGACCGCACTGGGGGTTTCACACGTCTTCGGGATTCCCGGCCAGCACGCCCTCGGTCTGTTCGACGCGATCCGGCGCAGCGATCTGACATTCGTGAGCTCACGGGTGGAGAACAACTCGGCCTTCGAGGTCGACGGCTACACCAGGGCGACCGGCGAGGTCGGCGTGCTGTTCCTGTCTACGGGCCCCGGCGCCTTGACCGCACTGGGCGCGCTGCAGGAGGCCTACGCCACCGGCGTACCGGTGCTGGTGATCACCAGCCAGGTACCGCGGGCCGGACTGGGGCGGCGCAAGGGCATGCTGCATCAGCTCGACGACCAACAGCGCAGCGCGCTCAACGTCACCAAGAGCACGGCCGTGGTGCGGGAAGCCACGGAGATCCCCAGCCTGCTCGCGGATGCGTGGGCGCTGGCGCAGTCCGCGCCCGCCGGGCCCGCCTGGGTCGAGATTCCCGAAGACGTGCTGCTCGACACCACCCGGGTGCCGCCGGTGACCTCGGTGGTGACGCACGTCGTCGACCGCCCCGCACGTCCCGAGCTCATCGACGAGGCTGCCGCCCTGCTGAACGCGGCCGTGCGCCCGGTGATCCTGGCCGGCGGTGGTGTCCGCCGTTCGCCCGGAGGTTCCCGAGCTCTGGTGGGCCTCGCGGAACTCCTTGATGCACCAGTGGTTTCGACCGTCGGCGGCAAGGGTGCGATCGGGTTCGACCATCCGCTGTCGGCGGCCTCGTGGATCGAGGACCGCCACACCACCGAGCTGCTGGAGCAGGCCGACGTCCTGCTGGCGGTGGGCACCTCCTTCGGCGAGGTCACCAGCAACTACTTCACCTTCCGTCCACAGGGACGCGTGATCCAGATCGATGCCGAGCCCCGGGTCCTCGAGGCCAACCATCCCGGTCTGGGTATCCATGCCGACGCCGCCGCAGCACTGGAGGCGCTGGCCAAGGTCGTCTCACCCCGCGAGCCGTCCCGCGGTGCGGCCGTGGCCACCGAACTCCGGGAGTCGGTGCAGCAGCGGCTTTCCGGACAGGAGCTCGACCTCGAACTGGCCCTGATGCGGGATCTGCGGGCCGCGGTGCCTGCCGACACCCACACCTTCTGGGACATGACCATCGCCGGCTACTGGGCCTGGTCGGCCTGGGACCCCCGCGACGGCGCCTTTCATTCCGCGCAGGGTTCCGGCGGGCTCGGCTTCGCCTACCCGGCCGCACTGGGGGCTGCCATCGGTTCAGGTTCACGGACTTTCGCCGTCTCCGGTGACGGCGGAGCCATGTATTCGATCGCCGAGCTCGCCACGGCCCGGCAGCACAACGCCGACGTCACCTGGCTGATCGTCGACGACGGCGGCTACGGCATCTTGCGCGAGTACATGACCGGCGCGTTCGGTCAGGCCACCGCCACCGAGCTCGCCAGGCCTGATTTCGTCTCGTTGGCAGCGAGTTTCGGCATTCCCGCCTACTCCGCCACCCCGGCAGACGTCGGCGAGGTCGTCGCCGCCACGTTCACCACGAGCGGTCCCGCCGTGGTGGTCCTGCCCACCCTGCTGCGCATGTTCGCACCAACCCATCTGGACACCCACGGAGGAGACTGATCATGGGCAAGCCCATCGACATCGCCATCATCGTCGTCTATCTGGTCGCCATGTTGGCGTTCGGATTCTGGGGCAAGACGCGGACCAAGGACTCGGCCGACTTCCTGGTCGCCGGCCGACGGCTGGGTCCTGCGCTCTACACCGGCACCATGGCCGCCGTGGTGCTCGGCGGCGCCTCCACCGTCGGCGGCGTGGGCCTGGGCTATGAGTACGGCCTCTCCGGCATGTGGCTGGTGGTCGCCATCGCCGTGGGCCTGTTGCTGCTGAGCCTGTTCTTCGCCGGCCCGATCCAGCGACTGAAGATCTACACCGTCGCCCAGATGCTCAAGCTGCGCTACGGCGTCGACGCGACCGCCGCATCGGGACTGGTGATGGTCGCCTACACGCTCATGCTGTCGGTGACCTCGACCATCGCCTACGCCACGGTCTTCAACGTCCTGTTCGGCACCGACCGCACCATCTCGGTTCTCATCGGCGGGCTCGTCGTGATGCTGTACTCGTCGATCGGCGGCATGTGGTCGATCACCCTCACCGACATGGTGCAGTTCATCCTCAAGACCATCGGCATCTTCTTCCTGCTGCTGCCGTTCACCTGGAACAAGGCCGGCGGCCTGGACGGAATCCGCGAGCGGGCCGGCGATTCGATCTTCGATCTCGGGGCCATCGGCACCCAGACCATCATCACGTTCTTCGTCGTCTACAGCTTCGGGATGCTCATCGGCCAGGACATCTGGCAGCGGGTGTTCACCGCCCGGACACCGACCGTCGCAAAATGGGGTGGTACCGCAGCCGCGATCTATTGCCTCTTCTACGGTGTCGCGGGTGCCCTGATCGGCGCCGCCGCCTCCACGTTCCTGACCGGAGTCGAAGTCAGCGACGATGTGTACGCCCAGATCGCCGAGACCATCCTTCCGGTCGGCATCAGCGGCATCGTCCTGGCCGCGGCCGTCGCCGCCATGATGTCCACCGCGTCGGGGGCGCTGATCGCGACGGCCACCGTGGCGCGCACCGACGTCAAACCCCTGCTGCAACGGCTCGTCGGCCGGGGCGATACCCAGGAGCTCCCCGATGCCGAACGGGACGTGCACTCCGACCGCCTCTACGTCGTGGTGCTCGGTATCGCGGTGATCGTGATCGCCGCACTACTCAACGATGTGGTCGCAGCCTTGACCATCGCCTACGACATCCTGGTGGGCGGCCTGCTGGTGGCGATCCTCGGCGGTTTCCTCTGGAAGCGCGCCACCGGGACGGGTGCGTTGTGGTCGATGGCTGCCGGCACCGTCGTCACCCTCACCACCATGGTGGTGGTCGGTGACGTGCTGGCCAATGAGCCCATCTACTTCGGCCTGGCGGCCAGCCTGGTGGCGTACATCGCCGGAAGTCTGGCCAGTCAGCGCACCCCGGCTGACGTACTCCGGGTCTGGGATGACCGCCTCGCCGGACGTGACACCGTCGATTCAGCAACACCGAGCTGACTCGGCCGGCCAGTTTGCCGATTCTGGTCACGGTGCGGACCAAGGCACTCGACCAGCACACCCGTCCGACCTTGGTATGGTCGAGTTCTTTGCTGCCCTGGTTGAGAAATAGCCGCCGGCGGCCGGCCTCCAGGGAGACCGATGGCGGGGTTATCAAGCCCGGGTCTGCGTGCCTACCGGCATCAGCCCGAACACTACGACTGGCTGAGTGGCTACCTCCATGCCCGCGGCATGAGCACGTCGGCACGGATCATGATGGCGGTGATCCCGAGCTCGATGGCCCTGAGCCTGATCACGTTGTCGCTCAGCTCCGACGGCCCTTCCGGCACCGGAGCAGAGATCATGTCGGGGGTCGCCTTCACCGGCGGCATGGCCGGCGCCGCTTTGTGGATCTGGCGATGGCCGACCCGAACGCAGTCGTTGGCGTTCGGCCTGGTATCCGTCGTATGCGTCGCCCTGGGCTGCCTGGCGCATCCCAACCCGCTGGCATCGCTGACCGGTTGCATCGCCTTTGCAACCACCGGCGCCTACCTCGCGTTCTTTCACACCACCCGGCTGGTGCTGTTCAACTTCGCCTTCGCTGCCGTCGTCGGCTCGATCGAGGCCGTCAAGCTGGCCCAAGCAGGGCATCTCGCCCTCGCCGTGGTCGACCTGTGGCTGGTGCTGCAGGTCAACATCGCGCTGCCGTTCGCCATCCGGGCACTTGTCAACGCGTTGAGCGTCGACCTGGTGGACTCCGACCGGGACCCGCTGACCGGTCTGTACAACCGCCGCGCGTTCGAACACCGGACGCTCGGGCTGCTGGTGGCCCGCGAGTCCAGCGACTGCTATCTCACCATCGCCCTGACCGATCTCGACGCTTTCAAGACACTGAACGACACGCACGGCCATGCGGCCGGAGATCGAGCGCTGGTCCGGGTGGCCAAAGCACTGCGTGCCAGCACCGACAAATCGGCGGTGATTGCGCGCAGCGGCGGCGAGGAGTTCCTCGTGGCGCATGTGTCGGCGGAGTCCGACCCGACCCGTCTTGCGCAACAGATCTGCGATGCCATCGCCGCGCTACCCGCACGCGTGACCGCCAGCGTCGGGACCGCCTGCGCCCCGCTGGACGCCAATGACGACGCGAGCCTGCAGGCTCTGATCCAACGCCTGACCGCCGATGCCGACGCCGCGATGTACCGCGCGAAACGCAGCGGCGGCAATCAGGTTCATCACCACAACGCTGAGGACTCGGCCGCCTGAGCCGGGGGTGCGGTGACGCCGCCAAATGACGAAGCCCCGGAACGAGTTCCGGGGCTTCATTCAGAGTGCGGGCGGAGGGACTTGAACCCCCACGTCCTTTCGGACACGGACACCTAAAGACCGCGCGTCTGCCATTTCGCCACGCCCGCAAGCGCTGTGATCGTACCGCCTTCCTCAGCGGAACAATTTGTCGGTGCCCGCAAATACGTTGAGTCATGCGGTCTCACGAAGAGTACGAAACCGTGCACAAACTCATCGCCACGGGGATGAATGACTGCGCGATCGCACGGCATCCGGGCATCCCGAGGCGCACGGTCCTCGATTGGCGCCGTCGAAAGTTCGACCAACGGCGGAGGCAGCGCCCCGGGCCGTGCGTCCATGATTTCTCTGAGCTGCCTTCGGCGGCCTATGGCTATCTACTCGCCATGTACCTGGGCGATGGCTGCCTATCGAAACACCCACGTACTTGGTGTTTGAGAGTCACCCTCGACGCCAAATACCCCGCGATCATCCAACGCTGCTGCAAGGCCATCGACGCCGTGATGGCCCCCCAGCACGCTGGGATAGTCCGGCGTCGTTCTCGATGCGTCGACGTCTACTTGTACTCCACTCATTGGCCCTGCTTGCTCCCCCAACACGGCTCTGGCCTCAACACCTGCGCCCGATCGGACTCGAACCCTGGCAAGAGGCCATCGTCAGACAGGAACCGAAGCACTTCGTCCGGGGGCTCATCGAAAGCGACGGTTGTCGCGTCGTCGCCAATGACCGCGGCGTGGCCAGCGTCCGCTACCACTTCACCAATCACTCCGTGGACATCCGGGCCTTGTTCTGCTGGGCACTCGACCTGCTGGGCATTCACTGGACGCAGAACAGCCGATACATGATCGCGGTCTACCGCAAGGCCGACACCGCACGCCTCGACGAGTTCATCGGTCCGAAATGCTGATTAC